>CAMPJY010000069.1 GCA_946887025.1 uncultured Salinimicrobium sp.
CGGGTAGCCCTTTTATGGGCGAAGTAGGATTTTATTCCTTTGTCAAGAGCTAATTCCCCTTCTTCGGTTATTTCGACTTTTTCCTCAGAAACTTTTATCATCTCCAGTTCTTTCAACTGGAGAAAAACTTTGGTTTTATCCGGTTCTGCAAAAATATCGGCAATTTTCCCTTCTTTTACTTCCTTTAAAATATTATCGGCAACGTGCATTTCATCCATCTTCAAAGCCGCAAATTAATATTTTCTTAGCCGCTGAAAAAAGGATTAAGAAAGCTTTAACGGCCTTTTTTAATGCAGCCAAACCTCCCCATTTCTGGGGTATTACTGGAACAAATTAATTCAATAATGCTTCAAAGGTTTCTCCCTGACTTATGTTACCTGTACGGTAGCCTTTGGTAAACCATTCAACCCGCTGTCTGGATGTTCCATGCGTAAAAGCATCCGGCACAACTGTCCCGGAAGTTCTTTTCATGATGGCGTCATCCCCTACCGCACTAGCTGCGCTTAAAGCCTCTTCTATATCGCCGGGATCGAGGTTCTCCTGATTATGGTGCGCCCAAACTCCCGCATAAAAATCGGCCTGCAGCTCCAGGGCCACGGAAAGCTCATTTGCCTCAGCCTGGCTAAGCCCCTGCTGCAGGCGCCGCACTTCCTCCGCCGTTCCGATTAAATTCTGGACATGATGCCCCACTTCATGAGCAATTACATAAGCTATGGCAAAGTCTCCCCCCTTTGCACCGAAGCGTGTACGCAGCTCTTCAAAGAATTTGAGGTCCATGTACAGCTTTTCATCTGCAGGGCAATAGAAAGGCCCGGAGGCTGCAGAAGCTCCACCACAGGCGGTCTGAACTCTATCGGAGAAAAGCACCATCCCCGGCTCCCTGTAATCTGCTCCATTCTGAGCAAAGATCTCATTCCAGATGTCTTCCGTATCCGCAAGCACGACCTCTGTGAAAACTCCAAGTTCTTTCTCAGCGGCTGTCAGCTCCCGCTCTTCAGTCACAGGTCCCTGCTGTGGAATCTGATCCAGGATCTGATTAACCTCACTACCTCCAAAGAGCTGGATCACCAGAAAAATTATGGCAATCAGTCCCCCACCTGCAGCTATCTTGGTGCCGGTTGATTTTCCTCTGCGGTCCTCAACATTGGTACTCCGCCTTCTGCCTTTCCATTTCATTTAAACAATTTTAATTTGCATGGTATCTTCTTTATAGAGATCAGGCAAAAATGAGGTACAGGCCCAGCACAAGAAAAGCGATTCCTGCTGCCAGGATTTTGTAAACCTCCAGCCTTTCCCTCCAATAGGGGGAATGCAGCGCCTTCATTTTATTCAGATTAAGAAATACGAGAACAAATACGATGAGCCCCAGAAAAATGCTAAGGAGGCCAAAAATAAGCTCCTGCCTTACCATACTAACTTTTCAAAATATCCCATAGATTCACTCTTAGTTCTACTTCACCTACTGAAGCCTCTATAATAAAGGTCTGTAATCTTTAGGAAATAAAATGTTGGGGAAGTTATAAATTTTAAAGAATCCGGGGTTACAGGAGAAATTGCGCAATTCTGAACTTATGTTAATTAAAATCCGGAAAATATCCCCCATTCCGTAACAAGCTGCACGAATTAGCGTCTAATAAAGAAAATCAGCCTAACCGAATGTTTTCACTCTTCAAAGAGAATATCAGAATTGCTTTTGATTCCATAAAAGGGCAACTGCTCCGCACTATTCTGACCGTTTTGATCATTGCCATAGGAATTACTGCCCTGGTAGGGATTCTCAGTGCCGTAACGGCCCTGGAAAACACCATAAGCAGTGACTTTGCCTCCATGGGAGCCAACACCTTCAACCTGCAGCAATACGACAACCAGGTGCGTGTGGAAGGCGGGGAACGGGAAAAAATCAATCCCATTATCGGATATAGGGAGGTCAAGGAGTTTAAAGATAAGTACAATTACCCCGGCACCCAGGTTTCCATTTCATTCACCGGAACCTCCTCGGCAGAGGTGAAATATGAAAATGAGGAAACAGATCCAGAAGTCAGCATCCTGGGGGTTAATGAGAACTACCTTATCAATTCAGGCCTGGAACTGCAGGAAGGAAGGGATTTCAACTATTTTGATATAGAGAACAATAATAACGTGGCAGTCCTCGGCTCCGACTTCACCGATGGTCTGTTTAAAGATATGGATCCTATAGGAAAGACGATCAGTGTCCGAGGCGTTAAATTTACAGTTATTGGGGTTCTGGAAGAAAAAGGTTCCACTTTTGGAAATAACCAGGACCTGCGGGTCCTGATCCCTCTTCAGTATGCCCGATCGATTTTCACAATGCCGAACATCAACTACAATATAAGTGTGCGGGTCAATAATAAAGAAATGCTGGAGGGGGCTCAGGAAGAGGCAATCCTCACCTTCAGGAATATTAGGGGCCTTAGTCCTGTGGAGGAGAACAATTTCGGAATGGGGAGGAGTGATGATCTGATAAATCAGATCTTCCAGATCACAAGCTACCTGAATCTCGCGGCCTGGATAATATCCATCATTACTATTTTCGGATCCTCTATTGCCCTTATGAATATCATGCTGGTATCCGTAACTGAAAGGACGCGCGAGATTGGGGTGAGAAAAGCTCTGGGAGCAAAAAAGAATACCATAGCCTCCCAGTTTTTCATGGAAACCCTGATCATCGGTCAGATTGGAGGCCTGCTGGGGATCCTTCTTGGAATCCTGATCGGAATGGGCGTTTCATCCATGGCAGGTTTTGATTTCGTCACCCCCTGGAAAGCCATTCTCTCGGCTACGGGGATTACTATCCTTGTGGCTATACTTGCAGGAAGCTATCCGGCTACCAAAGCTGCAAAGCAGGACCCAATTGAATCTTTAAGGTACGAATAGATCACCGTAAAAATTTACTTGATCTGCGGGAAAATAACCTTACAGCCCCAGATGTTTTTCAAAAAAGCCATAAAGATCCCCCTTGGTTATCACTGCCCCCTGTTGAATGAGCGCAAAAATATCCATATTCCTGTCTTCGCTGATGACTTTGGATGAAGTATACAGGGAAACGGAATCGTCCATTAGATTTTTCTGCAACCATTGGTAACCTTCCCGTGTGGTGACATCTATCTGTTCGTTTTCTACCTTCACCCCAATAAGATTGATGGTCACTTCGGTAATATTGAACAGGAAGATTTGCTGTGGCGAAAAGTGTTCCAGAAAACGGGCCTGATTTAAAACCCCTTCCCAGACAAGATCACTGAAAATGTCCAGTTCCTCTTCGGCAGCCTCAGGTTTATTAGTCTTAATGTCCTCCCATTCCGAAGCTGTTATGGATTGTGTGGCAAGAAAATTAATAAATTCCTTATGCAGTTCGTCGAACTGCTCTTTAGTCAGTCTTGCGTATTTCATAAATATAGAATTCAGTTAAATAAAAAAGCCCACTTCAACAGAAGCAGGCTTTAGTAGTATTGTATGATGTTTTAGGATGCTGCTTCCGCAACAACATCAAATTTGAAAGGTACAACCACAGCTCTGTGGAAACGCAAGGTAGCTTCATACTGACCTAAACGCTTAATACTTCCACCGGCAACAGTGATATATTTCTTTTCGATCTCAATACCTTCTTTAGCTAAAGCTTCAGAAAGGTCGGCATTGGTAACAGATCCGTAGATCTTGTCGCCTGCACCAGCCTTGGCAGTAAGCTTAACATCCAAACCATTAAGTTTGGCAGCAACTGCTTTAGCCTCGTCAATCTCCTTTTGTTCTTTATAAGCACGTTGTTTTAGCGTCTCAGCCAAAACTTTACGGGCAGAAGGGGTTGCCAATTCAGCAAAACCTTGAGGGATCAGAAAGTTTCTGCCGAATCCGTTCTTCACGGTAACAACATCATCTTTAAATCCTAAATTCTCTACGTCTTTTTTAAGTATCAATTCCATAATTGCCCCTTTTTATTTTAATAAATCGCCAACATAAGGCATTAATGCAAGGTGACGTGCACGTTTAACGGCAACAGCCACTTTTCTCTGGTATTTCAAAGAAGTACCGGTTAAACGACGTGGTAACAATTTACCTTGTTCGTTTACAAAGGCCAATAGGTAGTCTGCATCTTTATAGTCGATATATTTAATACCTGACTTTTTAAAGCGGCAATACTTCTTTTGTTTATTGGTATCAATATTAAGCGGAGTCAGATATCTGATCTCCCCATCTTTTTTACCTTTAGCTTGTTGTTCTATAGATGACATAACTTACGCTTTTTCTTTGTTTCTGTTTCTTCTTTTCTCTGCCCAGGCAATGGCGTGTTTATCCAATCTTACAGTCAGATAACGCATCATGCGCTCATCCCTTCTGAATTCCACTTCCAAAGGATTGATAACCTCTCCTTCAACAGTGTACTCAAATAAATGGTAAAAACCACTTTTCTTGTGCTGGATTGGGTAAGCCAATTTCTTTAGACCCCAGTCCTCTTTTGATATCATCTTGGCGCCTCTAGAAACAAGAAAATCTTCGTATTTCTTCACTGTTTCCTTTATCTGGTCTTCAGATAAAACGGGATTCAAGATGAAAACAGTTTCATAATGATTCATATAAATCTACTTTAAATTAAAATTGGCTGCAAAAATAGAACTTATTTTTCTATTATCAAAGCCTGAAAACCTCGACAAAAGTCTTTTTTAATCGGTCAACTTCATCAACCTCTTGTAATTTAGAAAATATTTGTTTAATATTGCTTTTACTAATCCCATTCTTGTGGAAGAAATTGTACTCAAATGTGCCGTAGTTGATGATTCGAGTTTACAACGCCTGTCGATTGTCAAGCTCATTAAGGACCATCCTTCGCTCAAGCTGGTAGCCGAGTATAATAATGCCATTGAAACTAAAAACGGCCTTCTGGATGTCCAGGTCGATTTGATTTTCCTCGATATAGAAATGCCAATACTTTCGGGTTTTGATCTCCTGGACGACCTTCCCAATAAGCCACAGATTATTTTTGTTACCGGAAAGACCAAATACGCATTTAAAGCTTTTGATTATGACGCTGTGGATTACCTTCACAAGCCTATTTCAAAAGATCGGTTCTATAATGCAGTTACCAAGGCCCTTAATCTATTCAAGTTAAAAACTGAAGGCGGAGCCCAGATTGAAGACGAGGAATTCATCTTTGTCAAGAGCAATCTCAAAAACCGAAAGGTAATGCTCAGCAAACTTAAATATATTGAGGCCCTGGGAGATTACGTGAAATTCGTAACTGAGAAAGACAGTTTTGTGGTTTTGGCTACCATGAAATCTTTTGAGAACCAGCTGCCTCCGGATAAGTTCCTAAGGATCCATAAATCTTACATTGTTAATCTCGATAAAATAGAACGCTACAACAGCCGGAACATTGAGATCGACAAGCAACAGATCCCCCTTAGCCGCCATAAGAAATCTGAACTTGTGGAAGCCCTTGCCGCTGCCAATCAGTAACCTCTCAGATTCCTTGTCGAATAACCTCCTTTTCTAATAAGGATCCACATTAATTACCAGCTTTACGCTTCTATAGGCAGCAATAGCCCTGAAACTCTGTAGCACCTTCTCAGTAACTTCCTTAGTACTGGAAAGTGACTGCTTCTGAGGAATCTTCAGTAAAACGTTTTTGTAGTATTCATTCCTGATCCTGGCTATCGGGGGGAATTCAGGCCCCAGGACATTTTCACGGAACACATTTCCCAAAGCTTTTGCCAGCCAGTCAGCTCCCTCATTAACCCTGGAAAAATCCCTTCCTTTTAAAGTGATCCTGATCTGACGATAGAAAGGGGGATATTTATACTGCCTGCGTTCTTCCAGCTGATCCTTGAACATATCCTTATAATCAGCCGTAGATACCTGCTGTACTATGCGATGATTCGGATTATAGGTCTGAATGAGCACTTTCCCCCTTTTTTGTGTACGCCCGGCCCTTCCTGCAACCTGAAGCATCAACTGAAAACTTCTTTCATGAGCCCTGAAATCAGGGAAATTCAACAGGCTGTCGGCATTCATTATCCCTACCAGCCTCACTTTACGAAAATCCAGACCCTTGGTCAACATTTGCGTCCCCACCAGAACATCGATCTCTCCATATTCAAAAGCAGAAATGATCTTCTCGTAGCCTTTCTTGCCACGGGTGGTGTCCAGGTCCATCCTGCCTATTTTATGTCCCGGGAACAGGGCCTGCAGCTCAGCCTCCACCTGTTCCGTACCCAAACCTTTGGTGTTAAGCTCCGGGCTGCCGCAGGCCATGCATTTTTGCTGCATGGCGATATGATATCCACAATAATGACAGCGCAACTGGTTCTTGTGATTGTGAAATGTAAGACTCACGTCGCAGTTGGGACATTGGGGGGAATGCCCGCAGGTGTTACATTCCAGGATAGGCGAAAACCCTCTTCGATTCTGGAACAGGATCACCTGTTCATTATTGCCAAGGGTTTCCCTGATCTCCTCCACCAGCCGGTCTGAAAAATGCCCGACCATTCGTTTCTTCCTGGATTTCTCTTTTATATCTACGATCTCTATTTCAGGCAGCAAGACATTTCCATAGCGCCTGTCGAGATTAACGAGCGCATATTTGTGATGGATGGCATTAAAATAAGATTCAACACTTGGGGTAGCCGACCCCAGAAGCACTTTTCCCGAATGTATCTTCCCCAGAACCACCGCGGCATCCCGGGCATTATATCGGGGTGCCGGATCGTATTGTTTAAAAGTCGCCTCATGTTCCTCGTCGACTATAATAAGTCCAAGATCTACAAAAGGCAGAAAAATACTCGACCTAACGCCTATCACCACCTGTGCCTTTTCGCTATTGTCCAAAACATTCCTATAAACCTCTACCCGCTCATTCACGGAATATTTACTGTGATACACGCTCACCTTTTCCCCAAAGTAATGCTGGAGCCTCGTGATCAATTGGGTGGTCAGGGCGATCTCAGGGAGGAGATAAAGCACCTGTTTTCCCGAAGCAATTACTTTTTCAATCAGCTTTACATATATTTCTGTTTTACCAGAAGAGGTAATCCCATGGAGAAGGCAGACATTTTCTGACGTAAAGGAGGCTTCAATCTCTTCCAGGGCCTGATCCTGGAATTCATTAAGTTGCAGGGAATCATTTTCTTCCCCTCCTGAATACCCGACCCTGTCAGTCTGTATAAAATATTCCTCCAGGATCTGTTTATCTATCAGGGATTTTATTACTGCCGCAGAACCCCCACTTTCCTTACTTAAGTCTGTAATTTTAATTGGTTTCCTGCTTCTCGCCGAAAGGGAGAAGTAGGTAAGAATCACTTCCCTCTGCTTTGGTGCGCGGTCGAGCACATCCAGCAGCTCATGCATCTTTTCCTCGGAGGAAAAAGCTGGATCCAGTTTTACATACCGCTCCAGTTTTGGTTTATACTGTTCATGGATTTCCTGATTGACCACCACCAGATTCTTTTCCACCAGCTTGTTAATGACGGGCAGGACGGTCTTTTTATCCAGGATCTTAATGATTTCCTGAATTTTCAGGGTTGACTGCCTCTCCAGGGCTTCCAATAGTAAAAATTCGTCGTCTGAAAGCTCAACCTCCACTTCTGCCTCCAATTTCACTAACTGCACCACCGTTTCGCTCTCGAGCAGATAAGCACTCGGCAAAGCGGATCTTAAGACCTCCCCCTCAGAACACATATAATAGCCTGCTATCCATTTCCAGAATTTCAATTGTTTTTCTGAAATAAGCGGCTGTTCATCGAGAATCTGCTCTATTGGCTTGGCATTATAAATCTCCGGCGCTTTCCTGTGGATAGTCGAAACAATTCCGGTATAGACTTTCGACTTTCCAAATGGTACCGCCACCCTCATTCCCACCTGTAGGAATTCCGCCTCGGCCTCTGTAACGGAATAGGTGAAGTGCCGTTCCAGGGGCAGGGGCAAAATAACGTTCACAAAATAGGACATGGAAGTGGGGGTTTTCAGCAAAAATAAAAAATAAAGATGGTGGACAGACTTCAAAACAAAAAACCATCCTTTTTGGATGGTCTTTCATTTTTAGGTCAGAAAAATTATTTCCCTAAAAGATCATCTTTTAAACCTTTATCAGCAGGGTCACTGGATAACCAGATCCCAAAAAGGGCTTCCTTAAAATCTTTCCCTTTGACTACCCCACGCTCTTCCCCGTTCTTATAAGCGACAACGCCCCTGGACGGAAGATACACCAGATCAAAAACGTCATCCTTGGTTATTTCATCTTTAAAATAACCTAGCATGGTATCGATCTGTGGCTGTATAGGGGCGGTATTTCCATTTGTGGATTTATTAAAACCATCCCTTACTGCATCAATTAATTTTTCGCTGGAGATCAGGCCAGATACAATATGCAGCTTTATAGCCATAGGTTTCTCACTTGAGATGATAGTCTTGGAATCGCTTGACTTCTTATCCAGATAGAGTCCGGCGGCATAAAGATCTATCCATAATTTTTCCCTTACTCCGGCTCCATTTAGCACCAGGGTGGCATCATCAAAAGTTTCGGTGTTGGGAAGGGTGGCATCGCCCACTTTGGTCTGGGCATTGGACAGGCCGACTGAAAACACAGTCAGCAAAAGTAACATCACATTCTTCATAAGCAGGTATTATAAGTTATTTCTTTTTAAGTTTGATCAATGAGGCGTTTAGCTCAAAACCGAGCAACAAGATATTAGAATTAATCCATATATACACCATTAAAATTAAAAGCGCCCCGATAGAGCCGTAGAGCTCATTATAATTGGAAAAATTTTCAATATAGATCCCAAACAGGAAGGTGGTGGCTATTATAAGGAAGGTGCTGAAAAACGCGCCAATCGAAAAGAACCTTGATAACCTGCCTTCCCGGGTGCCGGAATAATATAGGATGGCCACGACCATATAGATCATCAGTACAAATATTATGTACCTGCCTATGTCAGCCCAGAATACAGCATTTTTCAAAACCCCCACCTGTTTCAGGTCTTCCATTATATAAGTCAGGTAAATGGTTACCACAATGGTAGCTAACAAAATAAAGGCCAGAATTAAGGAGATTCCAAGGGCAATTACATATTGACGAATAATGGATCGATTGACACTGGTGTGGTAAGAGAATTCAAAGCCCGTAAAAATAGCATTTACCCCATTAGCCATCAGGAAAATGGAGAGCAGGAATACGAAGGACAGCAGGCCTCCTCTTTTTTTGGCGGCGATGTCGTGAAAAATTTCATCGAAGAACTCCCGGGTGTTCGGTGGAAGCAGGGAATCCATATATAAAAGGAATTCCAGCTGGAAATCATCGATAAAAGTAATGAAAGGAATGAGGTTCAGCATGAACAACAGGAAAGGAAATACTGCCATAAAGAAGCTGAAAGAAATGGCACTTGCCCTGGCGGAAAAAGCCCCTTCCATGATTCCCGCATAAAATATGATCATCAGATCATAAAGCGACAGGCCCTCAAGTCCGGGCAGAATAACAGCCTGGGTTTTCCTGACCCACCAGTCGGAAAAGCTGTTTTTCTTCTGTGACTCTTGGGTCCCCTCATCGCTCATTGGCTAGTAAGCTTTAAGACTCAGATCCAAATTGTAAACTGAATGGGTAAGGGCGCCACTGGAAATATAATCCACTCCCG
This sequence comes from uncultured Salinimicrobium sp., assembly GCA_946887025.1. The sequence continues at coordinate 9,636 of CAMPJY010000069.1, forward strand.
TCTCCGCGTATTTTGTTACGGTCTCTAGTGTAATTCCTCCACTGGATTCGGTCTGAAATTTGCCGTCGATCAGCTGTACCGCCCTCTTGGTATCTGCAAAGTTAAAATTGTCGATAAGGATACGGTGGATCCCTCCCACTTCCATGATAGCCTTGATCTCTTCAAAATTTCTTGCCTCCACTATTATCTTCAGGTCGAGGTTATTCTCCTGTAGGTATTTCTGAGTTTTGAGGATCGCCTGCTTCACTCCCCCGGCGAAATCGATATGGTTGTCCTTTAGCATTATCATATCGTAAAGTGCGAACCTGTGATTTTCCCCGCCTCCTATCTTTACTGCCCATTTTTCCAGGGCACGAAGTCCGGGGCTCGTTTTCCTGGTATCCAGAATTTTTGTATTAGTTTCTTTCAGCTTTTCCACAAAAGCATTTGTTTTGGTTGCTATGGCACTCATTCGCTGCATGGCATTGAGCACAAGGCGTTCACATTTGAGAATGGACTGGGAAGACCCTTCCAGATAAAAAGCCACATCTCCGGCCTTCATTTTGGCTCCATCCTCCATTCTTATATCCAGCACCACAGCAGGATCCACCTTTTTAAAAACCCGTTGTGCGAATTCGACTCCGGCAAGCACCCCTTCGTCCTTGATCAGAAGTTTCGCCCTTCCCTTGGCTTCTTTGGGAATGCAGGCCAGCGAACTGTGGTCCCCCTCTCCTACATCTTCCCTGATGGCATTTTCAATAATTAATTCAATTTCCTTTTCAAATTGTTCCTTTGAAATCATTGTAGTGCGTATTTTTGATAAAGTTACGAAGTAAAGGCTAAAATAATACAATGAACATAAAATTGCTAGTCGTAGGAAAAACCGATGAAGGCAGCCTTCAGGGCCTCATTGACACCTATGCAAAACGGCTTGACCACTATATCAAATTTGAGCTGGAGATCCTCCCCGATATTAAGAATACCAAGAGCCTGAGTGTGGAGCAGCAAAAATTAAAAGAGGGTAAAATGATACTCGAAAAGATGAGCCCGTCTGACTACCTGGTTCTTCTCGATGAAAATGGAAAACAATTTTCTTCTGAAGCCTTTTCGGAATTCATTCAAAAGCGGTTGAACAGCGGGATGAAACAGCTTATCTTTGTGGTAGGCGGGCCCTATGGTTTTTCTGAAGAAGTCTATGCACGAGCCCAGAGCAAGCTGTCTTTATCCAAAATGACTTTTTCCCACCAGATGGTGCGATTGTTTTTCGTGGAGCAGCTTTATCGGGCCTTTACTATTCTTAAAAATGAACCATATCACCACAAATAATTTTTCCTCCTGGGGATTTTTTACAAATGAAAAAGTATGAATACGAATAAACCATTGGAACTTGTTTTCGCCACGCATAATCAGCATAAATTTGAGGAGATCAAGGCCCTGGTGCCTGCCAGTATCCGCCTGCTTTCTCTTAATGACATCGGCTGTTTTGAGGAAATTCCTGAAACTGCCGACACAATTGATGGCAATGCCATTCAGAAGGCGGAATATGTGAAGAACAAGCTGGGTTATGACTGTTTTGCCGATGACACGGGGCTCGAAGTAAAGGCATTAAATGGCGCTCCTGGCGTCTATTCTGCACGTTATGCCGGGGAGGCTAAAAATAATGAGGCCAACATAGATAAGTTGCTGAAGGAGTTGGAAGGGGTAGAAGATCGTACCGCACGTTTTAAAACGGTGATAGCACTTAATTTCAGGGAACACGAGCTCCTTTTCACCGGAATCTGTTCCGGAACCATCACCACTTCCAAAAGAGGAGAAAATGGATTTGGCTATGACGCAGTATTTCAGCCGACGGGCTTCGACAGAACCTTTGGTGAAATGAGACTGGCAGAAAAATCAGACCTGAGCCACAGGGGCAAGGCAATGGCTGAACTGCTGGATTATCTCAATAAATAAGGTTTTCACCGTTGATATTTCAGGTTAAGCCTCACCCCTTTTTTTCCCTGATAATTCATATCGAAATCGCCCCAATCAACTAATTTTGAAATAGTTAAATATTTATAGCGCCAACTACCAACTTATACGTACCTTTGCCGCTTATTTTATTTATATGAACAAATTTGAATTATTAGGATTGAATGCTGGCCTGTTGAAGGCGATTGAAGACATGGGGTTTACAAGCCCCAGTGAAGTTCAGGAGAAAGCCATTCCTATTTTACTGCAAGAGGACACCGATATGGTCGCTCTTGCCCAAACCGGAACCGGAAAAACCGCAGCCTTTGGTTTCCCGCTTATCCAGAAAATAAACGCAGAAAGTAAAAAAACCCAGGGATTAATATTATCCCCAACCCGAGAACTGTGTTTACAGATTACCAATGAATTGAAGAACTACTCCAAGTATTTCAAGGGAGTAAACACAGTCGCCATTTATGGTGGAGCAAGCATTACCGATCAAGCAGCCCAAATTAGAAAAGGTGCCCAGATAATAGTGGCTACCCCCGGAAGGATGCAGGATATGGTAAACCGTAAACTGGTAGATATCTCTGCCATCGATTACTGTATTCTCGACGAAGCAGATGAAATGCTCAACATGGGCTTCTTTGAAGACATTACCGCAATTTTATCTCACACTCCTGCTGAAAAGCAAACCTGGTTGTTTTCAGCCACCATGCCAAGAGAGGTGGCTACTATTGCCAAAAAATTCATGCATGACCCAGTGGAAATCACTGTAGGTACCAAAAACATGAGTACCGCCAATGTGAAGCATGAATATTACGTAGTTGGTGGAAGAGATCGTTATTCAGCACTCAAAAGACTGGCCGATGCGAATCCTGATATCTTTTCAGTAGTCTTCTGTCGTACTAAACGCGATACTCAGAAAGTCGCTGAAACACTTATTGAGGATGGCTACAACGCAGCTGCCCTTCACGGGGATCTGAGCCAGAACCAGAGAGACCTGGTAATGAAAAGTTTCAGGGCGCGCCAGATCCAGATGCTGGTTGCTACTGATGTTGCAGCCCGAGGGATCGACGTAGATGATATTACTCACGTGATCAACTACCAGTTGCCTGACGAGATCGAAACTTACACCCACCGAAGCGGACGTACCGGAAGAGCCGG
>CAMPJY010000070.1 GCA_946887025.1 uncultured Salinimicrobium sp.
TGCGCCTGATCTCCAGATCAGAGCGCAACCGGGCGGGAATCTCCAGATTCCCGTATTCGATATCCCGAAGCTCCCACGGCGATCTGCAGATCGCCACCCGATGGGTCCAAATCTGGAGATTTGGACCAGCAGGCCGCTGCGACTGTACTATAAAACTTTTTCGTCCAGATAAACACTAAATATGTTCCATCATAAACACCCATACCCTCCCTACATCCCCAAAAACGCCACCAAGCTCATCGTAGGCACCCTTCCACCCCCACGATTCACCACAGGGGACCTCAAGGAAGGTGACGTTGATTTCTGCTATGGAAGCAGGGACGGCCTGCTGTGGGCGGTTCTTGACAAGATGTTCCACCTGGACCTGAAATACGAAACCACCGCAAGGGCCATCGAACAGCGGGAAAACTTCCTTAAAGAATACGGGATCGGCATCTGCGACACCGTAGAAAGCTGTAAAAGAGACAAAATAGATGCCTCCGACCTGGGCATGATGGACGTGGAGCTGCGGGACCTGATCGGGATCCTCAGAAAACATCCAAAGATCCATACCCTCCTCTTCACCGGAGGTAACAGCAAAAACGGGCCTGAATATTTCTTCAGAAGACTGTTGAAAATCTATGAAATGCGCATGGAAGTGGTTTCCAACGACGTGCCCAGGATCCACCAGTTCGTGCTGGACGGGCGGCTGATAAACACCGTATCCCTCACGGCGCCTTCAGGGTCTGCCAACAGGGCGATCGGGAGTATGGAGCTATACAAACGCCTGAAAAAGCAGAGCCCTGAATTCAATACAATTGATTTCAGGGCTCTTCAATACCGTCAGTTCTTTGAAAAGGACTAGACCGGATCTTGTTGTTGTGGATCTTTATCGATCTCTGGTTTTAAATTGAATTTTTCCCGATTGGGGTGCAGGACCCCATAGGTACTCAGGGATGATTTCCCTCGCTTGCTCTGCTTGTCTCCGCTATCCATTATTTCTTGTTTTGCTGGTCCTTAATTGTTTCTGAATCTATATCGAAATCGTTGTTTTCTCTTTTAGTCTTTCCTAAACCTCCACTCAACGGATCCGAATCGTGATCTTTTCTCTCTCTGTGTTTATCTGAAATTCGTCCCATGATTACTGTTTTTATGATTTCTACAAATATAAGGGTACCGAGCTCTAATTTGTCTTAAGGCCTTGTTATAAGAGAGTTAAACTAGCGGATTGCCTTAAGAAAGTCTGAAATACCATCTGTTCCCCGATTTTTCAGGTGTTTTATGAAGGCACTTCCAATAATGGCTCCCTCGGTATATTTCGTGGCAGCCTCAAAACTCTCCTTGTCCTTAATTCCAAAGCCAACAATGAGGGGCGAGTTGAGGTTCATTTCAGAAACCCTCTTGAAATAACCGAGTTGTTCCTCCCCGAAGCCTGAGGTACCTCCCGTAACCCCGGCACTGCTCACCACATAGATGAAGCCCTGCGAAGCTGCGTCTATGGCCCGGATCCTGGCGTCGCTGGTCTGGGGGGAAATGAGAAAAATTGGAAGTAAGTCGTATTTACTGAAGATTTTCCGGTAGTTTTCTGAATATTCATCCAGCGGAAGGTCAGGGATGATCAGTCCATCCACGCCGACCTCTTTACATTTCTGGCAGAAAGATTCTACACCATACTGCAGGATTGGATTGAAATAGCCCATGATAATCAAAGGGATATCTACCATATTTCTAATCTTCTCCAGCTGGCGAAAGAGCAGTTCTGTAGTCATCCCGTTTTTAAGGGCAATCTCTGAGCTTTCCTGAATGACAGGCCCGTCGGCCAGGGGATCGCTGAAAGGAAGGCCGATTTCAATAAAATCCACTCCTCCGGCCTCCAGCTCCCTGATTATTTTTTCGGTATCATCAATAGCCGGAAAACCGGCAGTGAAATAAATGGAGAGCAGCTTTTTATCTGTTTGAAGTATTTTGGTGATTCTGTTCATGGTATACGAATTCAGATTAAATTGTTTATTGTCATTCTGTCTGTCCTGTCGGGGCGCCCATTTCGGGCGCCCTACTGGCGCATCGCAATTTCAGGCAATGGGATGTGGGTGGGGCGCCTGAGGGGGCGCCCGAGATGGACGCCCCTACGCCAATTTGAAATGGTTTATATATGTATTTAAATCCTTGTCGCCACGGCCCGACAAATTGATGACAATGATTTCCTCGGGTCCGAAACTTCTTTTTTCCAGCACCGCCAGCGCATGGGCAGATTCAATGGCAGGGATGATGCCTTCTGTTTTGGAAAGGTTCAGTCCCGCTGCCATGGCTTCCTCATCGGTAATAGCCATGAATTCTGCTCTTCCCGTCCTGAACAGGTTGGCGTGCATGGGGCCCACCCCCGGGTAATCCAGCCCTGCTGAAATGGAATAAGGCTCGGTGATCTGTCCGTCGCCCGTCTGCATCAGCAGGGTCTTGCTGCCGTGGATGATGCCTTCGGTACCCAGAATGGTGGTGGCAGCGCTTTCCCCGCTTTCCACACCCCTCCCTGCGGCTTCCACCGCGATGATCCCCACTTCAGGAGTATCCAGATAATGGTAGAACATTCCCGCGGCATTACTGCCTCCGCCCACACAGGCGATCACCTGATCAGGATTCTCCCTTCCTTCCTTTTCCAGCAGCTGCGTTTTCACCTCTTCAGAAATGATGCTCTGGAAGCGGGCCACCATATCGGGGTAGGGATGTGGCCCCACCACCGAGCCGATGATATAATGAGTGTCGACTGGATTGTTGATCCAGTCCCGTATGGCTTCGTTGGTCGCATCCTTGAGGGTTTTGCTGCCCGATTTTGCAGGCACTATGCTCGCCCCTAGCATCTTCATCCTTGCCACGTTGGGGGCCTGTCGTTCTATGTCGATTTCTCCCATATACACCACGCATTCCAGTCCCATCAAGGCACAGACTGTCGCTGTGGCTACCCCATGCTGGCCTGCCCCCGTTTCTGCGATGATACGGGTCTTGCCCAGGCGTTTCGCCATAAGGATCTGCCCGATGGTATTGTTGATCTTGTGCGCCCCGGTGTGACAGAGGTCCTCCCGTTTCAGATAGATCCTGGTATTATAGGTGGCACTGAGCCTTTCCGCAAAATACAGTGGGGTAGGCCGTCCCACATAATCCTTCAGGAGCTGGCGGAATTCCTGCTGAAAGCTCTTCTCCTGCATGATTTCCAGATACTGTGTCCGGAGGTCTTCGACATTGGTATAAAGCATTTCGGGGATGAAGGCACCGCCAAAATCGCCGTAATATCCCTTTTCATTAACGTGGTAGCTCATATATTTGAGTTTTTTTTATTCAGAAATTGCTGTAATTCCTGCTGAAAGGCCCTCAGGTCCTCCGGTTTCTTCCGTCCCGGTTCGCTCTCAAAGCAACTGTTGACGTCAAGTCCCCGAAGCAGCCCGGCTTTTCCTTTCTGATGTAACTGATCTATAAAATTCTTTATTTTCTGACTGTCCTCCGGGCCGATTCCTCCGCTGAGGAAAAAGGGCGTGGAAGAATCGTATTCCAGCAGCAGGTCCCAATTGAAGGGGACTCCGTTCCCTCCCCGTTGTTTCCCGCGGGCGTCGAAGAGGAAGTAGTCGGCTTTGCCTTCATAGGCTTTTAGTTCTTCCATATCGAAGGTCTCATCCATCGAGAACACCTTGAGCAGTTCCACTGGCCGGTTTCCCTGCTCTAGTTTTTCCTTTAATTCCGTGCAGTATTCCGGACTCTCATCCCCATGCAGCTGCACGGCTTTCAGTTCGTATTTAGAGACTTTTTCCAGCACTTTTTCCACGGAAGCATTGACGAATACCCCCACGGTTTTTATCCCGTCCCTGAGCCCCGGAATTTCCTCCTCGAAATAGCGTGCTGAACCTTCATGGAAGATGAATCCCAGGTAATCGGGTTGCAGGCTCGCGACCTCCCGAATGTTGTCGGGATACTTCATTCCGCAGACTTTCAGGCTGATCATTTCAGGAGCTCCTTTATGAATTCCGCAGCAGTCTGCCCCGGATCCCTGGTTTTCATGAAATTCTCGCCTATAAGGAAGCCTTTATAGCCGTACTGCTGCAGTTCCCTGATGCTGGAGACAGCACTGATCCCGCTTTCGGAGACCCTGACGAATTCCTGGGGAATCTTTTCCGCAAGCTGTTTGCTGGTCTCTATATCCACCTGGAAGGTTTTAAGGTTCCTGTTGTTGACCCCCACCATATGAAGTTCGGGCGTCAGTGACCTGAGGAGTTCCTCTTCATCGTGTACCTCCATCAATACCTCCAGCCCCAGGGTACCGGCAATCCTTGCAAAATCCCGGATCTGTTGAGGTGTCAGCAGGGCTGCGATCAGGAGGATGACATCGGCGCCAAAAGCCTTGGCTTCGTAGATCTGGTATTCATCGATGATGAAATCTTTCCGGAGAAGGGGCACCTGGGCGATCTCTCTTGTGAGGAGCAGATCGTCCAAAGTACCACCAAAATAGAGCTCATCCGTCAGTACTGAGATTCCTGAGGCTCCGGCAGACTCATATCCCGAGGTAATTTCCTCCACATCCGCCTCCAGATTGAGGTCGGGCAGTGAAGGGGACCTTCTCTTGAATTCCGCGATGATTCCCGCCGGATCCTTCAGCAGGTTATCCTTAAGCGAATGGCAGTGACGACTGAAATGTGGCAGTATCTCCAGTACATCCAAAGTCAGATGCTCTTTTTTGAGCTGCACCTCTTCGCGTTTGCTTTGGGCTATTTTTTCAAGTATGTTCATATTAGTTCTTGCTAAGATTCTGTAGTTGAGTGAATGCCTGAAGCGCCTTCCCGCCCAGCAGGGATTCTGTGGCCTGTTCCACGCCTTCTTTAAAGGAGATCCTTCTGACGGTGGCAATGGCGACCCCTGCATTTGCACATACCACCTCCTGCTGGGCCCTGGTAGCTTTTCCCTGCAGCACCGACATGAATATCTTCGCAGCAGATTCGATCGAATCTCCCCCGGAGATGTCGGCCTGTGATAATTTCTGAAGCCCGAGGTCCTGCGGATGCAGGATGGCTTCGCTGCTGTTGGAGATCATTTTGGTGCCACCCGTCAGGGAGATCTCATCATAGCCATCCAGGGCATGGAGGATGGTGTAATGAATATCCGTATTCTGGTAAAGATACCCATACATCCTTGCCAGCTCCAGACTGTAAACCCCTACCACCTGATTCTTTGGGAAAGCAGGGTTTACCATTGGCCCTAGCATATTGAAGAAGGTTTTTACTGCCAGCGATTTGCGTACCGGGGCGACATTTTTCATGGCGGGATGGAACAGGGCGGCATGCAGAAAACAGATCCCTGCCTCCTCCATGCTCTTTTTTAGAAAGCCTTCTTCGCTGCTGAACCTGATCCCCAGGTATTCCATCACATTGGAGCTCCCGCAGCTGGAGGAGACGCCGTAGTTCCCGTGTTTAGCGACCTTTACCCCCGCACCAGCAGTTACAAAGGAAGCCAGGGTGGAGATATTGAAAGTATCCTTGCCATCGCCTCCGGTTCCGCAAAGGTCTACGGGATCGTACTCCTGAAGGTCGACAGGCAGGCAAAGCTCGAGCAGCCCGTCCCTGAAGCCTTCCAGCTCCTCAATGGTAATGCTGCGCATCATATATACCGTCAGAAAGGCAGCGATCTGATTTTCATTGAAGCTGCCCCTGGCAATTTCGATCAGGGCCTGCCTGGCTTCCTCCTTGGAGATCTTTTCGTGGTTGATGAGACGGTTTAGTAGTGTATTCATGTAATGTTTATATTATAACTGAAAAGGGTTTCCCGCAGATCACGCAGATCTTTTCGCAGATAAGCGCAGATCAATTTAATTTAACTCGTAACTCTTAACTCTTAACTCTTAACTTTTTTCCCCACCCAGTTCTCCAGCATCTTCTTCCCCTGCGGGGTCAACACGGATTCCGGATGAAACTGCACTCCCCGAACGTCAAACTCCTTGTGTCGAAGGGACATGATCTGCCCATTTTCATCATAAGAGGTGGCTTCCAGGCACAGCGGAAGGTTCTTGTCCACTATCCAGGAATGGTAACGCCCCACCTCCAGTTCCTCCTCCAGGTCCTGAAACAGGATCTCGTCCAGGACGCACTGCCTTATTTTCGTGGAGACCCCGTGAAAGACAGCGGAGAGGTTCACCAGTTGCCCTCCGAAGACTTCCCCTATGGCCTGCTGCCCGAGGCATACGCCCAGGATGCTCTTGCTGGAAGCATATTCAGAAATCAGCTTCTTCAGTAAACCCGCTTCTTCCGGGATCCCGGGTCCGGGGGAGAGAAGGATCTTGTCGAAATCCTTTACCCTTTCCAGGTCGATTTCATTGTTCCTCCAGACTGTAACTTTACAGTCCAGCTCTTCCAGATAATGCACCAGGTTATATACAAAGGAGTCGTAATTGTCGATCACCAGGACGCTGGTCTGTTTGCCTGCTGCCGGGGAATTTATTTCTGTGAGGGTTCTAGCTTGCATGTCTGTATTTTTATTGCTTAGATGCTTTCTGCGATTTCAAGGGCTTTCTTCAGTGCCCCCAGTTTGTTGTATACTTCCTGTAATTCACTTTCTTCCTTGGATTCGGAAACAATTCCCGCCCCAGCCTGAAAATACAGCTTATGGTTCCTGCTCAGGAAGGTCCTGATGGTGATGGCATGGTTGAAATTCCCTTCGAAATCCATGAACCCAATGGCGCCACCATAGAATTCCCGGCTCACTTTCTCATAACGCTCAATGAGTTCCATGGCCTTGTGTTTGGGGGCCCCGCTGAGGGTTCCTGCCGGAAAGGTATCCGCCACCATCTGCATGGTCGAGGTATCCTTCTTTTTCTGGCCCGCCACCTTGCTCACCAGGTGGATCACGTGGGAAAAATACTGGATCTCCTTATAGGTCTCCACCTTCACCTCAGTCCCATGCCTGCTCAGATCGTTTCGTGCCAGGTCCACCAGCATGACATGTTCCGAATTTTCCTTTTCATCCGAAGCCAGTTTCTTCGCCAGTTCCGCATCCAGTTCGTCATTTCCCGAACGTTTATAGGTGCCTGCAATGGGATGGATCTCTGCCCGATCCCCCTTCACCACCAGCTGGGCTTCCGGGGAACTGCCGAAGATCTTGAAGTCGCCGTAATCGAAATAGAACAGGTAAGGGGAGGGGTTGACGCTGCGCAGGGCACGGTAGACATTGAATTCGTCTCCCTTGAATTCCTGGGTAAAACGCCGGGAGAGCACCAGCTGGAACACATCCCCGCGGAAACAGTGTTCGCGGGCCTTGCTTACATTTTCCCTGAAAGCTTCATCCGTATCCCCGGAAGTCGGGCCTCCCAAAAGATTGAAGGAAAAACTGGCTACATTCTGCGATTTGAGGAGCTGCTCTATCTTATCCAGATTACTGCTGCCGTCATAGGAGTGGTCGAATACATAGGCCTCATTTTTAAAATGATCAATGGCGATGACGTTCTGATATACCGCGTAGTAAATGTCGGGGATCTTCAGGCTTCCCGGTTTCTTTTCAAGTTTAATATTTTCAAAATACCTCACCCCGTCATAGGCTATATATCCGAAGAGCCCATTATTGATGAATTTGAAATCGGAGGCTTCTGTGCTGAATTTTCGGGAGAACTGATGTACGACTTCCGGAATGTTCGTATCAGCCGTTACGGGAGTATTTCTTTCGGAACGATCCGGAAAAGTCTCCGTGATCACCTCCTTATCCACTTTAATGGAAGCGATGGGATTGCAGCAGATATAAGAGAAGCTGTTGTCGCTGGTATGGTAATCACTGCTTTCCAGCAACAGGCTGTTCGGGAACTGGTCCCTGATTTTGAGGTAGACGCTCACCGGGGTAATGGTATCTGCGAGTATCTTCTTATAAGTGGTGCTGAATCTGTACATTTCTTTGTTTATTATGAATAAAAAAAGGCTTGTCGTGATTGACAAGCCTTGTGTATATTGGATACAGGAGGTGTGCTCACGACGACTGACGTAAGTAGTTCCACCACCAGGTATTTTGTGTTTGCATTTTCATAAAGACAAATATAGGTGGGAATTTTTTTGTGGCAAATTTTTTTAAAGAAAAAGAAAAGGAATTTTTAAAGGCAGCCGGGGTTCTGGGATACTGTCTTATATTTGTAGGAGGTGAAACCCAAAAACTCAAAAAGATGAAGGACCTGACCAGAGAAGAATTCAAGGAACAAGTAAAGAACGATCCGGATGCAGTAATACTGGATGTAAGGACACAGGAAGAAGTGGACGAGGGGATCATCCCCAACGCAAAGAACCTGGACATATATAAGGGGCAGGAGTTCGTGGACGAACTTGAAAAGCTGGACAAATCGAAAAATTACTATGTCTACTGCCGCTCTGGCAAGCGCAGCGTACAGGCTGCTACCCTGATGGATTCCTTGGGCTTCAACAAGACCTATAACCTTCTTGGAGGCTTCTCGGAGTGGGACGGGGAGGTGGAGCACTAATTAACGTGGAGACGCAAGGCATTGCGTCTCTACTATTAACATTATGTTGGCATTTCAATCGGAAATATAAGGGAACAGGATCTTGTTGTTCCTCAATTTTGCTGATATAAAACCAATCTGCAATAACTATCAAAGGAATGATAAGAAAAGTTAAACTTTTCTGTCACTCTGTTAAATAATTGGACTTAATCAGGTAAACGTTTAGTTTGGTTTAACCAAATAAATCATTAACTAAAACTTTACCCAAATGAATTTAAGAATTACCTACCGATTGTCGGCCATGGTTCTTGCTGTGGCTTTTTTAATGACTTCCTGTGCCAAAGAGGAAGCCGGGATGGAAGAAAAGGAGGCCCAACAGATGGCTCCTACCTATTCCCAGGCTATCCCCGGGCAATATATTGTGGTTTACCGCGATAAAGGCACCGGAAAAGCTCAGGATTATCTGAGCAACCAGAAAGCAGTGATGAACAAGACACAGCAGGTATTGGCAGCGAATAAGATCGCCACTGCCGAGATCCTGCAGGTGTATAGTTCTGCCCTTTCCGGAGCTGCTGTTAAACTTTCAGCTTCAGATGTGGCAAAATTACGGGCTGACAAGCAGATCGCCTTTATTGAGCAGGATCAGATTGTAGCCCTTGCACCTCCTTGTGGTTCTCCTAACGGAGGGCCTTGTGATCCGGGAGACGGAGATGATGGAGGAGGCAGTGGTGATACCGGTTCTCAGGAAACTCCTTATGGAATTACCAGGGTAAACGGGGTTGCATCCTACACAGGAAGCAATGTGGCCTGGGTCCTGGACACTGGGATCGACCTGGACCATCCTGATCTGAATGTGGATGCTTCAAGAGGATTTAATGCAGTAAACTCAGGAAAGGATACCAGCCTGGATGACAACAATGGGCATGGATCCCATGTTGCAGGAACCATCGCCGCCATCAACAATGATTTCGGGGTGATTGGAGTGGCTCCGGGAGCTACTGTAGTCCCCGTAAAAGTACTTAACCACAGAGGTAGCGGTTCTTACTCCGGAATTATCGCTGGAGTGGATCACGTTGCTGCAAACGGTTCAAGTGGCGATGTTGCCAATTTAAGTCTTGGAGGCCCGGCTTCCCAGGCTTTGGATGATGCTGTTAAGGCTGCTGCTTCCAGAGGAATTAAGTTTGCCCTTGCCGCAGGAAATGAGAGCCAGGATGCCAATAATGTTTCTCCGGCCAGAGCGAACGGAAATAATATCTATACCATCTCTGCCGTCGATTCCAATGACGACTGGGCTTATTTCTCAAATTTCGGAAACCCACCGGTGGATTATGCTGCTCCCGGGGTGAGTGTGCTTTCCACCTATAAGAACGGTGGCTACGGTTCCATCAGCGGAACTTCCATGGCTTCCCCACATGCTGCGGGAGTACTATTACTAGGAAACGCAAGCACCAGTGGAACTGCCAACGGAGATCCTGACGGAAATGCGGATCCAATAATTACGCATTAATTTTTCAGATTAACCACCAAAAAAAGGAGCCGTCTGTGTACTACAGGCGGCTTTTTTTATTTCGTTCCACAAGTAGAGACGCGATTTATCGCGTGTCCCCTGCGCATTCTCACCAAAAATATACCAGCAACCCCACCCAGCCCGCCGTCAGCAGCAGGCCTCCCAGCGGAGTCACGGGTCCCAGTAGCCTTAACTTTTTCCCGCTTGCCGAGCTAAGGCAAAGGCCGTAGATGCTGAAGGAAAATAAGAAGGTCCCGAGGATGAAGCACCAGGTGAACAGACTTTCCACAGTGCTTTCCAGCTCCAAAGTCGAGCCGATAAGCAGCAGCACCAGCGCATGATACATCTGGTATTTTACTCCTGTTTCAAAACTCTGCTGCTGTTCGGGGGTGAATCTCTTCTTTAGGGCATGAGCTCCAAAAGCTCCAAATACCACTGCAAGACTGCCATAGGCAGCGCCAAAGATCATGGCAACTTCTTTCATAAGTTCATTTTTAAGAAGTTAAAGGTCCGAAAATATGGGACAAAAAAAAGAATAAGAGAGATCCCCCAATCTCTCTTATCCTCATCTTTTTACTAATAAAAAAACAATTCCTATTTGTAAAAATTCCGTTTCACGTGCAACAGTTTTTTTAATTAGGTATAGTAAATGTACAACGGGAGATGCAAATTTGATATAGGGGAAAACCTGTATTTTTTGTTTAGGGGATTTTCTTGCCACGAATCCACGAATATTTTCTAAAAAGTTATTCGTGAATTCGTGGCAAAAGAAGTTACTCCCCCGACACGTAATCGTAGATCATCCTGGAAACCTGGGCCATGGTCTCCACCCCCTTCTCCGGATCTTCCAGTTCATCGGAAAGCAGCACCAGTACATATTTGCTGCCATCGGGCAGGAGGACCAGCCCTGAATCATGTCTTACGGCTGTAATGGAGCCCGTTTTATGCGCTACCCGGGCCTCCTCGGGCAACAGGGCAGGAATGATGTCATTATGCCGTTGCTGCAGCAGGACAGCCAGCATTTCGGCATTGGCTTCCTCACTGATATAATTCCCTTCTGCCAGCTTTTCGAAAAGCAGCAGCAGATCGTAGGCAGTGGTAGTGTTACTCAGTCCTGCCTCATAGGCCTCGATATCCTCGACCCCCCGCAGCACCATAATATCTTCGGCTCCCAGGCTTCGCATGGTTTCAGTAACTTTCTTTGCGTCCACCAGTTCGATCAGCAGATTGGTAGCCAGGTTGCTGCTGTTGATGATCATATCCACCATCAGGTCCCGGATGCTTACCCTTGTGCCCAGCTGACTGTACAGCTTATCCCCGCTATCCTGATTGATATCCAGTTTGAATTCATCGCCGGAGACGATGCTCCTGAAGCTGTTTTCCACCAGCAGCGAATCCTCCAAAGAAAAATCCCCGGCTTCCACGCGTTTGAAGATCTCGATCATCACAGGGGTCTTCATCGTACTGGCAGCGTGGAATTCCTGTCTTTCATTGATCAGGATCTCTTCACCCGAAGAAATATCCTTAAAGGCGACCGCAAAATGTCCTTCCGTGGTCTCCAGTACAGAATCTATGTCTGCCTTCAGCTCCTCCAGCGAAGCCGGTTCCTGAGCATAAGAAATCTGAAACAGAAGGACGAACAGCAGGCAGGTATATTTTTTCATAATAATCAATGTCAGATTAGTTTGACAATTTAATGAAAACTTCGGACTTCGGACTTCCGACTCCCAACTCCCGACCCCCTACCTGAAATTCCTGTACCTCGCCGTCAGGAACATGAATATCCCGTACCCGATTGCCCCCAATGCCACCAGTCCCAGAAGGAGGGACCCATAATCGGAGTCCTGTATAAAAGAAAAAGCTTCCTGTGTATCCTTGATTTTTGCAGGATCGGAGGATACGGCTGCCCTGAAGGCAAAATAGCCGATGATAACGAAAAGGACTCCCCTGGCGATGACCCCTGCTGTAGCGGTCTTTTTTACCAATTCCCTGCGTTGCCCGTACCAAAGATTCAGTTTTTCCGTGAAGTTGGAATTATAAGCCCTGTAGAACTGATAGAGCCCCCTTCCGAGGATCGCCACCCC
The DNA here is from genome assembly GCA_946887025.1 of uncultured Salinimicrobium sp. The sequence goes on from CAMPJY010000070.1 coordinate 12,035, forward strand.
GGCGATTCCTAAAAGTACCAGGCCTAAATCGCTCATCAGGAGAGAGGTTTTCCTGCCCCCCTGACCCGAGCTTCCGGATCCGAGGATCTTCAGGAAAGCGAAGTATCCCAGTACCAGGTAGCTGCAGCCGCTCAGGAAGAAGGCAAACCTCTTGAATTTCCCCTTGCCGTCAGAACCTATATTTTCAGGATCAGAAAAAGCCTGGGTGAAGCGCCAGATCGCAAAGCAGGCGATGCCAAGGCCCACCAGGAACAGGAGTATATTTCCGAAGGGCTTTTTGTCCAGAAATTCCAGCACCTGCAGCTGCCCCGCCTTCTGGCCTCCCAGATTTAAGGCCGCCATAAAAGTGAGACCTCCCGTAAGACAATAAACAACCCCCTTTGCAGCATAACCCGTGCGGGCGATTCTTTCGATCCTTTTTTCCATTTCGTAATTTGATTTAATTAAAAATAGGAAATCGGGCCCTATGGGGGGAGCAATTATATTTTATTTAGCTTTTTCGAGAGACGAGAGTTTGGAGTCCGAGGACGGAAGTCGGAAGACAGAAGTCAGAAGCCCGAAGAAAAAAATCAATGAAAATCTGCGTTATCTGCGGGAACCCTTACGAATCATTTTCACTTTCCACTCTCCACTCTCCACTTTCCACTATCACAGAGCTCATTCCGCAGCCGGG
>CAMPJY010000071.1 GCA_946887025.1 uncultured Salinimicrobium sp.
AATGGATAAGGTCTGGAAAGCTGATCCTCCTCGTGCTCTTCCAGGACCAGTTTATTAAAGCTGACGTACTGCGGATTCCAGTCCCCCATCAGTTTATGCGCCAGGATATCCTCCTCCACCCCTGTTGCCTTCGCAAGAGCCCGGGTCATCAGCTTCTGGCTCACCCCGATCCTAAAGCTCCCGGTAATAAGCTTACTGAATACAAAACGTTCATAGTAATTCAGGGAAAGCCAGTTTTCCTGCAGGTATTCCTTCTTTTCCTCGTCCGTTTTCTTTTTCAGGTCGATCATTTCTTCCAGAAACTGATGCAGACTCTTCTCCGACACTTCTTCGGAGGGCGGAATGACCAGGGCAATGGTTTCAGCGAGATCCCCGACTATATGATAGGACTCCTCGAACAGCCAGAGCGGGATGTTCGACAGTTCAGAAGCCCACAGCCTCAGAAGGGTAGTATTCACCGGGCGTGGAGGGCGGCGGTGAGACAGGATGGCGATGGCCCAGACCTTATCCTTGTCCCCGGCTTTTTGGAAATAGGATGTTAGGGCGTCCACCTTTACTGTGGTCTTGTTGGTGCTGTCCAGTTTCTTTATCAGTTCGGCGAAGTCTTTCATGGGGTATTCGGGTTCTGGGAAGTGGGATTTTCTGTCAATACCTCAGCATCCTCGGGAGCATCCGAGGAACTGGCATTGATTTCTGAAAGCTCCCCTTCATACTGGGTTTCCGCTGTTCGGGCGTCGTAGCCCATTTCATTCAAATACCTGCAGAAAATTTCGGTATATCCATGTGTACATACCACTTTTTCACAACCAGTCGCCTTAATGGACGCCAGTAAACCCTGCCAGTCGCAGTGGTCCGAAAGCACGAAACCCTTATCAATGGCCCTTCGTCTTCTGGCTCCCCGAAAGGCCATCCAGCCGCTGGCTGAACCTGTGACATAAGGAAACATTTTCCTGATCCAGGTACTCCCGTGGGCACTGGGAGGGGCCAGTACTATATTTCCCCGGATCTCTTCTTTTTTGACTTCCCTGGTGACCCTTATGGTTTCGGGGAAATCAGCCATGGGCCGCAGCACCTCTGTCATGTTTTCTATGGCGCCGTGGGTGTAGATCTTTCCTATGGAAGGGTCCAGGTATTTCAGTAATCGCTGTGCCTTTCCCAGGGAATAGCCGAAAAGTACGGAGGTCTTTCCCTCCTCCTTATTCTGCAGCCACCATTCATTGATATCCCGCATCACCTGTTCCTGCGGCTGCCATTTAAAGGCGGGCAACCCAAAGGTACATTCAGTAATAAAGGCATGGCATTTTACCGGCTCATATGGAACAGAAATGCCGTCATCTTCTGTTTTATAATCTCCTGTGAACACCCAGACCTCTCCCTGATATTCCACCCGTATCTGCGAGGAACCGATGATATGTCCCGCGGGATGAAAGGAAAACTTCACCCCATTAATGCTGAAAGTTTCGTCGTAATTTACCCCTGAAACTTCTATGGGTCCCAGCCTGTGTTTTATAATGGGAACATTGGTATGCTGGGTGATATATTTTTTGTGCCCCCAGCGGGAGTGGTCGGCATGTCCATGGGTGATAAGGGCCTTGTCCACCGGCTTCCACGGATCCAGATATACATCCGCCTGGGCACAATAGATCCCTTTGTCGTTGAAGGCAAGCAGAGGCTCTTTCATGGATAGCTTTTCTTAAAGTTAAGCAATTTTGAAGAGGAGGCTTGGGGATTAGGAAAAATTTGTAAGAAGTCGGAAGTCCGGAGTCTAGTGTCTTGATTCTTGGGTCTTGTCTCTAGTGTCTTATTTTCAATTATTTCTTATCTTTAAATAAAAAACCAGCCCTATGTCGTTTTCAGATCTTTTCGGTTCGGGGGAACATCTAAGGAACCTTGGCCACTTCGCCTCCATAGTCAATCTGGCTGCAGTTGACGGGGATATTAATGCGCAGGAAGAAGCTCAGCTACGCCGCTTTGCCCGGAAACTGGATATCGGGGAAGAGGAATACAGCCTGGTGTTGAAAAATCCCAAGTCCTTTCCCATTAATCCCCACAACAACGTTCAGGAGCGCCTGGAGCGGCTTCACGATCTGCTGAAGATCATATTTTCCGATCACGATATAGATGATGAGGAAATGGACCTGCTGAAGAAATACGCAATCGGATTGGGATTTTCAAGTGAGGCTTCGGAAGGGGTTATCAAAAGATCGGTGCAGATCTTCAGTGGGCAGATAGATTTTGAGGATTATCTGTATTTGTTGAGGAAGGAGTAAGGGGTTGGAAGTCCGAAGTCGGAAGTCCGAAGTGAAAATTCCAAATTCCAAATCCCAAAAGATCTGCGTATATCTGCGAATAAATCTGCGGTGATCTGCGGGAAATAGGGGTTCACGCAAAGGGCGCGGAGGTGACGCAGAGGATGCGGGGGTTTTCAGGGACAAGGTTTTACTTATCAGAGGCCATGAACTCCTCGGCTTTTTCCACCATATTTTTACTTCCACAGAAAAAAGGCACCCTTTGGTGTAATTCATCCGGCTTGATATCCATTATTCTTTTAAACCCATCACTGGCCTTGCCTCCTGCCTGCTCGGCTATAAAAGCCATGGGGTTACACTCGTACAACAACCTCAGCTTTCCTTCAGGCGCCCGGGAACTGGTGGGATAAATGTAGATCCCTCCCTTGATCATGTTCCTGTGAAAATCGGAGACCAGGGAACCTATATATCTTGAGGTATACGGCCGATCGCCTTCCTCCTCCTGACAATATTTTATATAATCCTTCACCCCCTGTGGAAAATGCACATAATTCCCCTCGTTGATGGAATAGATCCGCCCATCCTCGGGGTACTGCATGTCAGGATGGGATAAATACCAGGACCCGAGCGCCGGATTCAGGGTAAACCCATTTACCCCATACCCTGTGGTATATACCAGCATTGTTGATGTTCCGTATACGATATATCCCGCCGCCACCTGCAGGTTCCCCGGCTGAAGGAAGTCCTCCAGCTGAACGGGTGTTCCTATGGGGGTGACCCTTCGATAAATAGAAAAAATAGTGCCCACGGAAACATTGACATCGATATTGGAACTGCCGTCCAGCGGATCTATCAGCACCACGTATTTGTTCTTGTGGTCCTTTCTGCTGCCTGCGATGGTAATAAAATCATCAGATTCCTCTGATGCGATCCCGCATACGATTTCCCGATTGGTAAGGGTGCGGATAAAGGTTTCATTGGCATAAACATCCAGCTTCTGCTGGTCCTCCCCCTGGATATTTACCTCTCCTGCTGCGCCCGTGATATCCACCAGCCCCGCCTTATTCACCTCATGATTCACCACCTTGGCAGCCAGACGGATAGAATTGATCAATCGGGAAAGTTCTCCCGACGAATAGGCAAAGGCCTGCTGATTTTCGATTATGAATTCTCCTAAGGTCTGGTGCTTCTTCGCCATTGATGGGTTTTTAGGGGAACAAAACTACCCAAATAAAATAAAGTTACTACAACGTTTTCGTCAATTTATTCTTAAAATCAATTCATACTTTTGTTTTAAAACCAAGACATGAATTTCATTACCAGAAAAGCGAATAAGGCCGATATGCCCGCCGTTCTTGACCTCATCAGGGAACTTGCGGCTTTTGAAAAGGAACCTGAAGCAGTGATCACCACCGTGGAATTACTGGAAGCCGAAGGTTTCGGGGAACACCCGCACTTCCATTGTTTCGTTACAGAACAGGACGGAAAAATAGAAGGCATGGCCCTGGTATACTATCGCTTCTCCACCTGGAAAGGTCGCACCCTGCATCTGGAAGACCTGATCGTGAAGGAAAGAAGCAGGGGGACCGGCATGGGGGGAGCCCTTTTTAGAAAAGTGATAGAATTTGCAGAGGAACAGCAGGTAAAACGAACCGAATGGGTAGTGCTGGACTGGAATCAGCACGCTATCGACTTTTACGAGCGTTGTGGCGCAAAGATCCTGAAAGACTGGTATACGGTACAGATGGACGAAGAGGGAATGAAAAAATTTATATCAAGACTGGCATGAGAGTATTCAAATTCGGGGGCGCCTCGGTTAAGGACGCCCAGGGAGTAAAAAACGTGCTCCGCGTCCTCCAATCCACCGGCACAAGCAATAAAGTAGTGGTTGTATCAGCCATGGGAAAAACCACCAATGCCCTGGAGGTCGTGATTCATGATTATCTGAACACCGGGGATGCGGGGGCCAGCCTTCAGGAGGTGAAGGAGTATCACCACGAGATCATGACAGGGCTTTTTGAACACAACGAAGCCCCGGCTTTCACAAAAGTGAAGGATCTTTTCAGGGAGCTGGAGAATTTTCTGAGACACAATCGCTCTGAAAAATATGATTTCGTATACGATCAGGTGGTATGCTACGGGGAATTGATATCCACCACTATTGTAAGCGAATACCTTCTGGAACAGGGGATAAAGAATGAATGGATGGATGCCCGAAGCCTGGTAAAAACTGACAGCACCTATAGGGACGCCCAGGTGGAATGGGAGGAGACCCAGGAACTCATCTCAAAATACATAAAGAAGGACAGTCTTACCCTCACCCAGGGGTTTATTGGTGCCGATTCCAATAACTTCACCACCAGCCTGGGAAGGGAAGGAAGTGATTATACCGCCGCCATCTTCGCCTACTGCCTCAATGCCACAGATGTGACCATCTGGAAAGATGTGCCCGGGGTGCTTAATGGGGATCCAAGGGTTTTCGAGAATACTCAACTCCTACAGCAGATTTCCTATGAAGAAGCCATAGAGCTTGCCTTTTACGGGGCCTCCGTTATCCATCCCAAGACCCTTCAGCCATTACAGCGCAAGGAGATTCCGCTATTTGTAAAATCTTTCCTCAATCCCGAAGGCGAAGGCACCGCAGTGAGCAAGGGACAGAAACTGCTGCCCCAGATACCCTGTTTTATTGTCAAGAAGAACCAGGTGCTCATCTCCCTTTCCTCCCTCGATTTCTCTTTTATGGTCGAAGAAAATATCAGCGAGATCTTCAGCCTTTTTCACAAATACCAGATGAAAGTCGACCTCATCCAGAATTCTGCCATCAGTTTTTCTGTGTGTGTTGACAATAAATTTAATAACTTAGAGAAGTTAATCAATCATTTAAGGGCCCGATTTAAAGTGGAATATATTAATGGCGTATCACTTTACACTGTGAGACATTTTGATACTTTTGCACTCGCCAATCTGGAAAAAGACCGGGAGGTACTATTGAAACAGGTGACCAAGGAAACGGTGCAGATAGTTGCCAGGGCTTAGGTTCTGAAGCAATAACAACATAAAAACAAACGATGGGAATAGTCAATGCCAGGGAGGTTGCTAAAGTATTAAAACTGGATAAATTCGGGATCCTGGGAACCTCCATGGGATGGCTCGCATTGCGGACCACTAGGCTGTCCGTCATCAACAGGGAATACAACAAGCGCAAGAACCTTTCGGGGGAAGAATTCATCGATTCCATCCTGAAAGCCTTTGATATTGAATTTGAAATTCCTGAGGAGGACCTGAAAAGAATTCCGAAGACCGGATCTTTTATCACCATTTCCAACCATCCCCTGGGAGGCATAGATGGGATGATCCTGATGAAACTGCTGCTTTCCCAGCGACCGGATTACAAGATCATCGCCAATTTCCTTTTACAGCGCATCGAGCCTATCAGGCCATTCATCATGCCTGTAAATCCTTTTGAAGATCACAAGGAAGCCAAATCCAGCTTGTCGGGGATCAAGGATGCCATCCTGCATATCAGGGAAGGCAAGCCTTTGGGAATCTTTCCTGCGGGCGAAGTATCCACCTATCGCGATGAGCGCATGATCGTGGACAGGCCCTGGGAACCTACTGCGATCAAACTGATCGAAAAAGCCAAGGTTCCCGTCATTCCGATCTATTTTCACGCCAAAAACAGCACCTTCTTTTATAAACTGGCGTCGCTGAGCGATGTATTGAGGACTGCCAAACTGCCCAGCGAAATGCTTTCGCAGAATAAGCGCAGTATCAAGGTGCGGATCGGAAATCCTATTTCAGTGGAAGATCAGGCCGCAATAACCACTATTGAAGGACTTACGGAATTTCTGAGGAGAAAGACCTATATGTTATCCAACACCTTCGAGAAGAAGAACTTTTTTAAGGGGATTCCAAAGACCCTGAAAAAGACGAAACCTCCTAAGAAGATCATTGATCAGACCAGCACCGAAAAAATGATGGAGGAGGTGGAACTCTGCCGTCACCTGGACAAACGTTTGCTGGAGAGCAAGAATTATGAGGTGTTTCTGGCGAAAAAGGAGATCATTCCCTTCATTATGTGTGAAATTGGAAGGCTCAGGGAGATCACTTTCAGGGAGATCGGGGAAGGCACGAACAATCCCACCGATCTGGATTCTTTCGATGATTATTATTACCACATGTTCCTTTGGGACAATGAGGCCAAGAAAATAGCGGGAGCCTATCGTATGGGGATGGGAGCCGAGATCTATGAGCAGTACGGAATCAATGGATTCTACCTGCAGGACCTGTTCCGCTTTGAACCTGAACTGCATAAAATGATGAGCCAGTCCATAGAAATGGGCCGCGCATTCATCACCAGGGAATACCAGCAGCGCCCCATGCCCCTGTTCCTGCTGTGGAAAGGGATCGTACACTGTACCCTGCGCTTCCCTGAACATAAATATCTTATTGGCGGGGTAAGCATCAGCAATAAGTTCTCCAACTTCTCCAAATCGCTGATGATTGAGTTTATGAGGTCGCACTATTACGATCCTTATATCGCCCAGTACGTGCGTCCCAAGAAGGAATTCAAGGTGAAACTGAAGGATGGAGACAAGGATTTCGTTTTTGACGAAACCAAGGCCGACCTTCAGAAGTTTGATAAGGTCATTGATGAGCTGGAGCCGGGCAACCTGCGTTTACCCGTACTTATCAAAAAGTACATCAAGCAGAACGCCAGGGTAGTTGCCTTTAATGTGGATCCCCTGTTCAACGATGCCGTCGACGGATTGATGTATATCCGGATTTCCGACCTTCCCGAAAGTACAGTCAAGCCCGTAATGGAAGAACTACAGAAAGAACTCGAGGAAAAAGCCGCCCAGCAGTCAAAACCTTAGTTGCCGAAACTCCTTAGATTTATCTGCAGAAAAATCTGCGCAAATCTGCGTAAAAATCTGCGCAATCTGCGGGAAACCTTTCAGAAACCTATAGGAACGCCTTATCATTAGGCTCCCACAGCTCGATCTTATTCCCATCACAGTCCATGATCCACCCGAATTTTCCCTCCTCCACGATCTGTACCTCCTCCATCACCTGCACCCCTTCTGCCTTCAGGGTTTTCATTAATTCCTCCAGGTTCTCCACCCTGTAGTTCATCATGAACTCCTTCTCAGAAGGCTTGAAATACTCAGTATCCTCCTTAAAAGGGCTCCACTGGGTCGAACAATCGTTTCCATCCTTATCCTTCCACCAGAAGGTACAGCCCCACTGGTCGGTATTAAGTCCCAGATGTTTGTTATACCATTCCTTTACCGCAGCCGGATCTTTGGTTTTAAAGAATACCCCTCCTATGCCTGTAACCCTGTTTTTCATATTTTTTATTGTTTAAAAGTCCCGAAAGAAGTAATGATCTTATCGGCTATTGTTTTAGCTAGTTTAATATGAGATTCATTGGTCCAGCCCGCGATATGAGGGCTGAAGATCACATTCTCCATCAGTAACAGCTCCTGAAGGGCCTCTGGTATTTCGTGATCCGTAAAAAGATGTTCAAAAGAGGACTTTTCGTATTCCAGTACATCCAGAGCGGCCCCGAGGATCTTTCCGCAGCGCAGGGCTTCTACCAGATCAGCGGTGACCACACTCTTCCCTCTGGCGGTATTCAGGAACCAGAAATGATTGGAAAAGCCATCGATAAACTCCTTATTGATGAAGTGATTGGTCTCGGGCGTCCAGGGCGTGTGAAGGCTCAGAACATCCGCCTCCAGCTGTAGTCTTTTCAGAGACACCTGCTCCGCATATTCATCCCCGACATTTTCTTTGATGTCATGACAGATCACTTTTACATCAAAACCTTTGAGTTTTTTGGCGAAAGATTTCCCCATATTCCCATAGCCAATGATGCCCACTGTCTTCCCTTCCAGTTCCACTCCACGGTTCGCTTCCCGGTACCACAGCCCCTCGCGCACCTGTCGGTCGGCCCTGTTCAGGTTGTTGAACAGCGAAAGCAGCATTCCCAGCGCGTGCTCCCCCACGGCATTTCGGTTTCCTTCAGGAGCAGAAAAAAGGGCGATGCCTCGTTCCTCGGCATAATCCACATCGATGCTCTCCAGCCCGGCTCCTACCCTTCCCACAAATTTCAGATTAGGCGCCCGGTCGATAAAATCACGATCTATATCAAACCTGCTGCGGATGACAATCCCGTCGTACAGCTGCTGATTCTTCAAAACCGCCTCCCGGGTGAGGGTATAGCCTTCAATATTGTTATAGCCAGCAGCGGCGAGTTTTTTGATCAGGGTTGGATGGTTGCTGTCAACGTGGAGTACGTTCATCTGAAAAGAGGGTTTATACAAAGCTAGCGATTTTTCAGCGTAGAGATGCAATGCATTGCGTCTCCCACGCTCCGTCTTCTAAAACCCCAGGATAGCCTTGGCAATGGTAAAATAGATCAGGATCCCGAAGATATCGTTGCTGGTGGTGATAAAGGGCCCTGTAGCCATGGCGGGATCGATATCCATCCGATCTAAAATGATAGGTACAAAGGTGCCTATCAACGAGGCAATGATAATTACAGATACCAAAGAAACCCCGACGGTGAGCCCGAACCAGAAATCGAAACCCAGCAGCAATACTCCCCCAACTATAAGCAGAAACGCAAGCGCCAGCCCATTAAACAGGCTCAGCATGATTTCTTTGAGAAGCCTGTTCACCAGGGACCCCCGCAGGGTTTTATTGGCAAGACCCTGCAGCACAATGGCTGAAGATTGTACCCCCACATTCCCTGCCATCGCAGCGATCAGGGGCACAAAGAAGAACAAAGCCTGGTGTTCGGCCAGGGCGGCATCAAAAGTTCCGAGTACGGTGACACTCACCAACCCTCCCAATAAGGCGAGCACCAGCCAGGGAAGGCGAGCACGGGTGAGGTGCCAGATGGAATCATCGGCCTCCACGTCTTCAGAAATACCCGCCGCCATCTGGTAATCCTTATCGGCCTCATCCCTGATGAAATCCACCACGTCATCAATGGTGATGCGACCCACGAGCCGCCCCATCTCATCGACTACGGGAATGGCCTCCAGATCGTATTTCTGCATGATCCGCGCCACTTCCTCGCCTTCGGTATGCACGTTCACGTAATCCACCTTGGGAATATACACATCGCTGATGTTGGCCTTACTGGGAGCAGTGAGAAGATCTTTCAGCGAAAGCCTGCCTTTCAGCCTGCCCTTGTCATCAACCACGTAAATGGAATGCACCCGGGTCACATTTTCGGCCTGGGCGCGCATTTCGCTCATACAGCCGGTCACATTCCAGTTTTCATTCACCTTCACCAGCTCCTTGGCCATCATCCCCCCGGCAGAGTCCTCGTCGTAACGCAGCAGCTCCACGATATGTTCCGCGTGCTCCTCGTCCTCCATCTGCTCGATGACCTCCTGCTTTCGCTCTTCAGAAAGTTCAGAGATGATGTCTGCCGCGTCATCCGTATCCATCTGCTGCAGCTCCTCGGCGATTTCTTTAGCAGAAAGATTGTCCAGAATGCGCTCCCGCATATCCTCCTCCAGCTCCATAAGCGCCTCAGAGGTCTTTTCGCTGTCGAGAAGTTTGATGATATAGGTCGCCTCATCCAGCTCGAGTTCGTCGATGATCTCAGCGATATCGGCGTGGTGGACCTCCTCCAGATACAGCTGCAGTTCCTCATCCTTGCCTTCGCGGATGAGGGCCTGGATGTGCTCGATTAATTCATCACTGATCTGAAACTGCATGTGGCGCTATTTTTTGGGTCAGCTCAATAAACTGGGTGGTACTTAATTGTTCAGGACGCTGGCCAAATATACTATCTTCTTTTAAATCCTCGGGAAGCTGGAAAATTTTTAAAGAATTGCGCAAGGTCTTCCTTCGCTGCTGAAATGCGGTCTTTACCACCCTGAAAAAGAGTTTCTCGTCACAGGGCAGGGAGAAATCTTCCCTGCGGACAAAGCGCAGCACCCCGGAATCCACTTTGGGAGGCGGATTGAATACCGAAGGGGGAACGGTGAACAGATACTCCGCCTCATAAAACGCCTGCACCAGCACCGATAGGATGCCATAGGTCTTGCTGCCCTCCTTTTCGCACATCCGCTGGGCCACCTCCTTCTGGAACATTCCGGAAAATTCGGGAATATACTCCCGTAGTTCCAGCATCTTGAAGACAATCTGACTCGAAATATTGTAGGGGAAGTTCCCGATAATGGCGAACTGCTCCCCCTTGAAAACCGTGGAAATGTCATATTTCAGAAAATCCTGCTCATGGATCTTGCCCTCCAGCTTGGGGTAGTGTTCGTTCAGATAGGACACACTTTCGGTATCGATTTCAATTACGTGCAGTTCGGGTGCTTTCTGCAGAAGATATTTGGTGAGCACCCCCATTCCCGGACCGATTTCCAGGACATAGTCATAGCCTTTATAGGAAAGGCTATCAGAAATCCGCTCGGCCACCTTTTCATCCTTCAGGAAATGCTGCCCCAGGTGTTTCTTGGCCCGGACCTCGCCTTCCTGAATGAGGTTATGCTCCTTAAAAGGTTTTTTATTGTAATTTTTTTTCATTTTGTTCTCTTCTTTAGGGAATCTCGCTCACCACCTCCATCTCCGTCCTGAAAGCCACGAATTTTCCTTCATAAGCCTTGGTCCTGCTCCTCAGGCGCACAGAGTCATCTTCATAGTAACGCTGTAACATTTGCTTACTCTCGGTAGTATATTGGACAGAATAGGTGATCCCACCCATAGGTTCCTCCACCATCACCCGACACATCAGCGCCTTAAGGAATTTCCCCGTCGACAGCATCTCGGGAATGTGCTCTTTCTTCATCCACTCCAGCCACGCGTCGTGAACCTCCTCCTGAATGTTTATGGTGACGTTGTATATGTACATTGTTGTTTAAAAATTGAAAGATTAAAAGATTGAAAGATGAAAAAATTGAATGATTGAAAGTCACCGTGGAGGTCAAAATTGCAGGAGGAACAAATTCCCTTCCTAACTCTTAACTCTTAACTCTTAACTACTCCACCGTCTCCCCCCTCAGTTCCCTGTACTTCTTCCGGGCATCTACAAAATAAATACTATCGGCGTAATTAAATATAATTATTTCATAAAACTCTTTCGCCCGCTCGGGATCGTGGAGTTGCCCGTTGTAGAGTTCGGCCAGACGGTAGTGCGCATTGTCGCCAAGGATGCCTTCTTTATGAAACTGGATGATCTTCAGGTAATTTTCTTCGGCCTTGTGAAATTCCCCTTTCTTCTCAAACAGTTCCGCCTGCTTCAGCAGCGCCTCGTCCTCGATCTTCTGGGCCTTATGGGTTACAAGGACCTCCTCCAGAATGGCGATGGCTTCGTCGTCTTTCTTCTGAAAGGATAAAAGGTCGGCTTTTGCATAGCCCTTCAGGGCGGCCTGGGTCGAATCCTCAAGAGAATTGTCGCTTATCAGCAGACTCATTTCCATGGCGTCGTTCGCAATGAGCTGGGAGGTCGAGGATTTAAGCACGTCCAGCTGGGTCTTGGCCCAGTCGAAATCGCCCTTGAAATAACTCGTCTTTGCCACCTTGAAGCGGGCATCCTGGGCCAGGACATCATTCTTCACCATATTCTGCACCTGGGTGTAATAGATGAGCGCCTGATTGAACTTTTCGTCCAGCACCAGGATATCGGCCATGCTCATTTTCACGGCAGCTTCCTCAAATTTCCCCGGAGTCCGTTCCAGCAGCTGCCTAAGTTGTTCGAGCGCTTCCTCTGTTTTGCCTTCGCTGAAGGCGAGGAAATTGGCAAAATCTATCTGCAGGCCTAGGGTATTGGGTCCATTTCCATACAGCGAAAGTATTTTTCTGTACTCCTCCTCAATTTTTGATAAATCCCCCGGATCGGTGGTTTCCTGGGCCAGGCTAAGTCTGATCTGGTGGGCCTGGAGTTTGATCTCTTCTGAAGGGCTTTCAGCAATGATGAAATCCAGGATCTCCTGGGAAGCTTCAGGCGCTTCCTCCTTCGCCATCAGGGACAGCTGAATGATACGGCCCAGATTCTGGCCTGTCCTTCTGAAAATAGCCTTCTCCTGCATGAAAGCCTTGGAATATTCCCCCTGCTGCACGAACAGCCAGCTTAGCAGCTCATTGTACATCAGGTCCTGGTTCTCCTGCAGCCTCTTCAGCAGCAATTTCCTGAAAAGGAGGTTGGCTTCGTTCTGAGGATCCTCATTGACATACAGCCCGAAATTCCTGTAAAGCGTAGGCAGGAACTCGGGATTCTTTTCCAGCAGGTCCAGATAATTGGTGAACATCTTCTCGATTTCCCCCTGTTCCCCGTAGATCCGGGCCAGGTGGACATTGAAATTGGCGTTGGGATTCAGGCGCATCCCCGATTCATAAGCCTTTACCGCCTGATCCAGCAGGCTGTATTTTTCAAAAGACCTGGCGATGCTGAAGGCGTAGTTAGG
>CAMPJY010000072.1 GCA_946887025.1 uncultured Salinimicrobium sp.
GCTGCGACAGGATCTCCAGATCCTGTCGCAACCGGGCGGGAATCTCCAGATTCCCAGGAAGGTTGGGGTGAGACGGCAATCTGGTTATTGCCACCCTTCAGGGCCAAATCGGAGATTGGGCCCAGCAGTATCTGCATTAAATTTATAAACCTCACAAAGGTTTCCACATTGTAAGGATAATTTACTATTTTGCATGCGATAAACTTCTACAGTATATATCACCACTTAAACATTCAATTTTGACATACGAATTAGAGTATAACTCCGAAAGGAGTAAATTAATTATTCCGGAATACGGTCGGCATATTCAGAAAATGGTGGAGCATACCATTGAGATCGAGGATGATGAGGAGCGAAACCGGATGGCAAAGGCCATTATTTCGGTAATGGGCAACCTTAATCCGCACCTTCGGGATGTACCGGATTTTCAGCACAAGTTGTGGGACCAGTTGTTCATCATCAGTGATTTCAAACTCGATGTTGCCAGTCCCTTTCCGAAGCCTTCCCGCGAAATGCTGGCGGAACGGCCGGAGCGGATGGATTATCCGCAGAATTTCCCGAAATACCGCTTCTACGGAAACAATATCAAGCGCATGATCGATGTGGCTAATAGCTGGGAGGATGGAGACCAGAAAGACGGTCTAATCTTTACCATTGCAAACCACATGAAGAAATCTTATTTGAGTTGGAACCGCGATACTGTTGACGACAAGGTAATCTTTGAACACCTGAGGGAACTCAGCGGAGGAAAGATCAACCTGAAGAACAGGGATGAAGATCTCAGCGATGCGGACAAACTGATGAAGGCGGTGGATAAATTCTCCAAAAAGGAGCAGAAGAAAAAACCTCGCAGCAAGAAAAGACAACGTCACTAATTCATTTAAATGGGAATTTTTAGAATAGAAGGAGGGCATGCTCTGAAAGGGGAGATCCAGCCCCAGGGAGCCAAGAACGAGGCACTGCAGATTCTGTGTGCGGTCCTGCTGACTCCCGAAAAAGTAACAATCAACAATATCCCCGACATCCTGGATGTCAATAAGCTCATAAATATCCTTAAAAGCTTAGGCGTCAAGGTGGAGAAACTGGGAAAAGGCAGCTATAGCTTTCAGAGCGATGAACTCGATCTGGATTACCTGGAGAGTCAGAAGTTCAAGGAGGAGGGAAGCGGCCTGCGCGGCTCCATCATGCTGGTTGGACCCCTTTTGGGCAGGTTTGGAAAAGGTTATATCCCCAGGCCCGGAGGTGATAAAATAGGTCGCCGCCGACTGGATACACATTTTGAGGGCTTTATTAAACTGGGAGCAGATTTCAGGTATAACCGGGAAGAGCGTTTCTATGGAGTGGAAGCCCCAAAGGATGGCCTGAAAGGCACCTACATGTTGATGGAGGAAGCTTCAGTAACGGGAACTGCCAACATTGTCATGGCAGCTGCCCTGGCCAAGGGAGAGACCACCATTTACAATGCCGCCTGTGAGCCTTACCTGCAGCAGTTGTGTAACATGCTGAACAGGATGGGAGCGAAGATTACTGGGGTAGGATCAAATTTACTAAGAATAGAAGGGGTAGACTCTCTTGGAGGCTGTACCCATACCATTCTGCCTGACATGATCGAAATAGGTTCCTGGATAGGGCTAGCCGCCATGACCCGGAGCGAAATCACCATCAAGAATGTATCCTGGAAAGATCTGGGACTTATCCCAAACACTTTCAGGAAACTCGGTATTACGGTAGAGAGAAAAGGGGACGATATACATATTCCTGCGCATACCAAAGGTTATGAGGTGCAGGATTTTATCGATGGTTCCATAATGAACATCAGCGATGCCCCCTGGCCCGGATTTACACCGGATCTGCTGAGCATTATGCTGGTAGTGGCGACTCAGGCCCGGGGCAGTGTACTGATCCACCAGAAAATGTTCGAAAGCAGACTCTTCTTTGTGGATAAGCTGATAGACATGGGCGCCAAGATCATCCTCTGTGACCCACACAGGGCAACAGTGATTGGGCATGACTTCAAATCCAACCTGAAGGCCACCACCATGGTATCCCCGGATATCAGGGCAGGTATCTCCTTGCTGATTGCTGCGCTTTCGGCAGAAGGGACTTCCACTATTCACAATATTGAACAGATCGACAGGGGGTATGAGGATATTGATGAAAGGCTGAAGGCAATAGGAGCAAAGATCGAGAGACTGGCCTAAAGAATTAAGAACCAAAAACAGTCAGCCTGTAAAATTATAGGTTTGGGTTATAAAAAAGAAGGCTGCGTTATGCAGCCTTTTCTTTTAGGATACGTGGATTTCTAGAGATTCATGTATTCTTCGATCACATTCACCAGTTTTACCTTTGGCATCTGGATGGTCACCTTATAGATCCCATTTTTCTCATCGTGTTCCTCGCCTATCACCTCCACATCCTTCAGGTAGACATTCAGTCTGCTCTGTACGAAATCGGTGGTGGCGTAGTCCTGCATGGTAGTGGTGGCATTAAGCCTGATGGTACCGATCTTTTCAGCCATTTTTCTCTGGGCTTCAAGAATAGCCCCTTTCCGGGCCAGCAGTCTGTTACGGGAAGCCTCCTCATACTTATTTAGTACAGGTGCTTCGCCGGTTTCCACAAGGGTTTCATATTCCCATTCTTCCTTCAGTACTGCGAGGTCTTTTTTTCCGAAGACACCGTCCTGGGAAATGACCTTTTCGGAAGAACCGTCAGAGTTGTAAGTGGTGCTTACGGTACTGGTAGTGCCGCAGGACGCAAATAGCAGTGCGCACAAGGGGTAAAATAAAAGTTTTTTCATTTTTTCTTAAGAATTGATTTTACGATTAAACAACAATAGCCATCGTCGGTAAATCTGACGCTGTCTTCGAGGACTTCATGGTAGAGGACGGTACTTCCGGTTTCGGAGAGGACACTGTCAGTGACATCGCCGTAGTCGACGATCTCTGAATAGTTGGTGACCTGGGTTCCAAAAGCCATTTCTGAGGCTCTTACCAGCGCCATGGTGATGGCTTTTTCCCGTGCCTCCGCCTCAGTACCCGATTTTATGGCGGTACCAATAGAGGTGATCTCATAAATAAGATGTTCCTCTACAGCAGTTTCCTCCTGAATTCGGTCGAGGATCTTCTTTGCAAACCTTTTGGAGAATTCTGCAATTACAGCCTCGACCTCTTCGGCATTTTTGGCTTTCCCGATGTTCTTCAGCTTTATAGAGGTGAATTCCTCGCCGTTGACGCTGAAATCTGAATACAGGGTGCTATAACCTCCGCCATTCACATGAACCTGCGCAATCGCCTTTAAAATTGCCTCGTTGGAAGATCCTTCAGTAAAATTGTAAAATTCAAGATTGATAAGGATCTCCTTAGGCTTCAGCTGTGTTAGTTCGATCCCTCCGTCGCTGGTGCTGCCGTATAGCAGTTCAATAAAGCCATTGAGGGAATTTTCCAGGGATTCGAGATTGATCTTAAAATCCTGATAAACCCTCTGGTCTTTTATTTCCACCTTAAACCCCGTCTTATATCCTCCCACTTTCTCTGCGGAGGAAAAATTGGAGCTGTAACCTGCTACTGAGGCCTGGCCCCAGGCGTTGAAGGAGAGAAGGACACCGAGAAGTAAGGAGATTCTTTTTATCATTCCCTGGTTTTATCTTTTGATAATGGTTCCGGTGATGAAAAGAGTTCCTCCTTTGGCCATAAGTCCAAGGAAACCGTTTTTAGGAGCCTCAAAGGTGATCACCATGTTGATAAGTCCGTCGCCTCCCTGTTTCTGAATCTCGGTCATTACTTTTTCTCTGAGTTCCTTATCAGGATTCACATCATTAAAAGGAATAAGACCAAGAATAGGAAGTCCAAGACGATATCCTGTACGGGCATAGATCAGCTGTCCCACCGGAGTGTACGGCTTCTGGATGTCTCCATCTCCTGAGGTAATAAAAACCTCGTCAGAAGGAGGAAAGGTAGCTACTTCATTGTAAGCTCCACAGCCGACGAAGAGCACTGTCAGGGACAGCAGGGCAAAAAGTTTAATGTGCTTCATATGTTAATAATTATTTGTTAATAGTTCGCTAAAATAATCTAAAAATTGATTTAACAACATATAGAGTAAAAAAATAAAATATTCTTAGTCTGATGCTTTCGCGATTAAGAATCAGGGTTATGATACTGGTATACAGTCAGGATTTAATAATGTAATACTCTTAAAGTGTCTTCTTTTATGGAGTTTCTGGGATTTCTTACCTCTTGAAAAATCCTCTTGAAATGTCTTTACGTGCGCAGTTTTACACACCGGATACTACTCATGAAACTTTAACTTTTATTTAATAAAAATTCCGTTCAAATAATAATTTTGAGTTAATAGAACAGGTGTGGGAACAGAATTTCCTTCCTTTCTGTTATTTTAGAAGTTGCGATTGATCAGGAACTTCAATTTCCAATTGCACTCCAATTTTTTGTAAAAAAACTCCGGCAAAATCCCTTGCCAAGGAAGTTTATTGAATTTAAAAGGGAAAAGAGCATTGTATTATTTAAAAAGAACCACGTCCCCCACCAATGAAAGAATTGCTTGGCCTTATAGATGAGGAGAACCTCCTCGAAGTTATTCGTTCTGAAACTCCCATAGCGAAAATAAGTCACCTGCTGACTCTCGAACTGATAAGTTTAGAAAATGACAGACTTTTTCTTACTCCCAAGGGTAGGGATCTGCTGACAAATACCTGATCGGACAGCAAGTGCGGTAATTTGAATTCTATACACTTACCTCAGGTGTAGGATTACTAAATGCCCAAAAACCCTTCATCTCCTGTAACCTTTCTGAGCCTCACCTCCTCTAATTATTTAATGGGGTACCAGAATAATCAGCAAAAAATCAGATTCTATGAAAATGAGTGGAAATAACCTGCAGGTGGAGAAGAAGGGGCCTCCAGTCAATGGGCAGGCAAAAATTGGGGTTCCCGTTGTAACTTCTGCTGTGCCGCTTAGTGATCATACCAAGATCGACCTTTTAACAGAAAAATTTGAGGAAATCCTGCAGATACTTGGCCTGAATCCAGAAGACGACAGCCTGAGGGAAACGCCACGAAGAATTGCAAGAATGTATATCAACGAAATTTTTAAAGGGCTTGATCCAGGAAACAAACCAAAGCTTACCTTATTTGAAAACAACTATGCCTATCATAGTCCCTTGCTGGAAATGAATATCCCTTTCATTTCCTTCTGCGAACATCATTTCGTCCCTATAACAGGAATAGCCAATCTGGTATATATTCCCAAAAACAAGGTCATTGGCCTTTCAAAACTGCACCGCCTGGTGGATTACCATGCCAGGAGACCACAGGTACAGGAGCGGCTGACAACGGAATTAGGCGAGGACCTGATGGAAAGTCTGTGTACAGAGGATGTGGGCGTTGTCCTGAAGGCGAGCCACAGCTGCATCTCCTGTAGAGGGATTGGGCATTTTGGCAGCTCCACCATTACCTCCTTTTTCTCGGGAAGTATTTGTCGGAATGAAGGAGTAAAGTCGCAGTTATTCGCAACCTGATGGGGGAGAGCTGGGACCGTTTTCCGGTTGATCTGGTCGTAAAAAAAAGCCGGAGAATTTCCGACTTTTCTTTTAGGGGTTTCCCTTCCTGTATTTTCAAATGAGCTTTAGAAGCTTTTCATTTCGGCCTTCCGTTTCACCAGCTGTTTCTGAATATCATTTACGGTTTCGGCAGCGGCAGCCTCAAAACTATCCTCGTTGGAAGATGCGTGAATACGTGGCCCGGGAAGGTGCAATTCTATGGCACATATCTTTCCCTTTCCATTGGTGTCATTTTCCTCCTTGAACAGGACATCGGCGCTTATGATCCAATCATATTTGTTTTCCAGTTTCTCTAATTTTTTCTGAACCAGCTGTTCCGCAGAATTGCTGGTCTCGGAGTGTACAAATTGGATGTTCGTCTTCATAGTGTAACGGATTTAAATGATGATAAAATTCTCCTTTGAAGATACCAAAAAAATAAGGAGTCACAGGGGATTTAGTATAAAAATAACCTTTTTCCCATGTCGGGGATGGTACATTTCAGGAGGTTCAACCTTAGAAAAATCAGAGATTCCCCGATCAGGAAAATCATTCCTGTGTAGCGACTACGGTATATTTAACACTCCCGTCCGGTTGAAGTTCGTATTGCATGATCGCTTTCCCCTGCACGTGTCCGTCATCGTATATGGCCAACAGCCATTTTTCAGAAATAATGTCAATCTTTCTGAATTCCATGTTCCCACCTAACACCGGACTTAGGGGGATCTTGTCTGGCTGGTTTTGAAGCTGGTTCTTAATAAAGCCTTCAGGATCCTCGATCCCCTCATATTTTTTTCCAAAAAAAAGTGGGTATCCGCCCTTTACGGAATCAACTTCCTTTATTGTCATTTGAAGGGAATCCCGAAGCTGTTTTTCCTGCTCCAGTGCAGTGGTTAAAGAATCGATCCGCTGGTGGAGACTTTCCATTTCAGGAGATGTTTTTTCATCAACACAACTCAGCAGGAAGAGGAAGGTAAAAAGTAAGAGGGGTGCTTTTTTCATTATGTTCTTAAAAAAAGTTATAGGTGTTTTCTCAAAGGTCATAAATATTTTCATAGGGATTACCAGGGGTGACGAAAAATTCTCCTGTCACATAGCGAAACTTTCGGCTTATACTGGCGATCTCCATCATGTCTTCCTCCTGTAACTTCAACTCTGCACTTCTAAGGTTAGATATTATATGTTCCCGGGAGGTCGATTTGGGTATGACGGCAGTACCCCTTGTCACGGCCCATTTAATTAAGACTTGCGCCGGAGTGACGCCGTGTCTTTCGGCTACTCTTTTTATAACAGGATCATCCAGCAGGGAAGGTTCATTTTCTGCCTTCATCTCTTTAGACCTGTCTCCGCTGCCAAGAGGGGAGTAAGCGGTGACGAGAATGTTGTTTTCCGTGCAGAACTCCAGCAGCTCGGGTTGCTGCAAAAAAGGATGCAGCTCTATCTGATTCATTTCCGGAACCTCCCCGGCTCCTGTCATCAGGTCAGTAAGCTTTTTCTGGCTGAAGTTGGAAACTCCCACATGTTTCACCAGCCCCTGTTTCTTGGCCTCCAGCATGGCTTCCCAGGTTTCCTTTATCGGTACTTCTTCCAGGGAAAGGTAATCAGAGTCACTTCCGGGGAAGGCTACTCCCTTTTTAAAGGCTACAGGCCAGTGGATGAGATACAGGTCGAGATATTCGAGCTGCAGATCCTGCAGGGTCTTTTTCAGGGCGGGGATCACGTCTTCCCTTTTATGGGAATCATTCCAGAGTTTGGAAGTGATCCATACCTGCTCCCGTTTGATTTTTCCTTCTGAAAAGACTTTGGAGAAAGATTCCCCAATTTCGGCTTCATTTCCATAGGTAGCAGCGCAGTCGATGTGCCGATATCCTTCCTCAAGAGCAATTATAATGGCCTCTCCCACCTTTCCTTTTGCAGATTTCCAGGTGCCCAGTCCAATGGCGGGCATTTCATCTCCATTCTCAAATTTCAGAATTTCCATTTTTTTTATAAAATTAAACGGAAAAGCAGGGAACGCCAAGTTTTTGTCCAAACTTTAGCGTCGGGGATGGTATTTTTCAATAACCTCTCTGAGGTGCGACCTGTCGAGGTGCATGTAAATTTCGGTGGTGGTGATGCTCTCATGTCCAAGCATCTGCTGAATGGCTCTAAGATCGGCTCCATGCTCCAGTAAATGCGTGGCAAAGGAATGTCGGAAGGTGTGGGGACTGATGCTTTTATTTATTCCCGCCTTCTCTGCCAGCTGCCTGATAAGAGTGAAGATCATTGCCCTGGTAAGACCTGCTCCCCTGCGGTTCAGGAATAAAATGTCTTCAAAACCTTTCTTAATCTTCATATGCACCCTTACCTGGTTCCGATAGATATTGATAAACTTCCTGGTTTCTTCAGCTATGGGGACAAAACGCTGTTTATTCCCTTTTCCCAGAACCATGATAAAACCTTCCTCAAAGAACAGGTCGGACATTCTAAGTTGAGTGAGTTCTGTCACCCGAAGCCCACAACCATAAAGGGTCTCAAGAATAGCCCGGTTTCTTTCCCCTTCTGGTTTGCCCAGATCTATGGCAGCTATCAATTGATCTATTTCAGCTGTGGATAGGGTGTCGGGGAGTTTACGTCCTATTTTAGGAGACTCTATCAGGTCGAGGGGATTTATTTCCCTGTAATCTTCGAATACCAGAAAGTTAAAGAAGCTGCGAAGCCCGGAGATAATGCGTGACTGTGAACTGGCATTGACTTTCTTTGCAGTTTCATAGATAAAATGCTGGATCTCTTCTTCTGAAATATCGAGTGGACTTGCAGCAACATCACGTGTCTCCAGAAATTTTATCAGTTTCTGAACATCAAAACTGTAATTTGAAACAGAATTGTCGGAAAGACCTCTCTCGATCCGGAGGTAATGCTGGTAATCTTTGAGGGCATGGGGCCAGGTCATGTGTAAATATAGGAGGTTTTCAGGGAAATTTACTTAGTAATACTTTAATAGAATCTTTGTTTTTCTTAACAGCTCCAGGCCTACTTTTGTAAGTTAACTATAAAACATGAAATTATGAAAAAGTCAGTTTTAGTTATTGTAATGATGATTATGAGTACCACCTTTATAAGCGCACAGGAATATGTTTACTTTGGTGTAAAGGGAGGGGTAAATTTCTCCTCCTTTAATGGAGATGGATACGACGATTTTGTTGATCCTGAGGAACGGACCTCTTTTCACCTGGGACTCTTAGCAGAAATTCCCGTAGGGGAGCGATTTTCTATCCAGCCGGAGGTGCTGTATTCCGCGCAGGGTTATGACATTGCCAGCCGGGAGGATGCCAACGACCTGGAGTATCAGTTGGACTATATTAATGTTCCAATTCTTGCCAAATTCTATCTTTTCAACAGCTTCAGTTTAGAAGCCGGGCCTCAGATCGGTTTTCTCGTCAATGAGGAAATAGATGGCGATCCTACAGGGGATGGCGGTGACCTGAACCTGGATGATGACCAGTTTAAAACTGTGGATTTTGGAATAGGCCTGGGGGCTTCTTATAAGTTCAGCAACTTCTTTATATCCGGGAGATACAATCTTGGGTTGTCCGATATCTATGACATGGAAGGGGTTGACGCCAAGAATTCTGTAATTCAGGCTGGTGTGGGAGTGATGTTTTAATTTAAAAAACATGCATAGAAAAAGACCTGCCTTAATACGGCAGGTTTTTTTATTTAAATCCGGGACAGGGAGGGAATATACCTGTACGATTTGCCTTTCATAAAATTTTATGGTATTCGATTAACGTATTTGCAAATTTTTTAACTTGCTTGTTATTAATAATTTAAAACAACACATTATGAAGAAAATTCTATTTTTTATTAGTTTCCTTTTGATGGGATTTGTTGGACAAGCTCAGGGAGATCTGAGATTAGGTATAAATGCCGGACTCCCGGTTGGGGATGCAGACAGTTTTACGAGTTTTAATCTCGGGGCAGATGTATCCTATCTTTTTGGGGTTGGGGATAGTTTTAGTGCAGGGCCCATGGTTGGGGTTTCACATTTCTTTGGAAAAGAAGAGAATGGATTTGAAGTCGATGATATTACTTTTCTTCCCATTGCCGCCACCGGAAGAATCGGTTTTAACGGGGGATTCTTTCTTGGAGCAGATCTTGGCTATGCCCTTGGGATAAACGAGGGAAACGATGGGGGTTTCTACTATAAGCCAAAAATAGGGTATAGCTTCGGAATGATGAATGTCAATTTAGCTTATTCCGGGATAAGTTCGGATGGTTTTACCACTTCAGCCATTACTGCGGGAGTCGAATTCGACCTGTAGGGATTATATTTTTATTAAAGAAAGCGGAAATTAAAAGTTTCCGCTTTTTTTGTTCCTGAATTTTTACCTTTACCTTATGAAACTACTTATCATTAATGGGCCCAACCTCAACCTGCTAGGCAGCAGGGAGCCCGGCACCTACGGAAACCGCAATTTCAATGATTATCTGGAAGAATTGCGGCAGGAGTTCAGCTCCCATGAACTGGGATATTTTCAGTCAAATATAGAAGGGGAGATCATAGATGCCTTGCAGAAAGCCGATAAGGAATATGAAGGGATTATACTCAATGCCGCGGCTTACACTCATACCTCAGTTGGAATAGGGGATGCTGTGAAAGCGATAGGGATACCTGTGGTGGAGGTACATATTTCCAATACTCATTCAAGGGAAGAGTTCCGCCATTATTCTTATATCGCACCCAATGCCAAAGGAGTAATCCTGGGATTCGGGCTCTTGAGTTACAAACTGGCAATATTAAGTTTTACAACCTCCCCGAGGGAATAATTTAGCGTCTTGACAAAAAAAACCCGGAGACTAGTCTCCGGGTTATATTGGGTGGTAGGGAAACGCAATGAATTGCGTCTCTACTCTACAAATGTATCACCTCTCCATACGCATCAGCAACGGCCTCCATGACGGCTTCGCTCATTGTAGGGTGTGGATGTATGGCTTTTAGGACTTCGTGTCCTGTGGTCTCTAATTTACGTCCTAAAACCGCTTCAGCTATCATGTCAGTCACCCCGGCACCGATCATGTGGCATCCAAGCCATTCCCCGTACTTGGCGTCAAAGATAACTTTAACAAACCCATCGGGAGTTCCTGCAGCTTTTGCTTTTCCGGATGCTGAGAAAGGGAATTTCCCCACCTTCAGTTCGTATCCTGCTTCCTTAGCCTGCTTTTCAGTCATTCCGACGGAAGCTATTTCAGGAGTGGCGTAGGTACATCCGGGAATATTGCCGTAATCGATTGGCTCCACATGCAGGCCTGCGATCTTTTCTACACAGGTAATTCCTTCGGCAGAAGCCACGTGCGCAAGGGCAGGGCCTGCCACGACATCACCAATAGCATAGATACCTGCGACATTGGTCTGATACCATTCGTTAACAAGGATCTTATCCTTGTCAGTTTTTATACCCAGCTCCTCGAGGCCTATTTTCTCGATATTGGTCTTAATACCCACTGCAGAAAGAACTATGTCGGCTTCCAGAGTTTCTTCGCCTTTTTTGGACTTCACTTTGGCCTTGACGGTTTTTCCGGAGGTATCCACACTTTCCACAGAAGCATTGGTCATGACCTTGATCCCGGCTTTCTTGAAGCTGCGCTCGAATTGTTTGGAGATATCTTCGTCCTCCACCGGAACCACATTTGGAAGATATTCCACGATGGTCACCTCGGTACCCATGGTTTTGTAGAAATGCGCAAATTCCACTCCTATGGCTCCTGAACCTACGACAATCATTGATTTCGGCTGTTCCTTCAAACTCATGGCTTCGCGATAACCGATCACCTTCTTCCCGTCCTGTGGCAGATTTGGCAGTTCCCTTGAACGTGCCCCGGTGGCAACAATAATATGTTGCGCCTCATAATCGGTGGTTTTATTGTTCTTGTCAGTTACGGCAACCTTTTTTCCTGCTTTCAGCTTTCCAAACCCTTCGATCACATCGATCTTGTTCTTCTTCATAAGGAACTGGACTCCTTTGCTCATTCCATCGGCCACATTACGGCTGCGCTGGATAACTGCTGAAAAATCCTTGTCGGCTTTTTCTATTTTCAAACCATAATCTGAAGCATGGTTAAGATAATCGAATACCTGGGCGCTTTTTAGCAGCGCTTTGGTGGGAATACAGCCCCAGTTGAGGCAAACTCCCCCCAGATTCTCCTTTTCTATAATGGCGGTCTTAAAACCCAGTTGCGAAGCCCTGATGGCAGTAACGTAACCTCCCGGGCCACTCCCTAAAACAATGATGTCGTATTTATTCATAGTTGGAATTTTTGAAATCGAATGAAAAGGCGAATTTACGGAATAATAACATAAATGGAAAAGAAAACATGGCCTGCCTGAATTGCTGGTCACGCAACCAGTCTGGAAAATATGGGGAAATAAAAAAGGTTCCTTCTCTTGGAAGAAACCTTTTGATATCAAAGCCTGCCTGTTATTATCGCAGCGGCTCTACAACATCCTTTTCCTGTTCCTTAAGAACGGACATAACGGCCTGGTAATCGGAAACGTCCACATTGTGATCTACTGCGAAATCTGAAGGTACAACCACTACCCGGAAAGTCTGGTCATTGGTAAAGCCGGTGCTTAAGCTGCTGAGATCAAAATTTCCGTCAATTAGGATCTCCACATCGATGTCCGTATGATTAAACACATACTGGATGGTTCCCTGGTCAAGAAAGAAGTTCTGGGGAATAAGACTCCAGGTATCGGTCCCATCTATTACTTCCAGGCGATACACCAGAACTGCATCTGCATCGGGATTAATGGTCGCAACATTGTCGGGAATATTTATAAAGGCGGAATACATATTCAGGTCAGGGAAATATTCAAAATTCACTGTTTCTTCAAAGGTCCAGCCCAACCCATCAAGTCCATCTTCCCCCGGAGGTCCCGGAGGTCCCTGAGGACCTATGTCACCATCGCCGGTAGAACAGGAGGTGAAGGTAAATAAAACAATGCTCACTAAGGAAAGTAATTTTTTCATCTTATTGGGTTTTAGGTTTAAAATCTATACTTGCGGAATT
>CAMPJY010000073.1 GCA_946887025.1 uncultured Salinimicrobium sp.
ATGGTTAATAGAATATAGGCTCCTCTTTGGAGGTAGTTTTAAATGAAAAGGGAGGCGGGGGTAATAGGGTAGGGTACAGGGAAATTAGGCAATTCTTAAAAATGGGAAAATAAGGGGATTCCCTTATTTTTTCCTGACGCTTTAGCTGCGCCGGGATCTCCGGATTCCCGTAGCCACATTCCTATTCTCCCCCGGGCTGGCAGGACCTGAACGGCAATCTGGAGATTGCCACCCCCCCGTGCCTAAATCTGGAGATTTGGCCCAGTGTCATAGAGACCTTTTAGGTCTTAAGCCTGTTTTTGAAAATGTTCACCGTCCCCGCTTTTTGCATCTGTTTTTCACCTAACTTAGTGTAGGCTAATCTTTTGTCGCTTCCTGATGTCGGTCTAACATTGAAATGTATGGCAAAAAAGAGTGTATTTCGTAGTGTGTATCTTGCAATCTTCATCCTGGTGGCCATTACATGTTCTCCCAAGCCGTACTTTTTCCGGGCGAATTATAAAACCACCAACAGCCTGCTCCATGAAACCGAAAACCTGCGGGAACAGTATTTCCTGAAAGCACATCTGAAAAACGGTGATGTTTATATCCTGAAGGATTCCTGGGAAATTGACAGCCTGGAGAACCTGGTGACAGGGGTGGGGGAGAGTTTCGATTTTAACCGAAATAAGACCTCGGAAGGCCTGCTATCCATTGCCATCGACAGCGTGGCCATCTTTGAAACCAACAAAAATCTCGGGAAGACAGAGTCGAAAAGGATTCGGGCCCTGGCTATTTTAGCCGGGGTGGACGTGGCCATAGGGACTTTTTGTTTAACCAATCCCAAAGCCTGTTTCGGTTCCTGTCCTACCTTTTACATCCATGAGGAGGATGATTTTCACTATGCCACCGCCGAAGGATTCTCCAATGCCATTGCCCCTTCCATGGAATATGCTGATATAGATGCCCTAAACAATGAGGTAATTACCGGCGGCGGGACCTTCTCCCTCACAGTGAGAAATGAAGCCCTGGAAACGCATGTGATCCGGAATCTCCGACTCCTCGCTTTTCCGAGACAAGAGGAGCAAAGGGTGTATCAGTCGCCCGGGGACGATTTCTTCTTATGCAAAAATATCCATCAGCTTACCAGTGCCCGGGGCAGGGAAGGAGATGCCACTGCGTTTCTCAAGTTTCCGGACAGGAAGGAGCGTTTCAGCCTGGCAGATTCCCTTAACCTGAACAGCAGGGAGGAGATCTATCTGAGTTTTGAAGATGTTTCCGATCCTAGCGGGCTGGGCCTTCTTATCAATTTCAGGCAGACGCTGATGACCACCTATTTCATCTATAGTGCCATGGGGTATATGGGTGATGAAGTGGGCGATATCTTCGCAAAACTGGAAACTTCGGAGGAGACTCAGCAGAAACTGGAAAAGGGCATAAAAAAGCAACTGGGCAAGATCGAGATCTATTCCTGGGATGTGGGCAGCGCAAGCTGGGTTGCCCAGGGCGGCTTTTATGAAACAGGGCCCGTGGCTTACAATCGCCAGCTGCTGCCATTGAATATTTCCGCTTCCACTTCCGGCGTAAAGATCAAGGTGGTCCTTAACAGAGGCCTTTGGCGTATAGACGACTTCGCCCTGACGAACATCGTGGAAAAGGTACAGCCGGAAGTGCTGGCAGTGGAGGAGATCCTGACCCGGGGACTGAAGGACCCTGAGGCCCTGGAGGCGATCAATTCCGCGGAGGATTATCTGGTGTCCATGCCCGGCAATGAATATAAGATCAGGTTCCAACTCCCAGCAACGCATCAGGATTATGAACTTTTCCTGTATTCCAAAGGCTATTATCTGGAATGGATGCGGGAGAACTGGATAAAGGACAAGAACCTGCCTAAACTGAGACAGATGATCGAGGCTCCGGAAACCTATTTAAAACAGGAAGCCAAGGCCTATAAGGTCTACGAGCGCACGATGGAACAGCAGTTCTGGAATTCGAAAATCAACAGCAAAACCTTCGAACATTATGGGACCTAGACTTCTACTAAGCGGAATTCTAATAGCCAGCCTGAGCTGCAGCTGTAAGGCCCCGGCTTATCTCCCCGAGGTGGAGGAAATCGGCATGAATGAATTAGGATCCCACATCTTTCTGGAATTTTCAGGGAATCCGGATATTGAAGGGGAATTAATAGCTGTCGACGCGGCTCATCTGATCGTCCTGACAAAGGAAAAAGACAAAACGGATATTCGAACAATTCCCATTGCAGAAATAAAGGGCTTTAAGCTGATGTATGCGCAGCCGGCAAAGTATGGCTGGAGCATTCCGGGTTCTGCTGTGCTGACAGTATCTCATGGATTCCTGGCCGCGATCACCACTCCCGCCAACATTGTCGTCACTTCCATTGTTACCGCCCGGGGTGCAAGAGCCTTTACCTATAATGAAACCAACATGAGCTGGGAGGATCTGAAAATGTTTGCACGTTTTCCCCAGGGCCTTCCGCCTCATATTAAATTGGCGGATATAAAATGAGATTTTTTATATGGGAAAATCTGTAGAACTTGCAGGAATACCATGTTCTGAGGCCAGAGGCTGTAGTTTACACTCTGCGGTTTGGAAAAAAAACTAACGAGTCTTAGTCTTTGAGTTCTGTCAGCTCTTTCCCCAGCTGTCCCTGTCTATCCTGTACACAAAGTTGAATCGTGGGGCTTCCCCGTAATATTTCACCTCCAGTTCCCCGACCTTTTCCGCCCCGAGGCGGGAGATGGAGATCTGGGAACGGAAGTTTTCAGCACCTATGTGAAAGATCACCCTGGATACGTACTGAAAGATGTAATCCAGCATCATGGTCTTAACCGCGGGGTTATAGCCCTTGCCCCAGTAGTCTACGGCGTAAAAGGTGTATCCGATAAGGATGCTATCCTCCTCCGGGTTGTGATCATAGAAGCGGGTGCTGCCTATGTAATCTCCGCTGGCCTTGTGCACCACAACAAAGGCACCCCCGCTTTGCAGAGCGCCTTCGAAATAGGTCAGGAAAACCTCCCTTTTCCAGCGGTTCCTGTTGGGATGCTGTTCCCATATCCGCGGGTCGGAAGCTACCTGATACAACGGCTCGAAATCCTTTTCCTGCAAAGGTTTTAAGATGACTTTTTCGTTTTCCAGGGTGGGTTGAAGGGAAATATCCATAGTTGCGATTTTATTCGGAAAAATACTAAGAAATCTGTGTTGGCGTCTAGGAAAAATTAAGTCTTTTAGACAAAGATAGAGAACAGTAGGTTCTTTTTTGGCTTATAGGAATGGAAAGAGTATCAGTGGGAAAGCTCAATTTAAGACAGGATCTGGCAATAAAGCCTTGTCGTTGTTGGGTTCTAATTTCAACTGATGCCAAAGGTCAACAATTGAATCACCTATTTATTTCCCAATACAGAAATTAGCAAAAATATTCCCCAGCAAATCATCATTGGTTATTTCCCCGGTGATCTCTCCAAAGTGGTAGAGGGCCTGCCGGATATCGATTGCGAGCAGATCTCCGGAGAGATTGGCGTTCAGGCCGTCCTGAACCCTGTTGATCTCCTCCAGGGCTTTTAAAAGCGCATTATAATGCCTGGTGTTGGTGACGATGCTGTTGTTGTTGCGGAGTTCGCCGGTGTTGACGAATTCCAGCAGTTTCTGCTGCAGGGCCTCGACGCCTTCGCCGGTTTTGGCGGAAAGCAGCTGGAGGACGGTTCCCTCAGCATGGCCTAGTCGGTCTTCGAGGGTTTGGCGTTCTGTTTCGGAAAGCTGGTCTATTTTGTTGGCGACTATGAGGAGGGGCTTTTGGGGGAATTTGTTGCGGATCTTTTCGATCTCTGTGCGGATGCTGTCGATCTGGCCATTATTCCCCGGATCGCGTTGAATGTGATTTTTACCTGGGACGTTAGGGTTTCCCGCAGATTGCGCAGATTGATTCGCAGATTTCGCGGATCTAAGCTTCGGACTTCCGACTTCAGACTCCCGATTTCCGACTTCAGACTCTCCACTCTCCACTTTCCACTTTCCACTATCCACCAAAACCACCACCACCTGCGACTGACCGATCTTCTCGAACGTACGCTTGATCCCGATACTCTCCACCACATCCTCCGTCTCCCGGATCCCGGCGGTGTCGATGAAACGGAAACCG
Organism: uncultured Salinimicrobium sp.; assembly: GCA_946887025.1. The sequence goes on from CAMPJY010000073.1 coordinate 4,136, forward strand.
ATGCCGCCGATGGAGATCTCGTCCTCGATGCTGTCGCGGGTGGTGCCGGCGATGTCGCTGACGATGGCCCTTTCTTCGTTCAGGAGGGCATTCAGCAGCGTGGATTTCCCCACGTTGGGTTCCCCTACGATAGCCACAGGAATCCCGTTCTTGATGACATTTCCTACGGCAAAGGAATCCACCAGGCGCTTGAGCACGTTCTGGATCCTGATGATGAGATCAGAGAACTGGTCGCGGTTGGCGAATTCGACGTCCTCTTCGGCGAAGTCTAATTCGAGTTCTATCAGGGAAGCGAAATTCAGCAGTTCTTCCCGCAGTTTTTTAATTTCATTGGAAAAGCCTCCGCGCATCTGCTGCATGGCGAGCTGATGGGAGGCCTGGTTTTCGCTGGAAATAAGGTCGGCCACGGCTTCTGCCTGACTCAGGTCCATCTTTCCGTTGATGAAGGCGCGTAAGGTGAATTCCCCGGCTTCGGCAGAACGGCAGCCTTTGCGGATGAGCAGCTGGATGATCTCCTGCTGGATATAGGGGCTTCCGTGGCAGGAGATCTCGATGGTGTTCTCGCCGGTGTAGGAGCGGGGCCCGTGGAAAACGGATACCAGCACTTCATCGATGATCCGCTGGTCGTCAACTATGTTCCCCAGGTGCAGGGTGTGGGAAGCTTCCTTCAGAAGATCCTTATTTGCTTTGGTTCTGAACATGGGTGCGACCACGGAAATGGCTTCCTTTCCGGAAACCCGTATGACCGCAATGGCACCTGCGCCTGCAGGGGTGGCCAGGGCCACTATCGTATCATTTAACCTCATGCGGCAAAGGTAGTAAAGAAATTAAAGTAGGGGATGTGGGATTATTTTTGTTATTTAGAGATTAACTAATCAAGATTTTTACACAATGCGCGAAGACAAACAACTTTTAATTATTACACATCTGAGTCAGCTGCTGGACCTGATAACAGGGATTGGTGGCTTTATAGTGCCGCTGATCATCTGGATCACTCAGAAAGACAAGGTGCTGGGGATGGATACTCATGGGAAGATGATCCTGAATTTCCAGATCAGCATGTTCCTTTACAGTTTGATCGCTGTCCCGTTGATCCTGCTACTGGGGCTGGGGCTTCTGATCCTGATTGTTATCGGGCTGATCCTGTTGATCCTGCCGATTGTGAATGCCATTAGGGTGAGTAATGACCAGATACCGTCGTATCCGTTTTCGATACAGTTTTTGAGGTAGGGGAAGGGGGGTGCCACGAATTCACGAATATTTTTTGGTGGTTGTGTGGGGGTACGGGAATCTGGAGATTCCCGCCCGGTTGCGCCAGGATCTGGAGATCCTGGCGCAGCGGACGCTGCGGACACTGCGGATAATAAAAAAGAGACGCAAATTGCGTCTCTTTTTTATTTGATCTTGGTGTTTTTTAATTGTTCAGCATGACCGGCATTACCAGCATGGTTACTTTCTCGCCTTCATCGAGGCCGTCGGCGGGGGTGAGGATGCCTGCCCGGTTGGGGAGGCTCATTTCCAGCTGGACTTCGTTGGCATTCAGGTTGGAAAGCATTTCCGTTAGGAAGCGGGAGTTGAAACCGATCTGCATATCGTCCCCCTGATAGGAGCAGGTCAGCCTTTCCTCAGCCTTGTTGCTGTAATCCACATCTTCCGCAGAAATATTCAATTCGGCTCCTGCTATCTTCAGGCGCACCTGGTGGGTGGTCTTGTTGGAGAAGATGGAAACCCTTTTTACCGAACTCAGGAACTGTCCGCGATCGATGATCAGCTTGTTCGGGTTCTCCTTAGGGATCACCGCCTCGTAGTTCGGATATTTTCCGTCGATCAGGCGACAGATAAGGGTGGTATCGTCAAAAGTGAATTTTGCGTTGGAGTCGTTATATTCGATAAGTACTTCGCTATCGCTGCCGGAAAGGATGCCTTTCAGCAGGTTCAGCGGCTTTTTAGGCATGATGAATTCAGCCGTCTGGGAAGCCGAGATATCTTCCCTGGAATACTTCACCAGCTTGTGCGCGTCGGTGGCCACAAAGGTGAGGCCTTCGGTGGAAAACTGAAAGAATACTCCGCTCATTACCGGTCTCAGGTCATCATTTCCAGAAGCGAAAATGGTCTTGCTGATGGCGGTAGCAAGTACATCTCCCTGAACTGTGGTGCTGCTTGGATCTTCCAGGCTCACTGCCTTCGGAAACTCTTCCCCGCCGGCGTAGGCCAGGGCATATTTCCCGTGGTTGGAGCTCAGTTCGATGGTGTTGTTGCCCTCTACCACAAAAGTCAAAGGCTGCTCCGGAAAGGTTTTCAAAGTTTCCAGCAGCAGTCGGGCGGGCACAGCGATTTTTCCTTCGGAATCCGATTCCACGTTCAGCTTGGCAGACATGGTGGTTTCCAGATCGGAAGCCGAAACAGTGAGTTCGTCGTGATTTAATTCGAAGAGAAAATTGTCAAGAATAGGGAGGGTGTTGTTGTTGTTGATGACTCCTCCGAGTATTTGAAGCTGTTTCAGCAGGTAAGTGCTTGATACAATAAATTTCATTGGGCTTTGTGATAAAGTTAATCAGTACAAATATATCCTAATCCTATAGAAATCACAGGCGGGACCGGGAGTTTTTATTAACAGAAAAATATAAAGAACTGCTTTTAACTCATTAAAAAACAGATGTTTGTGAAATGAGTAAAGCCGCGCGTTGTTAATAAAAGCTTTTCCGGAGACAGTTTTTCTGAAGTTTGGATCTTACTTCACATATTTCCTTCTTCTCAGGAAATTGAAGACTCCCGCGAAGATTCCCAGCAGCAGCAGGGGCACAAGAATATTGACCGTCTGCCAGAACAGCCGGTTTTCTTCCGCTTCGCGGAGATCCATGAATGCGATGGAGATCTGCTTGGAGCGGATCCGGATCAGCCCGGAGTCGTCCAGCAGGTAATTCATTGCGTTGAGCAGGAATTCTTTGTTGCCATAGGTGGTGCCCGTAAATCGGTCGAATCCCAGTTCCAGGGGCTGGCCCTGCTGCAGCTGGTTTTTCACTATATCGCCGTCTGAAATGACCAGCATTTGCGTCTTGGTACCTTCCTCAATGGGTTCCGAAAGCTCGAAAGGCTTTACCCTATTCTTGTAAACGGAGGTAAAGCTACCTTCCAGCAGCACGGCCAGGGGCTGTTCCCCGGCATCGAAAGTGGCGGGATCGGGTGTTTTTTCTATTTGAGACAGACTTATTTCCAGCGGGGTGCCCTCTATTTTGGTGACTGGGGAACTGGTTAACAGGACCGTCTTTTTGATCCCGTTTTTAAGGGTGTCCATGGGGCTGGCGTATTCGAATTTGACGGCCTCGATATTGTTGACGATTGGGTGGTCTTTGGTAGAAGTCGACAGCGGGAAAAAGAGCCAGGGGAAGGGGTTGAACTGAGTGTCATTTCCACGGCCGCTGGCAAGGATAATGGGGGCCGAGTAGATGTCCTTGATCATGCCGGGATTGATCCTTATCCCGTATTTGAAGAAGAAATCCCCGAGGTTCAGCTCCCGCGGAAGGGCAAAGGCACTGCCGGTGGGGGTGAACAGGCTGTCCGTTTCCATGGCTACCTGGTCGATCATCCAGACCGCTTTTCCGCCGTCCATCAGATACTGATCCAGCACGTATTTTTCCTCCTCGGAATAGGCCTGCGTGGGTTTAGCCTCAATGATCAGATCGTACTCTTTCAGTTCCTCCAGGGTCTTTTGCGGGGAAGCAGCCACGGAATCCAAAGTGAAAGGGGCGACGAAATAATATTCCTGGATGCTTCTGATGAAATCGGCCAGATAGGCATCGGGTAATTCCCCGTTACCTCTCATCACCGCCACCTGTTTGCGTTTTGGGTTCACCAGGCGGCTTATGGCATCGGCAAAAACATATTCCAGCTGCTGTACCGAATTGCTCACGCGTTCCTCGCTGGTGGCGCCTAATTTATTCTTCAGAAGGGGCACGGTCACCGTCTCCTTCCCATAGTTGGCCATGGCCCAGGGAAAGATGATACTTTCTGAAGACCTTCCATTTTCCACTACATTGATACGGGCAGGGGTCATCCCCATTTCATAGAACTGGGTGGCAATGCTATTGGCATCGCCGCCTTCTTCGAGGGGATCCACGAAGTTGAACTGGATATTGGGATTGTAGGCGTTTAGTTCCTCCAGCAGCTGCCGTGTTTCCACCTGCAGTTTTCTGAATTCGCTGGGGAATTCCCCCTGCAGGAACACGTCGATGATCAGGGGAGAATCCACCTTGTCCAGAATATTTCTGGCAGGTTGGGAAAGGGTATATCTGTTGTCCTCGGTCAGGTCGAAACGCTCGAACACATAGAAGGAAAGCAGGTTCAGAAGGACCAGTGCGACCAGCAAAACCAGGGCTTTTATGGGGGCGGATCTCTTTTTCAAGGCCTTTTGTTTTCGATGGTGAAGCTGGTCAGGGCCAGGAAAAAGAAGATGAAGCTGAGGAAGTACACCAGGTCCCTGGTGTCAATTACCCCCCGACTGATGCTTTCGTAGTGGGAGCTGATCCCCAGGTCCCCCAGGTCAAATGCGCCGATCTGCAGCAGGTTCAGGTTGGCGAGGGCTTCGAACCCGAAGTAAAAGAGAAAGCACAGGAAAACGCCTGCAATGAAGGCTACGATCTGATTGGAGGTAAGGCTGGAAGCAAAGTTCCCCACGGCGGCATAACAGCCTCCCAGAAGCAGCAGGCCGAGATAGGAGCCGATGATGGCGCCGGAATCCAGATTGCCTTCAGGCTTCCCGAGTTCGTGGATTGTTAACACATAAAGCAGGGTAGGGAGCAGGGCCAGGATGATCAAAAGCAACGCTCCGAAATATTTCCCAAGAACCAGCTGCCATTTGGTAACGGGCCTGGTAAGTAAGAGTTCCAGGGTACCCAATTTGTATTCCTCTGAAAAACTCTTCATGCAGATGGCGGGAATGAGAAAGAGGAAGATCCATGGGGAGAGTCGGAAAAAGGGTCCCATATCCGCAAATCCGCTGTCCAGGATATTATAGCCACCCTGAAAAACCCACAGAAAAAGTCCATTGCCTATCAGGAACAACCCGATCACCAGATACCCGATGGGGGAGGAGAAGAAGGAGTTTATTTCTTTTCGTAGGATGGCAAGCACGGTTTTCTGTTTACGGTTCTTGTTAATTGGAATTTGAATCTTGGAATTTGGAATTTTTTAATTGGTTATTTCCCCCTTATTTCCCCCACACTCCAGGCTTCCGCCCGTTCGGCAAACATGGGTTTCGTCTTCCCCCATATCTCCTTAAACGTGTCAGAATGTCGATACGCCTCCAGGGACTGTTCATCTATCCAGTGACTATAGGTGAAGAAGATATTCTCCCGGTTCAGGTCCCGCAGCAGGGTCACCGATTCGCAGCCCTCAAAGCCGCTTATCCTGTGTTTGTTGTTCTTAAATATCTTCAGAAAGGCTTCGGTCTTCTCTGGTTCAAAAGTCATTTTCACTATACGAGTCAGCATATTTTTCTTATTCAAATGTCACCGTCACCACATCCCGCCATTCGAGTCCGAAGAGGGTGGAGGCACTGCCCACGGTGCTGGGGTTGCTTTTATAAATGGCCAGCTCGATATAGCCGCCGGAATTAAAGATCGCCAGCTTTTTGCCATCCTCCCGACTTACATTCTCCACCTCGAAATTGATGGCGTCGCTGTAGGTGTTGAAGATTTCTGTGAAGCTGGCAGTACGGGCACGGATCGTAAATTTACGGCCTTTCCCCACTTTTTCAAAAAGTTTCCGGGTGATGTTGGTCACCACATTCCCGTAATTATCTATATACAGCACATTCCCCTTGATCTGGCTGGTGTCGCTGTTATAATAGGGTTCCAGGTCCTTCAGCTGCTTTATTTCAGGCACAGTTTTCCCGATGACCTCCAGGGTTCCCCCCCGGGCGAGATGACCTGCCACCTTTACAAAAACGTCCAGCACCGGGAAATTAGTCTCCACCTTGTCGTGAATATTGATCTCGACCATCTTCTCGGGAACAAATTCCGAAGCGATCAGGGAAAGGATCCCGTTATTGGCGCAGATGAAAAAATGCCCATCCAGTTTCAGGGCGATATGACGATTCTCGGGAGTAAGTTCAGAATCAATCCCAATGATATGGATACTGCCTTCCGGAAAGCTTTTATAGGCGTTTTTAATGATATAGGAGGCCTCCGTGATATGAAAAGGAGCGATGGAATGGGTGATGTCCACGATTTTGGCATCCGGAAGTTCCCTGAAAATTGCTCCTTTTACGGCCCCGACAAAATGATCTTTTTCACCAAAATCGGTTGTTAAAGTAATGATGGCCATGGGCAATTATTGAAATATTTTTGTAAACTTAAACCTTTATTTTAGCTAAGTTTGTATTGCAAATCTAAATATAAAAAACTCAATTACTAAAAATTAATCGACCGGCTTTTGAACGAACTCATTATCGAACTTTCAGAAATAAACCCAAGGGATTTTTTTGGGGACCAGAACGCGAATATAGAACTGCTAAAGAGATACTTTCCGAAGTTGAAAATAGTGGCCCGCGGTAACAAAATAAGGGTTTATGGTGATGAGGAACTACTCGAGGAATTCGATCAGCGCTTCAACATGCTGCTTGACCACTTCGGGAAATTCAATAAACTGGACGAGAATTCCATAGAACGGGTGCTCACCAGTCAGAGTCGGGAGGATTACGAAACCACCAAGGAGAGTGGGGAGACTTTGCTGCATGGGGTAAGTGGGAAGATCATCAAGCCCCTTACCGTGAACCAGCGCCGCCTGGTGGAACTCACCAAGAAGAACGACATGGTATTCGCCATTGGGCCTGCGGGTACTGGTAAAACCTATACCGGAGTCGCCCTGGCTGTAAAAGCATTAAAGGAAAAGCAGGTAAAACGCATCATCCTCACCCGTCCGGCGGTGGAGGCGGGAGAGAATCTCGGTTTCCTTCCGGGGGACCTAAAGGAGAAACTGGATCCGTATATGCAGCCGCTATACGATGCGCTTCGGGACATGATCCCGCATGAGAAGCTGGCCACTTATATCGAAAAAGGCATCATCCAGATCGCCCCGCTGGCCTTCATGAGAGGACGTACCCTGGACCACGCTTTCGTGATCCTGGACGAGGCCCAGAACACCACCCACGCACAGATGAAGATGTTCCTGACCCGGATGGGTAAGGACGCCAAATTCATCGTAACCGGGGATCCCGGGCAGATAGATCTTCCGAGACGGGTGGTTTCAGGATTGAAAGAAGCCATCCTGGTGCTTAAGGATATAAAAGGAATTGGGATCATTCATCTGGACGACAAGGATGTGATCCGTCACCGCCTGGTCAAGGAGATCATCACCGCCTATAAATCAATAGAAAACGAATAAATAACCTTCAGACCTCACAGCTACTGTGAGGTTTATTTTTAGCAACAATGAACACACTAACCGCCAGTAATTTCAATTTTCCCGGGCAGAAATCTGTTTACAAGGGAAAGGTACGGGATGTATATACTCTGGAGAATGACCTCCTGGTAATGATAGTTACGGACCGGCTCTCGGCCTTTGATGTAGTAATGCCAAAAGGGATCCCGTATAAAGGACAGATCTTAAACCAGCTGGCCACCAAAATGATGAAGGCCACAGAGGACATCGTGCCCAACTGGCTGCTCGCCACTCCGGATCCTAACGTCGCCGTGGGGCGCAGATGCGAACCTTTCAAGGTGGAAATGGTGATCCGCGGATACCTTACCGGCCACGCTGCCAGGGAATACAAAGCCGGGAAGCGAAAGCTTTGTGGGGTTCCCATGCCGGAAGGGATGGAGGAAAATGAGGCTTTTGCGGTGCCAATAATTACACCTACCACCAAAGCTGATTCAGGGGAACACGATCAGGACATCTCCAGGGAGGAGATCCTTGAACGGGGAATCGTTTCTTTGGAGGATTACAATACGCTGGAGTACTACACCCGGCAGCTGTTTGCAAGAGGAAGTGAGCTTGCCAATAACAACGGGTTGATTCTGGTGGATACCAAGTATGAATTCGGAAAAACTCCGGAGGGGGAAATCGTGCTGATTGACGAAATCCATACGCCGGATTCCTCGCGTTATTTCTACGCCGGGGGCTATCTGGAAAGACTGGCGAACAAGGAGCCGCAGAAACAGCTTTCGAAGGAGTTTGTGCGCCAGTGGCTGATTGAGAATGGATTCCAGGGGAAGGAAGGGCAGCAGATTCCGGAGATGAGTGAGGAATATGTGAATTCTGTTTCTGAACGTTATATTGAGCTTTACGAGCAGATTACAGGGGACCAGTTTATCAAGGCTGACATTTCCAATATCCAGGAGCGGATAGAGGGGAATGTGCTGGGGTATTTGGGGTCATAGCTGCAGGACTTGTCACGGCGATCTGG
>CAMPJY010000074.1 GCA_946887025.1 uncultured Salinimicrobium sp.
TGCCTGACGAGATCGAAACTTACACCCACCGAAGCGGACGTACCGGAAGAGCCGGTAAGAACGGAGTATCTATGGTCATCGTTACCAAGAGCGAGGAAAGGAAGATCAAAAGCATTGAGCGGATCATTGGACAGAGTTTCGAAAGAAAAGAAATTCCCAGCGGTATGGAGATCTGCGAAATGCAGTTATTTCACACTGCCAACGAGATAAAGAACACCGAGATCAACCATGAGATCGATCCTTATCTTGGAAGTATCAATGAACTTCTGGAGGAATTCACCAAGGAAGAACTCATCAAGAAATTTTTCTCCGTAGAATTTACACGTTTCTTCAATTACTATAAAAAAGCACAGGATCTAAACGTTGCCTCTTCCGGAAAGCTTTCTGAAGATTCCGGTGATACCACCAGATTCTTTATCAACATCGGCGAAAAAGACGACTTTGACTGGATGAGCCTGAAGGATTTCCTTAAGGAAACGCTTGAATTAGGCCGTGATGAAGTTAACCGAGTCGAAGTTAAGGGCAGTTTCTCGTTCTTTAATGTGGACGCTTCGCATACCGATAAGGTAATCGCTGTATTTGACAATTTCCAGTTACAGGGCCGAAGCGTGAATGTGGAGGTGACCAAGGATGCAGCAAGGACTCGTGGCAGAAGAAAATTTGATGGAGGGGATGACAAACCAAAACGTTTCGCTAAAGCGTCATCCGACAAGGATAAAGGCAAAAGAAGAAGCAGCTCAAACTCTGACTCCTCATCTGGGGGTCGACGCAGCAGCCGTTCTTCAGAGGCCCCATCGGGCGGAAGAAGAAGCGGGAGAAGCGGAGGTAAAAGCAAAAGCATTGAAGCCTCTATTTCCCGAAGAAGGTCAAAAAAGTAATTTCATAAAACCCATATTGTTTTTGGTACGGTTTTCCTGATATATTTTATATTTTTAAGCCGTAAAAGTACCATGAAAAAATTCCTAGTCCCCCTTTTTCTCTTCATTGGCCTGGTCGCTTTTGGTCAGGAAACTGATATAGTTACCGGAAAAGTGCTGAACGCAGCCAACGATGTGCCAATTGAAAATGCCCACGTTGTGAACCTGAATCAGGTGCAGGGGGCGGTGACCAATGAGAAAGGGGAATTTCAGATCAGGGCTACGGTCAATGATACCCTCTATTTTTCTTATCTGGGTTTCAAATCCATTCGGGTGCGCGTGACCGGGGACTGGTTGAAATATGGGGAGGTGACTGTAAAAATGACTGAACTGGGAATTGCCCTGGAAGAGGTGGTGGTGAGTCCCCTGCAACTGACGGGATATCTGGAAATAGATGCGAAAAATATCCCGATTTACGAGAACTACCGTTATAGCATTTCAGGTCTCGATACCGGGTACGAAGGCGGAGACAACAGTCCAAACGCCATTTCGCGCGTTTTGGGCTCCATCTTTAATCCTGCGGATGCCCTGTACAATCTTTTTGGCAATAAACCAAAGAGCATGCGCAAACTGCGGGAGATGAAGGAAGATGATGAGATAAGGGACCTGCTGCAGAGTAAATTCGACCGGGAGACCCTGATGGCCCTGCTGCAGATAAACAGGGTGGATATTGATGAAATCCTCAGGCGCTGTAACTATTCCGCCGACTTTATCCGCACTGCCAATGATCTCCAGATCCTGGATGCCATGAGCGGATGTTATGAAGAGTATAAGGTGCTGAATCGGTAATATTGTAGAGATGCAATGCATTGCGTCTCTACGCTGGAGTTATACGGTTTACAATAATTAAATCCGGAATGAGAGTTCCGGATTTTTTATTTAAGTGAAAGTTCTGATAACGGAAACCTGAATACAGAAAACAGTAACCGGCAAACAGAAACCCGTTTTACTCCAGCAGGTTCTTCAACTCCCGCAGTCCCTTTTCCAGGTCTTCCCCGATCACCTTTTCAAGTCCGTAGAAAATACTTAAAACAGAAGCCGGAAATTTGTGCACTCCGCTGATCCCGAGAACCATTTTGGTGCGTCCTGGCTCCACTTCCTTGACACCTAAATATAATAAGGCCACAGCTTTATAAGGTTTCAGGAACAACAACTGGCTTTCCAGGACCTTGCCTTCTCTAACTTTAGTGATGCGTTGCATTCCTTCCCCTACCCTGTTATTTCCTTTCCAGTAAATTGCGGCGTCCAGTTTTCCGTCTTCCCCCTTGAATTTAAGCTGCATTTGGGAGTCCAGATTGAACCAGGGCATCCATTGCGGCTGTTTTTTCAACTGCCTGACAAAGGCATAGACCTCCGCCTTGGGTCTGTTAATTACAATAGTGCGGCTTACATTAAAATCCTTTTTGGACCAGGCATGAAGAAAAGCCCCGAAGGTGATCACTCCAATAATGATGTAGAAAAAGAGTGTCATAGGATATTGAATGTGCAGCTAAAAATATAGAATTAAAGTGATGTCTGAAAGCGATTAATTACTTCATCGGCACTTTTTATACATTCCCTTGTCCATTGCAGGCGTTTCAGAAGCTTTTCATCTTCAGAAAACTGCCAGTCAACCCCACTCCTTCTCAGTCGTGAGCTGAGGTTTTGAAGAATTATGGCGGCAGAAACAGAAATATTTAAACTTTCGGTGAAGCCCACCATCGGGATCTGCAGAAATTCATCAGCCGATTCCAGGACCTCCTCCGACAAACCTTTGGTCTCAGTGCCGAAGAAAACTGCAGCCTTTTGACTGATATCAAAATCCTGAAGTTCTGTGCCCCTGTGCGGCGAAGTCGCAATTATCCGATACCCCTGCTCCCGCAGGCTTTGCATGCATTGGCTGGTGGAAGTATATCGATGAATATCCACCCATTTCTGGGAACCCATGGCGATCTCCCGGTCTATCTTTTTCAGATTCACTTCCTCCACCACGTGAATATCCTGTACCCCAAAAACATCGCAGCTACGGATCACCGCGCTGGTATTGTGCAGCTGGTAAACATCCTGCACCGCCACGGTCAAATGACGGGTCCTTTGGTCGATAACTTTCCGGAACAGCTCCCGGCGTCTTGGTGTCAAAAGTGCTTCGAGATGTTCAAGTAATTCAGGCGATATTTTCATAGGGCGAAATTAGTGAAAATTTGCATTCCCCTGATTTCTGATCTGCTTTCTGCGGCTCTGGCAGCACAAAATCAGATCGGTTTTTCTTCCTCACAACTTCCACATTTCTTATTTTTATTAAAATGAAACCTGTACTTATGAAAAAAGTTGTTGTGCTTACAGGAGCCGGAGTAAGTGCTGAAAGTGGTATCAGCACCTTCCGCGATTCCGGCGGGCTTTGGGAAGGACATGACGTAATGGAAGTGGCTTCCCCACAGGGCTGGTCCCGGGACCGTAAAAAGGTTCTGGAATTTTACAATCTCCGCAGGCGCCAGCTGAAGGAAGTACAGCCAAATCCTGCACACCATGCCTTAAAGGAACTGGAGGAAAAATACGAGGTGCATATTATCACTCAGAATGTGGACGACCTGCACGAAAGAGCGGGTAGCAGTCATGTGATCCATCTGCACGGGGAACTTAAAAAGGTCCGCAGCACCTTCGATGAGGCGCTGGTCCTGGACTGGGAGGACGATCTCAATGAGGGGGACTTGTGCGAACATCTTTCCCAGATGCGCCCACACGTGGTGTGGTTTGGAGAGGAAGTACCCATGATGGAAAATGCGATCGAAATCACTTCTGAGGCGGACATCCTCATCATTATCGGTACCTCTATGCAGGTATATCCCGCAGCAGGCCTGATGCATTATACCCCATCCGGGATCCCCGTTTATTTTATCGATCCCAATCCGACGGTTTCGGGCAAGGGAAAGTTAAAAGTATATGCGGAAAAAGCTTCGGTGGGCGTGCGAAAAGTGGTTGATGAATTACTTGGGCTCCAGTAGTTTTTCTGCCACGAATCCACGAATATTTTTTATAAAATTATATCCTTGTAAAATTCGTGGATTCGTGGCTAAACCTTCACTCTGTAGAAGTATCATCTATATACCCCAATTGGTTCCTCATTTTCTTCCGAAACACTATCTTTACCCTTTAATTCCATAAACAACTAAGCATGATCGCCCTTCAAGCAATTTCGCCCATAGATGGCAGGTATTCCCAGAAAACCCAGGCCCTCTCCCGCTACTTCAGTGAGGAGGCCCTTATAAAATATCGGGTTAAGGTGGAAATTGAATATTTCATTGCACTTTGTAAGCTCCCCCTGCCGCAACTTCAAAACGTGGAGCCTTCCCTGTATCCGAAGTTGAAGGAAATTTACCTGGACTTTGATCATGAGGAAGCGGTAGCTATCAAGGAGATTGAAAATACCACCAATCACGACGTGAAGGCGGTGGAGTATTTTATCAAACAGAAATTCGATGACCTGGGGCTGCAACAGTACAAGGAATTCATACATTTCGGACTTACCTCCCAGGACATCAACAATACGGCCATTCCATTGAGTATTAAGGATGCCCTGATAGAATCCTATCTTCCTGCCCTGGAAGATGTTTTGAAGCGCCTGGCAGAACTTTCTTCAGATTGGAAGGATATACCCATGCTGGCTCGGACTCACGGGCAACCTGCCTCTCCCACGCGTCTGGGCAAGGAAATTGAGGTTTTCGTGGAACGGCTTCTGGAGCAGCTGAAACAACTGAAGACCATTCCTCATGCCGCCAAATTTGGAGGTGCCACCGGGAATTTTAATGCGCATAAAATAGCCTACCCGACGATTGACTGGAAAGCTTTCGGAAAGAGTTACGTGGAGGAAACTCTTGGCCTGCACCATTCCTTCCCTACCACTCAGATCGAACATTACGATCATATGGCCTCCCTGTTTGATGCCTTGAAGCGAATCAACAATATTATCATCGACCTGGACCGCGATATCTGGACCTATGTATCCATGGATTATTTCAAGCAGAAGATAAAAGCAGGAGAAGTCGGTTCTTCAGCTATGCCGCACAAGGTGAACCCCATCGATTTCGAGAACAGCGAAGGGAACCTCGGAATTGCCAATGCCCTGTTTGAATATCTCTCCGGAAAACTGCCTATCAGCCGTCTGCAGCGGGACCTTACCGACAGCACGGTATTGAGGAATGTAGGGGTGCCTTTTGGCCACACGCTTATCGGATTTGCCTCCACCCTTAAAGGTTTGAATAAGCTGCTGCTTAATGAGCAGAAGCTGGATGAGGATCTCGAAAAGAACTGGGCCGTGGTGGCTGAAGCCATTCAGACAGTGCTGAGGCGGGAGGGATATCCCAACCCCTATGAAGCTTTAAAAGGATTGACCCGTACCAATGAAGCCATCAACAAAGAGAGTATGGCAAATTTCATAGAAGGGCTTGATGTTTCGGAGGAGCTGAAGGAAGAACTCAAGAGAATTACCCCGCAAAATTACACCGGGATATAGAAATAACCTCAGGAATTGGAAGCTTTTAATCCGGGGCTTTTAAACCCGGGTTCCTGAAGTTATTTTTTAATAAAGGGCTTTAGCCCAAATTTCACTCCAAGAATGCAATTGAGCTAAAGCCCATTAATATTGACCAAAAAAAGCCCACCTTAAAAGGCGGGCCAATTTCAATAATAGTAGATTAAGATCCAAAGTCGTCTTTCAGACTCTCCTATTGCTTCGTATTAAGCAGGTCCTGAAGCCCTGCAATATCTAGATCTCCCTTTTCAGCTGATTTGAACAACTTGATAAGGTCTTCCGGCTTCATGTTATTTCCTGTAACCCGGGCTACCCCGAATCCCTTTTCTTCATCGCTGCCGAAGATGATGAATTCATCTATGGCATCGTCTTCCCCTGTAAACATGATCTCTCCTTTAGTCGTCCCCTTCCCAAACCTCATCAGGGTCTGGTATTTGTCATCAGCCAGGATCTTTGTTATCTTCTCCTTTTCTGTTTCGTACACCTCCAGATTATCATCCTTTATCGGAAACGCGATAAGATTCACCTTATTGATGGTTTCCAGGGTAGCTTTCTGTTCTGCAGTCAGGCCTGAATTATCTCCCGTCAATAAGCTCGAGGGGATATCCAGGGCCAGGAACTGATTGTTTTCCTGGTTCTCCACGTAATACTCCTGCAACGAAGTATCGCTGTTGCAGGAGTTGAATACGAGCGCCAGGATGGCTAAAAATAATGGCGTGAATTTCATGGTTTAGTTTGTTTCAATGTTTTCCAATTCCTCCCCGGCTGGGATATTGAAATCCTGAGCAAGCTTTGATACCTGCGAAAGATTAATGTCTCCGGTAATGTTCAGGATAACAGATGGTTCATCCCCTTTTCCGTTCATGAACATGAACAGCTGGCTGACGAAATCTTCGCTCTTTCCTGGCTTATAGTAGAACTTTACAGTTTTACCGCCTTCAGTAACGCGCATCAGTTCTTCCATGGAATTATTCTTCAGGTAGGAAGCCACATCGGCAGCCATTTGTTCCCGAACGTAGGAGGATTTGGTGGAGAATACCCTCATTTCTTTCAGGTTCTCGATCAGGTCAATATACTGTTGAGTTTCCGGATCATCTGCATTCAGGTCTATTTTTGTCAGTAATTTGAACATTTTGCTGGTGATGACCACGGCATCCACTTCTTTCATGCCTTCGTATTTATCGAAAGCCTGGGCGGAGCCAAGGAAAGGCAACAGGGTAAAGATCAGTAAGAAAGTTAACTTTTTCATTTGAGTAGGATTTTAAGGTTATTATTTTAGTAGTTTATCTTTGGTATTGTTGAATTCATTAAGGTGTCCCAGTTCATCGTTCCCGGAGTTCATCAGCAGCGAGACCATTTCAAGGGCTTTCTTGGTTTCCTCCATGGCTACCTCCGGATCTTCATAGGAACCAAACTCGCTGGTCTGTGGGTTTTCCTGAAGGAAGACTCCTGCCATAAGCACGATGCTTGCCGCAACCGCAACCCAGGAATAGACCTTCTTCCTTTCTGCTCTGGAAGTGTTCACACCTCCGGATAAGTCGGTTTCCCCTGAACTAAATGCAGCAAGTCCTTTTTCGCCGGTATAGCTTTCTTCCCTGGCTGTGCTGAAATAGGTGAACATGGGGGCATATTCTTTCAAATGGGGTGCCACATTATCGGAGCTGAAATAAGCTTCCAGTTGGGCCTCCTCCTGTAGAGATGTTTCTGCTTCCAGATATTTCTCCACTAACTGTTCAATTGCTTTTAATTCCATAGCGGTGTTTTTTAAGCATTTCTTCTCTAATTTTTTTTCTCGCCCTGCTTAGGGCCACTCGAATCGCCGTCTCCTGCATATCGGTCATTTTCGCAATTTCTTCATATTCATACTGCTCCACATCCCTTAGCTGGATCAGTATTTTCTGTTGTTCTGGCAGCTTTTCGATAATCTTCTGCACCCAGTTCAGGTCGTCCTGCACTTCCAGGTTCTTCTGGATGGAACTGTTTCCATCCTCATAATTGGAGTGCACTATGCGCAGATTGTTGTTCTGCTTCAGTTTCAGCTGGTCCAGACAGTAATTTCGTGTTACCGTCATGGCAAAAGCCTCCACATTGTCGTATGATGAAAGTTTATCCTTTCGGTCCCACAGTTTCAGCATCACTTCCTGTACCGCATCTTCCGCCGACTCCTTCGAAACGAGGAGCCTTCGGGCCAGGCGGTACATTTTATCCTGTACCGGGTTCATCATATTTACAAAAATATGCTGCTTCATTTTTTGGTCAGTTATCAAGCCTGGTTAGTGCTCTTTCTGTTACGACGGCCATGAAAGAAATTTGTTACAAACTATTTTGAAATGATTTAATATGCTTAAATTTAAGTAGTCCAAATCCCTGCACATGTCCAAAGCTGTAAAAATACTCTTTCTCGCTTTATTCCTGAGTTACCTTCCGACCAGTTGCTCGAAAGACATGGATGATGTGATAGATCAGGCGAGCGCTTTAGAAATAAAGAATTTTATCTGGAGAGGCATGAACAACATCTATTTATATAAGGCCGAAGTACCTGAGCTGGCTGACGATCGTTTTGCTTCCCAGGAAGAACTCGAAGAATACCTCGATAATTTTTCTTCCCCGGAATCCCTATTTTATGACGGACTGGTGGCACCCCAGGACAGGTTCAGCTTTCTGGTGGATGATTACATTGAATTAGAGAAAGCCTTTGACGGCATAAGTGTCGCCAACGGGATGCAATATGGGCTGGTGAGGGAATCTTCCACCTCTAACCTAGTGCTGGGGTATGTGCGTTACGTACTGCCCAATACTTCTGCGGCAGCCCAGGGAATGGAACGTGGAGACCTATTTAATACAGTGGATGGGGAACAGATGACCCTTGAAAATTACTCCAGATTACTGGAACCTGTCTCCTATACTCTCGGTCTTGCAGCCTTTCAGAATGCTGAAGTTGTTTCCACGGGGGAACAGGTAAGGCTTGAGAAGGTCGAGTATAGCGCCAATCCGGTTTTCATTACAAAGACCATAGAAACCCCACAAGGCAAAGTCGGTTACCTGATGTATAACGGCTTCACAAGGCCCTTTGATCCTCAATTAAATGAAGCCTTTGCTTTTTTCCAGGCAGAAGGGATCTCAGATCTTATCCTCGACCTGAGATATAATGGCGGTGGGTCAGTGGAATCGGCGGTTGATCTTTCGAGTATGATCACCGGTCAGTTTGAAGGGCAGGTTTTTGCAAAGGAACAATGGAATGCGGAGTACCAGGCTTATTTAGAGGAAAACGAACCGGAAAGGCTCGTAAACCTGTTCAATAACACCATACACACAGGGGAAGCGATCAATAGTCTGAACCTGTCAAGGGTTTATATCATCACCACTCTTCGGACTGCCTCTGCGAGCGAGTTGGTGATCAATGGGCTTACCCCCTATATCGACGTGATCCAGGTGGGGGAAACCACAACGGGTAAATTTCAGGCTTCCACGACTTTATACGATTCTGAAGACTTTGGCAGGGTTGGAGCCAATCCCGGACATACCTATGCTATTCAGCCATTGATTTACATCTCCCTGAACTCTGAAGGCAACAGCAGATTTATTAACGGGCTCCCCCCGGATATTGAAATGGAGGAAGACGTCCTGAATCTGGGCGTTTTAGGAAATCCTGATGAACCTTTGTTGCAAGCCACCTTGAATACTATTGCAGGAATCACTCCGGAAATGAAAAAGAGCATACACATTGATTTTAAGCAGGTTGGGGAGTCAGGAATGGATGAGATCCTCTATAAGGAAATGTACTCGTCTGAAATACCTCCCGTTCTTAGGAGGTGATATTTTAACATTAATTTTAGAACTATTTTTCCCTTTTTCTGGAAAATGGCTTAGTTTTAGCTCCTTATCAAAAAAAAACTTTATGAAGATCAAGAATTTACTGCTACCGGTGTTTGCGATTGCCTTTTTAATGGGCTCCTGCACCAAAGATGATATTGTGCCGAATGAACCTACCACAGGGGAAGAAACCGGGGAAGAAACTGAGGAAGAAGTTGTAAACCTCGACGTAGAGAATTTTATCTGGGAGGGAATGAATTTCTGGTATTTATATAAAGAGAATGTTCCCGAACTTGCAGATGATTATTTTGCTACTCAATCTGAATTGAATTCTTTCCTTGAAACTTTTGATGGGCCGGAAGACCTTTTTTATGAAGGGCTGGTGGATGAGAATAGTGACAGGTTCAGTTTTTTAGTGGATGATTATGAGGAACTGGAAAAGAATTTCAGCGGGGTATACACCTCTACAGGAATGGATTATGGATTAAGTTATATCAGCCAGGGTTCCAAAGATATAATAGGTTATGTTCGCTACGTTGCACATGACTCTCCAGCCGAATCGACTGGAGTAAAAAGAGGCGATATTTTCACAAAAATTGACGGTACCACTTTAACGGACTCGAATTATAACCAGTTATTGGCGCCCGAAACCTTTACCATTCACCTGGCGGAGATTTCAAGCAACGGCATTAAAGAAACGGGAGAAACCATCACTCTCACCAAAGGGGAATTTGCAGAAAACCCTGTCTTTGTTACCAAAGTAATAGAAACTGGTGGAAAGAAAATAGGTTACCTCATGTACAATGCTTTTACTGATGATTTCGACTCCGAACTCAATGCTGCTTTTGGGGAATTCAAAACACAAAACATTACGGACCTTGTCCTGGATCTCAGGTATAATGGAGGAGGGAATGTGGAAACAGCAGTCGACCTCGCCAGCATGATCACTGGGCAATTTGAGGGAGAGACATTCCTTCAAAAACAATTTAATCCTACGATTCAGTATTTATATGAACGAGATCTACCTGAATATATTATCGATGAATTCAATAGTGAAATCTGGACAGGGGAAGCCATAAACAGCCTGAATCTTACTCAGGTTTATATCATCGCTACAGGTTCCTCCGCCTCCGCAAGTGAATTGATGATTAACAGTCTTGCCTCCTATATCGACGTACAGCATGTGGGAACCAAAACTGTAGGTAAATTCCAGGCCTCAACTACCCTATATGATTCTCCCCAGCTAACGAATAAGAAAAATATCAATCCAGATCACAAATATGCGGTTCAACCGCTCATCTTCAAATCTTCCAATGCAGATGGGGTATCAGATTTTGTAAACGGTCTTACACCCGATATTGAAGTTATAGAATATGTGAATGAATATGGGCCACTGGGAGACCCTTCTGAACCTCTGTTGGCTGCAGCTATTGCTGCGATCACCGGACAGAAAAGAAGCATCTCCAATGACAGACCTGCTCCGGTACTTATTGGGGAGACAGGAGATGATCTTCCGACTTACCAGCGGATGTATTCAGATGCCTTACCTCCGGTTAACAAGGAGTAAATATTTAAACAATAAAAAAATCCCGGCCAGCCCGGGATTTTTTATTTTAAAGAGTTGGGAACATTTCCCCAGATTAGGAATTTAAAGGACGAGACTAAACCCCAGCCTTACATTCCTCCCGCGGGTTGAATAACCATATAACTCCCTGTATTCCGTATTGGCAATATTATAGACCCCGCCAAACAGCTGCAGCTGCTCATTAAGCTGATAACTGGCAAACAGGTCCAGCAGCCCAAAACTATCCAAAGTCACCACTTCAGTAGCCATAAGCGTTTCGTTGTAATAGCTGTCGGTCCTGTCATCATTATACTGATACTTCAGCGAGAAATTGGTCTTCCCCCAGGCATAGTCCAGCCCTGCATTTACTTTGTGCTTTGGAATACGCAGCGCAAACCGCTCTTCTGTCTGTGTAAAGGTGTAATTCCCGGAAAAGGAAAGATTCTCTGCCAGCTGGGCCGAAATTTCCAGTTCCACGCCTTCCGCAGTGAATTCTTCATCTATGTTGTAGTAGCTGTAGATATAGTTCTCCGGGTCTGTCAATACAAAGTCGATGAAATTCTTCTCCCTTCGATTGAAATAAACAGCACTGGCCCTGAACCCCTTGGTATTGAATTCCAGTCCTCCCTCAAGGGTCCTGTTCTCCTCCGGCTTCAGGTCGTCGCTGCCGTAAACGGGATCAAACAGCTGGTACAGGGATGGTGTGATAAAAGCAGTGCTATAGGAGGCGAGGAATTTAAGGCTGCTTTCCTTCAGCAGCAGATTATAGGAGGGATTGAAATTGTAAACCCAATGTTCCCCATAATTGCTGTGGATGTTAAGGCGGGTACCTGCATTGAGATTCAATCCAAAATCAGAAGTATAGACAAGATTCACATATGGATCCACGATCTCGAAATGTGCATCTTCCTCTGAAATACGCTGCTGCAATTCTGATTCCCCCCAGGGTACCTCATAGCTGTTGAAGTTGCTGAATTGTCCGTTTACCCCAACCAGGGCATGGATCCCATTGCTGAAATTGTACTTGTTGTAAGCGTCCACAACAAAAAGACGGCTGTCGAAGGTGTTGGGAAATTCTGCTTCCACCTCCCGATCCAGTAAATTATAGGAAGCATTCAGCACCGCGCTCCCCTTTCCATAGGTATACTCCCATTTGCTCCCAACTCGCAGCTGCTCGCTGTTCAGTTTATTCGTGCCATCGGTGAAATTGTAGTTATCAAAACTCGAATTGAACTTGTCATAGTTCCCAAAGAAACTGAACCCGAAATCCTCACTTACCGAATAGCCTATTTTGGCGAAGGCGTTGTATTTTTTAAATGGATTCTCCTCGAAATCCTCCCCCGAAGGAGCGCTCACTGCAGAAAGATTATCCGTATATCGCTGACTGAAACGCGTCTGGTACTCCCATTTTTTAAGCTTCCCTCCTACAGAAATGCTGTTCTGGATCTCTGCCGGGGAATATTCCTGATCCTCCTGTGACTGGTTGGTCCCCACACTGGACTGTAGCCGAAGCTGGATCTTCTCCTCCGAAGGCTGTTTGGTCTGAATACTTATGACTGCTGCCCCAGCCCCGGAACCGTAAAGGGTACTGGAGGCGCCTTTGATTATTTCGATTGATTCGATCTGAGA
>CAMPJY010000075.1 GCA_946887025.1 uncultured Salinimicrobium sp.
CAGGTTCGAACTGGTGCTTTTAAAAGAAAGCATTACTGATCCTGCGAAATTGCTCAACATTCCAATGAGTGTTTACGCCACCAAGGAGAAAGTCTCTGTTTCCCTGAACCTGGAAACAGGAGAACAGGCTGAAATACAAATAACCTCCCTTTCGGGGCAGGTTCTGAAAAGTCTGAAAGTCTCATCTCAGGAAACCGTGGAGATCAAAGGGATCAGAAGTGCAGGCGTATATATTATCAGTTTAGTTTCGGGAGAGACCCGCTACTCCAAAAAGATACTAATCAAGTAACAATGGCTGGAATTCCTTCAATAAAATCCATTTATAAAGCAGCCGTTCTATTCGGATTCCTGATTTTCTCAGTCCCAATGCTTCAGGCGCAGGAAAACCCTCCCATTCCCGTGGAAGTGGAAGTCAGGAATTTACGTTTCCTGAACTTTGGTTCTTTTACAGGAGGTCAAAGTGGCGGGACGGTAACAGTGGATATCCTCGGGACCCGCACTGCAACAGGTGAGGTTTTTCTTTTGAATTTAGGTGACCCTCCCAGCTCCGCGATTTTTGATCTGAAAGCTAATCCCGGCACCCTCATAACCATTACCACCAATGGAGATTATTTCCTCGACGGGAATAACGGTGGGGAGGTCAGACTGGTGATCGATTCTTTTAGTACCGGCCAAACCTTTATAACCACAGCTGTTCCTCCTTTGATGAATGAGATCTTTGTCGGGGGGACGCTGCATATTGGAAATGAGACCCAGAGCCCGCCTGGTTATTACACTGGAAGCTTTTCCCTGACCTTTAATTACGAATAACTCAAGTTGCCCTTTTAATGTTCCTGAAACAAAAACTAATCTCCTTATTGTCTGAATTCCCAAAGAAGTCATTCCTCAGTCTGTTGCTTCTTATTTTTTATACAGGAATGTACGGGCAGGAGGACTTTCCGGAATATGATGAATTGACAGTTGAAATGACTGTTCCGGATCTGGGGCTGGTGGAAATTCCCATTGCAATCAAAAATCAGGAGGCTTATCTTTCAGTAGAAGACTTGTTTGGTATATTAAAAATAAAAGCTGAAACAACTGGGGAAGGTTTGACAGGTTTTATCATTCATCCCGAATCGACTTATCTTATTTCCCCCTCCCAAATCGTTTACAAAGGAGAGACCTTCAGATATGAGGATGCCCTTATTCAATCCCCCACCACTCTGTATTTACGTTCCGACCTGTTTGGAGATATCTTTGGGTTACATACCGACTTCTCCTTCAGGAGCCTTTCCGTTGCCCTCGAAACCGATCTGGAATTACCTGTGATCAAGGAAAAGAAACGGGAAAAGATGAGGGAAAACCTGGACCGGGTAAAGGGAATCGTAGAGCCGGATACCATTATCCCCACCAGCTATCCCTTCTTCAGGGCAGGAACCCTGGACTGGGGAATTGTGACCACCCAGCAGTCAGAGATCGAAAATGACAACAGATTCACCCTTGGATTAGGTACCCGGCTTGCTGGCGGGGAAACCAATCTGATGTTGAATTACTCCACCAGGGTACCTTTTGAATCCAGGAACCAGTTTTACCAGTGGCGCTATGTCAACAACGACAATGCTTTTCTGAAGCAGGTGACTGCGGGACGCATCTTCACCAGGGCGACCTCCTCGCTATTCGCGCCTGTTGCGGGGATTCAGCTGACTAACAGTCCCCTCCAGAACAGAAGATCCTTTGGAACCTATACCCTCAACGATTACACTGACCCGCACTGGGTGGTGGAACTGTACGTCAACAATGTGCTGGTGGATTTTACCGAGGCCGATGCTTCGGGTTTTTATTCATTCGAAGTCCCACTCATGTATGGAAATACGGCAGTAAACCTAAAATTCTACGGTCCCTGGGGAGAGGAACGCATTGAGGAACGTGTCATCAACATTCCGTATAATTTTGTGCCTAAGAATGAATTTGAATACAAAATCAGTGCGGGGATCGTGGAGAATGCAGAAGGAAACCGTTTTTCGCGGGTGGACCTGAATTACGGGATCTCCAACGCCATCACCTTTGGGGGTGGTGTAGAATATCTTTCTGGAGTGGAAAGCGGAGAGGTAATGCCTTTCGTCAGTTCCTCCATCCGACTTGCTTCCAGTCTTCTTTTTTCGGGAGAATATATGTATGGGGTAAAAGGTGATGCACTTTTGAGTTACCGTTCCCCCGGAAATCTGCAGGTCGACCTGAATTATATCAACTACGATGAGGACCAGACCGCCATCAACTATAATTATCTTGAGGAGAGAAAAATAAGTATCTCCACGCCTTTCCGGGGCAGGAACTTTACGGTGTTCAGCAGGTTCAGCCTGAACCATATCATTATGCCTACCACTGAATTTACAACCGCACAGCTGCTTTTATCCGGCGCCTTATTTGGGGTCAGCACCAATTTCACCACCTACGGGATCTATAATGACAGGATTGAGAAGCCTACCATTTACAGTACACTTTCCCAGACCTACCGCCTTCCTTACCGATGGCTCTTCTCGCCACAGCTGCAGTACGATTTCAATAAATCGCGGCTTAACAATCTGGTGTTTGAAGTGGAAAGACCTGTTTTTAAAGGAGGATATTTCAATCTTGCCTATGAGAATAACCGGGTACGGGATGCTCATATTTTTGAAGTGGGCCTCAGGTATACCTTCAATTTTGCCCAGACAGCTTTTACTTCCAGGATCGGGAACCGAAACAACTCCTTCGTCCAATCCGCCCGGGGAAGTATTCTTTTGGACGACAACACCGGATTTGTAACCACCAGCAACAGGTCGGCCATGTCTAAAGGTGGGCTTAGCATCATTCCTTTTCTCGATTACAACTTCAATGGTGTTAAAGACGAAATGGAGCCCGGTGTACCAGGACTGGAGCTTAAGAACCTATATGGAAGGCTGATGTACAACGAGGACAGAACCATTCTACGGGTCATGGACCTGCAGCCGTATGTAGATCTGTTACTTGAGATTGATACTGAAAGTCTGGACAATATCGCCT
The DNA here is from genome assembly GCA_946887025.1 of uncultured Salinimicrobium sp. The sequence continues at coordinate 3,019 of CAMPJY010000075.1, forward strand.
GGAAAGTAGTTAATCCGACCATTGCAGTGGAAACCGTCCCCAATCATTTCAAAGAAATCCAGGTGCCAATCTCGGTGCTAGGGGAAGTCTCCGGGATGATCTACTTAAATACGGAAAATGGGACCAAAGGTCAGGGAAGGATCATCCTCAATATCCATGACTCCAATAACCAGGTAGTGGCGAGCGTACTTAGTGAAGGGGATGGATATTTCACTTATCTGGGGCTGAAACCAGGGAAATACACAGCGAAGGTGGATCATGAACAACTGGAGACGCTTGGCTATACTGCTTCTCCTGCGGAAATTCCTTTTGAAATTCAGGTTTCGGAATTTGGGGATATCGTGGATGGTTTGGAATTCACTATAGCAGAGTAATTCTCCCGCACCCCTTATGTAGGGACAGGTCGCGACCTGTCCCTACACGGAAGTATAGGTTATGATTTAAGATCTTTTAGCCAGAAAATAATGGTCCAGGGAATATTTCCCGCTTCCTGTGAAGAAAAGAAGGATCCAGCCGGCAAGGTATAGAAGCGGTAGCTCCTGTCTATTGAAACCATCCTCGGGATGAACGACAAAGGCTACCACAGCCATGGTGATGATCAGCGGGATCACAGCCAAACGGGTTCCCAATCCTATCAGCACCAGAACTGAGCAAATGAATTCCGCAAAAACAGCCAGAGTGAAGGTCAGGGTTTCCCCAAGGCCCAGCGGGTCGGCAAAACTTAATTCTTCACCGCCGAAGAAACGCAGAAGCTTAGGAGTTCCATGAGTGAGCATCAGGGCGGCAATGGCAATCCTAAAAATTAACAGCCCAATATCTACCTTGGGCAAGCTGAGGTTGGTGGAGTAAGTGTTTTTCATATTTGGTTGGGTTGATGGCCTTAAGATAATCAATATTAATTATTTTCCTACAAGATTCCTACTCCCCTGTCACCCAATTCGTGTGAAAGAATTCCCCTCGCGCTTTATCCGTTCTTTCATAAGTGTGCGCTCCGAAGTAATCTCTTTGGGCCTGAATCATATTGGCGGAGGATTGGGCGGAAGTATAGCTGAGAAAATAATTGGCAGCGGCAGAAAGCACCTGCATTGGACATCCTTTCGCCAAGGCTTCTGCCAGAGTATTTAACATTGAGGACTTCAATACTGAAAGTTCAGATACAATGCTATCGTTCAGCAGAATATTAGTTGAAGGGGATTCCTTAAGGAGCTCTATCAGGTCTTCCATAAAACCAGACCTGATGATACAGCCGTTTGTCCAGATCCTGGCGATTTCTGAAAGGTTCAGTTTCCATTCATAGGTTTTGGAAGCTTCCAGTAAAAGATCAAAACCTATAGCGTGGTTAATAATGCTTCCCGCCTGGTAGGCTTTGAAAAGATCCTGCAGATCAAGATTCTCCCCTTTCCCATTCGTTTTTCCTGTTTTATATAAATCTGCTGCCTCTTTGCGTTCTTCTTTTCTGGCAGACATATTCCTGGCCATGACCGAAGCGGTAATGGTATCGAAAGCAACGCCCAGCTCCAGGGCCGCATTGGTGGACCAGCCTCCGGTGCCTTTTTGTTTTGCCGCATCCAGGATCTTGTCTATCAGGTGATCTCCATCCTCCTTTTTTCGAAGGATATCAATGGAAATTTCCAGAAGATAGGACTTCATACTTCCATTCCAGTCTTCAAATATATCTGCTATTTCCTCTGACGCTTTTTTCCCAAAAAAACGTAAGTAATGGTAGAACTCTGCTATCAGCTGCATCTCCCCATATTCAATTCCGTTGTGGAGCATCTTTACGAAATGTCCCGCCCCATCGGGACCTACATAGGTACAACAGGGATTTCCCTTTTTATCTTTGGCAGCGATGGCTTTAAGAAAGCCTCCGGCCATCTCGTATGCAGGTTTTGGTCCTCCTGGCATAATAGAGGGACCTTTTAACGCCCCTTCTTCCCCACCTGAAATTCCTGCTCCCATGAAAAGGATCTTCTGGTCCTTCAGCTCCATTTCCCTTCGGACAGTATCCTTATAGTGCGAGTTCCCCCCATCAATGATAAGGTCTCCCGGCTCCAGGAAAGGCTGGAGTCCTTCGATAACAGCATCCACGGCCGGCCCGGCATTTACCATTAAAAGAATATTTCGGGGCGCCTTGATCGAAGCAACAAATGGTTCCAGTTGGTCAAACCACGGCAGCTTGAATTCGGAATGGGCTTCAGCAAATTTTTTCGCAATATCCACCTCCTTATCCTCCACATGACGGTTGAAGACAGAAACCCTGAAACCTTTCTCTGCGAGGTTAAGGGCAAGGCTTTTTCCCATAACTCCGAGCCCTACCAGACCTAATTGAGAGGTAGGTTCATTTTCCTTCAGTTTTTCCAGGATCCGCTCCACTACTATCTCCTTGGAGAGGTTGACATCTACATGAACCCCATAATCAGGTTCCTGCAGCGCCTCATATTGGGAAAGCAGCAACTCCGGTTTAAAATAATGATTCTTTCGCGCTTTAAGCCGCTCCAGGATGATATCATAATCGGCATGCAGGAAAATCCAGGTTAGCTTTTTTTCAGCGTATGATTGCAGATGAGTCCTGTATCCTTCTCTAAGGGCTGAACAGGCCAGAATAGCCCCCGTGGATCGCTCCCATTCCCTGATCTTTAGTGCCAGCACCTCGAGCCAGGACATTCGATCTTTATCCAGTAAGGCAATTCCTTTTTCCATTTTGCGAATGTTTTCCGAAGGATGAAAATCATCAGCATCGAAAAATGGAAGCCTCATCTCTTCAGAAAGCATTTTACCAATGGTTGTCTTTCCAACACCTGAAACCCCCATTAAAATTATTACCTGCATAAACCTGGTTTTTATGTGATTGACCGCCTTAACCTAAAGGACCAATAAGTTCGGTAAAAATTATCACTCCCAAAAGCTTGTTATCCAAATCTTGGGATAATCCCGGGATTGGAGAAACCTGAAAAAGCTTATTTTTGACAAAAAGTGATGCACAGACTCCTGATCATAGGTTATGTTTGGCCCGAACCTGATTCCTCAGCTGCGGGAAGCAGGATGATGCAACTCATTCATTTTTTTCTTGATCAGGAGTATGAGATCTGTTTCGCCACCACCGCCCAGAAAACTGCTTATAGGGCGGATCTGGAATCTCTGGGGGTGAAGTCCAGGGGTATTGAACTGAATAACTCGAGTTTTGATGTTTTTCTTGAAGAGTATAGGCCTCAGGCAGTGCTCTTTGATCGTTTCATGATGGAGGAACAGTTTGGGTGGAGGGTTTCAGAGATCTGCCCCAGGGCACTTAAGATCCTGGATACCGAGGACCTGCATTTCCTAAGAAAGGCAAGGGAAACAGCCTTTAAAAAGAAGCTGGAGCTGACCCCTGCTTTACTGCATTCGGATACGGCAAAACGGGAAATTGCAAGCATCTACCGCTGCGACCTTTCCCTTATTATCTCCGAGAAAGAAATGGAGCTTCTGCTTCAGGATTTCAGGCTCCCGAAGTCCCTTTTGTTTTATCTGCCCCTGGTGGAGAATGCAACCTCCATGGATACTGCTTTACCTGATTTTGAGGAAAGAAGTCATTTTATTAGTATTGGAAACTTTCTTCATGAGCCCAATTGGGATGCCGTCCTGCGGTTAAAACAAAATATCTGGCCCCTGATAAGAAAACAGCTTCCTGCTGCTGAAATTCATATTTATGGGGCCTACCCTACCCAAAAAGTATTTAATCTTCATAACCCATCTGAAAATTTCTTTATAAAAGGAAGAGCAGGAAATGCGAGACAAGTTATTCAAAAAGCAAAAGTTTTGCTTGCTCCCTTGCAATTTGGAGCCGGAATAAAGGGAAAATTCATTGATGCCATGGTTACAGGCACTCCCAGCGTAACCACAACTATTGGGGCAGAAGGAATGACAACGGATAGCGGATGGCCCGGAAAAGTGGTACATGGTGATGCTGAATTTGCAGCAGCAGCCATTGAACTTTACAAGGACAAATTTCATTGGGAACAGGCCCGGGAAAAGGGGTTTCAGGTGATTGAGGACAGATTTTCTTCTGCAGCTTACTGGCGCTCATTGAAGAAAATTCTATTGGATTTGGAGGGAAATCTGGAGGGCCATAGGGAAAAGAATTTTACAGGATCCATGCTGTCACACCACCAGGTGAACAGTACCCGATACCTGTCCAAGTATATTGAAGCCAAGAATAAACTTGAGTGGGAAATAAATAGAAAGACGCCCGATCTGTAACCGGACGTCTTTCACGAAACAAGCAATCAATTAAGCTAACAAAGCAAACAAATAAACTAGGCAAATTCGGCGACCTGAGTTTCCTCAAACAGTTTGGTGTTTAGACGCTGCAGGGCCTCAATTTTATTCCTGGTATCCACGAGCAGGGAGATATTATGGCTGCTTCCTCCGTAAGAGATCATCCTGACAGGAATGTTGTTCAGGATCTCAAAAAGCCTGTAAGTGTTTCTGTCATCAATAACAGCTTCTCCCACGATACAGATTATACTATGGTTTTCATCCACTGAAATTTCCCCGAAATTTTCAAGGTCTTCCAGGATGTAATTCAGGTTTCTTGTATCGTCAATTGTCAGTGAAATGGCAATTTCCGAGGTGGTTATCATATCAATGGCAGTCCTGTGTTTATCGAAAACATCAAATATCTTTCTCAGGAAACCATGAGCCATCAGCATCCGGTTGGATTTAATTTTAATGGCAGTGATCCCATCCTTGGCCGAGATGGCTTTTAAACCGCGGGTTTTCACTTCTGAAGATATTAAGGTACCATCAGCTTCAGGATGAAAGGTATCCTTCAGGTAGATTGGGATCTTTCTGTCTTTTACCGGAGAAACAGTTTGAGGATGCAGGATCTTGGCCCCAAAATAAGCCAGTTCAGCGGCTTCGTCGAAGGTGAGGTGGGAAATGGGGTGAGTATTTTCTACATACCTTGGATCATTGTTATGGAACCCATCAATATCAGTCCATATCTGGACCTCCTGCGCGCCCACGGCAGCAGCAATGATGGTTGCGGAATAATCGCTCCCGCCCCTTTTAAGGGTACTGATGTTCTTATTTCTATCGATACAGACAAAGCCCTGGGTAATGTAAACCTGGGATCTTACTTCGCGATGCAGACTCAGGTCCAGTAACAACCTCACCGGCTCAATATCCGGATTCTCGAGACTTGAGATGTGCATAAAATCCTTGGCATCAAGCCAGGTATTGGGAAGGCCGTCCTGCTGAATAAATCTGGAGAAAATATAACTCAGGAATAGTTCACCATGGGTTACAATAACCGGCTCCAGACCGGGATTATAGTTTTCGCGAGTCACCTCTTTGAGCTGTTCGAACAAAGCTTCCAGCTGTGCCAGGGTTTCCTCCTGAAAAGGGGAAGCCGGAATAAGTTCCTCTACAAGAGCCGCGTGCTTTAACCAAAGCGAATGAATGCCCTGTTCCACTGCCTCTTCTCTCCCCTGCCTTAGATCCTCAGTGATCTCCAAAAGTTTATTGGTTACACCGGACATGGCTGAAACAACCACTATTTTGCTCCCGCTTTGGGCAGCAATTATATTCCTCACGTTTTTAATGCTGGCAGCCGATCCTACCGACGTGCCTCCGAACTTTAAAACTTTCATCTTCTTCAATTATAGGTACATAATTACAATCGTTCTCTGAACCAGTAAAAAAAATGTCTTGATTTATATACCTTTGCACAAAATGTATATTATTTAACAATGAAGACAATAAGTACCGTCGTACACAATATTATAAGACATCAGCCTTTTCTGGATGATGCCCTTGCACGAAACATCATCAACTTCAGTTCCTTGGCAGCAGATCTGCAGCCTGAGGTTGAAAAGGAAATGAGAAAACCGGTAAAACAGGGATCCATTATTATGGCCCTCAGACGCTATCTTCCTAAGAAAAATAAATTTTCCAGGAATAATTTCAGGAAACTGGGAGACATCATGGTGAGGTCCGGCATTACAGAATTCACCTATTTGAATTCAAAATCTTTGATATCCAATAAGGCCAGGCTCCTGGATGCCGTCAAGGAAAATCCCGGGGTCTACCTGAGCTATTCCAGCAACTACCAGGAAAGCAATTTTTTAGTGTCCTCTGACCTGATGGAGCTGGTCCAGGAATACTTTAAAGAGGAGGTCCAGGTGAATGAAAAGAAGGAGCTCTCGTCCATTACCATTGCCCTGCCGGAAGGGAACACACAAACAGTGGGGCTTTATTTCTATATTTTCAAGCTGTTGGCCTATGAAGGGATTCCCATTTATGAAATAATTTCGACTACAAACTACTTTACACTATTTCTTGAAAAGGAATATGTCAACCAGGCCTTTATTCTGATGAATGAAATCAAAACCAGTTAGGGTCATATTAAATTCAAAATTTCCTATTCAAAAGGGTCCGATCGACTTGTTCTGAATAGATCTTGTTTGGGAAGATATACCTTATAATGTTTTCATAAAGTGCTGACTATTAAATATGCATTGCCTTATTTTTATTAAAAATAGCGGTTATGAAAAAGATTTTGAGGGCTATCCTGGCCGGATGGGGTGCGAAGAAATTAGGTGGAGGCTGTGGTTGCTTCGGGATAATAATAGTATTTATCATCCTTTGGTGGTTATTGGGAAATCTGGGATTATAACAGCCCCGACAGCCTTTTACTGGAAAAAAAAGCCAAAGCCTATTGTAAACATGATGAGGCCATAGAAGTAATGTTCCAGGCTCACATTGAGCAGACTTTTTGTCTTCAAATAATTGAAGATGAAAATCCAGCTAACCAGGAAGGTTGCGAGAGGAGCCACCCAGTTGCCATAAATAAAATGGATAAGGCCGAAAATAATGGCATTGCTTAACATCAACAAATACTTTTCCGGCACCAGCTCCTTATAGCGGTGAAAATAATACAGCCTGTAGATGATTTCCTGAGGAATCACAGAGGCAATGGGGTAAAGAAAAAAGGTGATCATATACTTCTTAAATTCCTCAACCGGATATCTGAAGAAAAGGTCAGGGTAGATCCAGTAAGTAAACCATACCAACAGCAGGGTGATTATCAAAACCCTTACAAGACTTCTTCTTAAATAAAATCTGTCCAGGCGGGTAAAGGTTTTCCTGTCAAACCCGGGATCCATTAAAAGCAAAGTGAAGAACATGATGGCAATAAGCAAAAGAGGGATCACCTTTAACCATCCGTCCAGAAACCTGTTTGCTACAAAAGGAATGAATACATAGAAAATGAGGAATTCAAATATAAGATAGAATTTCGAATAATAGAGGTCCTTTATCTTCATAAGCAGCTTAAAAAGATAGTACATTAAAAAACACCATTAAACTGTATAATGATAATGTTTTCTAAAAAAGATATACTGCTGTTACTTTTGTAGATTTTCTTCTGATTCCCTTTCCTCTTTGGAAATAGGCTTTCCCTGGCGCTTTCTTTTCCTGATAAGATCAATGAGATTGAAAAGCACAACACAAAAGGCTATCCAGATGAGTCCAGCCGTATAACCACCCAACACATCGGATGGAAAATGAACTCCGAGATAGATCCTGCTAATGCCGATACCCAGGATCAGGAATACGAACAAAAAAATGAGGAAGCCCCTTAGCCATCTGGACATTTTTATCCGGAAACTAAGATAGATCAGAAACCCATAAAATGCCATGGCACTCATGGAATGCCCGCTGGGGTAACTGAGACTTTCCACCACCACCAGGTGTTCTATTTCGGGCCGCTGGCGATTAATTACCCTTTTCAAAGCAATGTTTGAAAGGGCAGCCAGAATGGTTACGGCAATCAATTCCAGGATGATTTTCCAGTTCCGGAATTTCAGGAAGAAGAACAAAGCCGCAAGGGCTGTTGCAATCAGGTATCCATATAGATCCCCCGCATCAGTAATAAACTGGAAAAACTTATTCAGCCCCGGTGTCCTAAATGAAATAATGAAATCTGTTACGGCACGATCATAGGATTTTAGACTGGTACCGGAGATACTATCAGTGAGTTCCACAAAAAAATTAATCCCTACAACAAATACAATAAATGCAATAACGATAAGAAGGTAAAATGTAAGATCTTCATTCTTCCTGGTGAAATTTTTCTTTAAGAAAGAGGCCGCTTTTTCAATGTACTGCTTAATATCATTCTTCATGTTTTCACAAGCATTTGATTATACAATCAGTATGTGGCCCTTCTTTCCCGGAGCTCTTATCCTGGACCTTCTGCAGGAAAGCAGATCTCCACTTTCCTTCTCCCCCAATTGAGAGCTTTAGTCCTGTCCACCCCCATATAGATATCGATCTTGTTCTTCCAGCGGGGATGCATTTTGTCATTTACCGTGTACGTGCCCTCCAGACCGTTAATTTTGACTTTTGTATTGTGCGTAAGTCCTTTTTCAATCAGGTCATGCGAAACCGCGATGGATTTCATTCCCGGCACCAGAGTGTCTCCAAAAGCTGTAATATTCACATTCCCGATCCCCTGGTTTTCAAGGGAATTATACGCAGATGCTGTAACCATAATCGAATTCCAGTTCTCCACGGAATCAGCATCCATACTGGAAACTTTTTCAGATGAATCCTCACTGCATTCCATGAAATTGGCAGCCAGGGAAACTCCTATAAACATAGTCGTGATCCGGAAAATTTTAAAATAGTACATGCTTCTGTCTCGTTAGGATACCAGTGCAAATAAAAACAAAAACCTCTACAAATTCTCAGGAGCCTTAAAAATTATCCCAGGCTCCATCCTTCCCTGTAATCCCGCTTGATAAACTGGTTCGCTTCCTCGAGATTGGTCACTCGTAGATTTTCGGCATCCCACAGCATTTTTATATCTCTTCCAGGATACACAATCTGAGACTTTCCGTCCTGGGATTTGGTTTCTTTTCTGATATCCACCCCTCTGATGGCGAGGTTGGCAATTAAAAGGGTCTCAGTAAGTGGTCCTGCTATTTCAAAAGGAGAGCTGAGCTCTTTTTTCCCATATCCGGCAATAGCAGCATCGACCCATTGTCCGTAATGCCCATCGGCACCACCGGGAACCCTTTCATATTGTTTTGGAACACTGACTTGCGCAGTTTTAGATACGGGTAGTAATCTTGGGTTCTCTCCGTAGGTACTGCACATCATTTTTCCTTTATCTCCTATGAAAAGTACACCATTTCCACCGTCCCCAAAGGTTTCATCCAGCTCCAGTTCCTCAGGACGCATCGGCTTGATCCCGCCATCCATCCAGTGGAGTGCGACTTCCCCATCAGGGCTTTCTTTATCGTCAAAGGTCATGGT
>CAMPJY010000076.1 GCA_946887025.1 uncultured Salinimicrobium sp.
GAGCATATCGTCGAGGAGGAACACCTGGAGATACCTGACTCCCCAAGTAATGGCACAACAATTGCTGATGACAGCGAAGAATAAGTTAATTATAAACCCTAAAGAATGAAAACAAGAATAATTACAGGTGTGTTGGCTATGTCTACAGTAGTGGCTTTCGCGCAGAAAAAGGAGATAAGAAAAGCTGAAAATGCTGTCGAAGACGGAGAATTCGTTGAGGCAAAGACTTTTCTTTCTCAGGCTGAGCCGCTTTTAGGTGAGGCGAGAGAAAAGGATAAAGCTACTTTTTATCTTACCAAAGGAAAAGCCTATTACGGGACAGGAGAAGGTGTTTCGGCAGCTGACTTATTGACAGCGGCAGAAGCCTACAAGCAGGCCCAGGCTCTTGGAGAGGAAGGAGCTCAGGAAGGAATTGCGCAGGTAAGTATGGCATTGGTCAATCTTGCAATTGCTGACCAGCAGGCTGAAAGATTCTCGGAGGCAGCAGATAAGCTGATACAGAGTTACGAGCTTAACAAGCAGGATACCGCTTATCTATATTTTGCAGCTTCCAATGCTGTAAATGCTCAGGATTATGACAAGGCCCTCGAGTATTACCTCGAGCTTAAGGATCTTGGATATACCGGTATTGAGACTCATTACACAGCAGTAAATAAAGAGACAGGAGAAGTGGAAACCATGCCTAAAGACCAGAGGGATCTTATGGTGAAAACCGGATCTTATTCTGATCCCAAGGATGAAGTTACTGAATCCAGAAAAGGAGAGATCGCAAAGAATATTGCACTGATCTATATCCATAAAGGAGAAAATGATAAGGCGATTGCTGCTATGGAAAGCGCTAAATCTCAGAATCCTGATGATACTTCCTTACTGCTGTCTGAGGCTGATATGTACTACCAGATGGGTGATATGGCCAAGTATAAGGAACTGATCGAAAAAGTAGTTGAAAAGGATCCGAACAACCCGGTGCTTTATTACAACCTGGGAGTGACCACTGCTGAAATGGGTGATACTGAAAAGGCAATGGAATATTATAAAAAAGCCATTGAACTTGACCCTACAATGATCAATGCTTACAATAATCTTGCGTTAATGACTATTGACAAAAGAGCTCCAATCGTTGAAGAAATGAACAGCCTTGGAATGACTGCTGCCGACAATAAGAAATATGCTGCACTGGAAGAGGAAATCAAGGTTATTTACAAGGATGCTCTTGGATATCTGGAAAAGGTTTTTGAACTGGACCCTACAAGAGTGGAAACTGCAAGAACCATGATGAATATCTACTCACTTCTGGGAGAAGAGGAAAGAGTAGCTGAATTAAAGCCTATAATTGCTGAACTGGATGCTAAACAAGGGCAGGCAACTCAGGAATAAGATCAATAGATATAATAAAAAGAAACCGCCTTATGGGCGGTTTTTTTATTATCAGCAGTTTCTAATACTTTGAGAATCCTAGATGATCTTCTTGATCACTCTCAGCTGATGTGTATGTCTGCCTAACTGGGCGTTGTAGATCCCGGAATGATCGATACGGTCTATTCTCACCTTCCCATGTGCGTGGATGATATAGTTGTCACTCATCATTATCCCTACATGGTTGATCTCACCCTCTTTATTGTCAAAGAATGCAAGGTCTCCTGGTTCGCTTTCTTCAATGAAGCTCAGGGATTCCCCCTGTTTCGCCTGCTGTGTCGAATCGCGGGCCAGTTCATACCCATTCAGTTTATATACCATCTGTACAAACCCGCTGCAATCAATTCCGAAAGGAGTTTTCCCACCCCAGAGATACGGGCTGTTCAGATAGAGGTAGGCCGTTTTGATCAGCTCTTCTTTTGCTTTCCTGCCGGAAACGTAGCCGCCGTCATAATGATGCTGCAGCTCCGGAATATAATTCAGGATTGAACCCAGAGGAATGGGCATCAGGTTCTGGTTTTCATCCGAGATGAATTCAACCAGGTCAGAAGTGAAAACCTTGTCCTCTGACTGAAGTTTATTATAGGTGTCTTCTGAAATGGGCAGGAATTGCTTGTTGTCCAGCCAGCCTTCATAAGAATCAAATCCGGAGCGGATCCTCGACCAGTGTTGTCGCTGCTCCAGGATTTCGAAATATTCCCCATAGAGCATCTGATTTATCATCCCGCAGGAATCAGAAGGTTCCAGCTTAAGCGGGATGATGCTGAGGTTGCAAATTCCGTATGGCATTCAGACTAGATTAGAGGATGATTACGCACGTTCAATTACCATGGCTGAAGCACCCCCACCGCCATTACAGATGGCTGCTGCCCCTATTTTGGCATTGTTCTGCTCCAGGATATTGATAAGGGAAACAATGATTCTTGCTCCTGAACATCCAAGGGGATGGCCCAGGGAAACCGCTCCTCCGTTCACGTTTACGTTGTTGTCCTTAAGTCCAAGTATTTTCATGTTGGCCAGACCCACTACTGAAAAGGCTTCGTTAAATTCAAAAAAGTCAACCTCCTCCAGACTGATCCCGGCTTTTTCTATCGCCTTTGGCAGGGCCTTGGCCGGAGCTGTGGTGAATGATCTGGGTTCCAAAGCAGCGTCCGCGTAACTTTTAATGCTGGCCAGGACCTTTAATCCTAACTCTTCCGCTTTCTCACGGCTCATCAGGACTACGGCTGCAGCTCCATCATTAATTGTGGAAGCGTTGGCAGCTGTGACGGTCCCATCTTTTGAAAAAGCAGGTCTTAAGGAAGAGATCTTATCGATCTTCACATTCCTGAATTCCTCGTCTTCCTTAACTATTACCGGGTCACCTTTTCTCTGAGGCACCTCCACAGGAATGACTTCATTGTCAAATAAACCTTTCTCCCAGGCGGCTGCAGATCGTTGATAAGACTGAATGGCAAAGGCATCCTGTTCCTCCCGGCTGAATTTGTGTTCCGTTGCACAGGCATCGGCACAGACTCCCATAGCACTATTGTCGTAGGCATCCGCCAGCCCGTCCTTCTGCATTCCGTCCTCAAGCTTTGCTGAACCGAATTTTTGCCCGGTTCTCATTTGAACGTAATGGGGGATAAGACTCATGTTTTCCATTCCTCCTGCCACTACAATTGAGGCATCACCCAGTTTAATGGCCTGGGCGCCTTGCATGATGGCTTTCATTCCGCTGGCACAGACTTTATTGACTGTGGTACAGGAAACGTGGTGGGGAATTCCCGCACCCAGGGCGGCCTGTCTTGCGGGGGCCTGCCCATTGCCCGCCTGCACTACATTACCCATCAGGACCTCGTCGACCAGTTCAGGTTTCAGGTTTATCTTTTCCAGTGCGCCCTTTATTGCAATGGATCCCAGTTTTGTGGCGGGTATGGTGGAAAGGCTGCCCAGAAAACTTCCTATCGGAGTCCGGACGGCACTTACAATAACTACTTCTGTGTTCATTTTCGTCGGATTAAATTTATACAGCGAATTTAATCAAATTCTAAGGAACATCCCAACCTCCTGATTCAGCCGCTATTTTTTAGTACATTTGAAAACAGATTTCTTTATATGAAAGGCTTCATCAATTACCTTTACAAGAACCAGCCCCTCTTTTTCAAGGGTTTTCTGTTCATACTTACAACTTTTCTTATAGTCTATCTTTTTCCCAAAGGCGGGACTTTCAGGTATGAAATTCCAAAGGGGAAACCCTGGCAATATGAAAATCTTTATGCGCCCTTTGATTTTGCCATTCTTAAAACCCCTGAAGAGATTGCGGCGGAGAAAGAGCAGATCAGGAAGTCACACATTCCTTACTACGAATACGACACCACTGTTGTCAGGAACGTAACAGCGGGAATTGAAGATCAGTTTGAGATCGTTTTTCCGGATACCATTCCCAGAAACCAGCGGAACCGTTTAAAAAATCTTTCAGAAGAACTTACTGATCAGATCTATGAGTTTGGGCTGATACAGGAAATCGTGCAAAGGGATCCTGAACAGCTGGTTTATTTAAAGAAAGGGAATGAAGCAAATGAGATCCTTTACCAAAAAATCCTGAAACAAAGTCAGCTCAGGGATTTCCTGAACAACAGGATCAGCAGGAGTGACGTCCAGGAGTACAGGGAAGAGCTTACAGAGCTTTTTTTCAATTCCGTGAGGCCCAATGTCGTTTATAATGAAGACCTCACGGAAAAGGAGCTGGAGAGTAAATTGAACCAGATCTCCTATACCCAGGGGCGGGTGGAAAAAGGGACTATTATAGTTGCCAAAGGGGAGATCGTGGAAGGGGAGAAGCTGCAGGTCCTTAATTCCCTGAAGGCGGAGTATGAGGCGCAGGTGTGGAGTGACTCCAACTACACCTGGGTAATTGTTGGTTACACGGTGCTGGTCTCGCTGGCATTACTGATGTTGCTGTTGTTCATAAGGAAGTACAGACCCGACATCTATGAGAACAATATAAAAGTTACCTTCATATTTTTCAATTTGCTGCTCATGGTGGTGCTCACCACACTGATCATCGAATTCAATGTGGAATATGTGTATGTGGTTCCCCTGGCGATCCTTCCCCTGACTTTAAAAGGCTTCTTCGATTCAAGGCTGGGGCTCTTTACCCATGTGGTTACCGTACTCCTTCTGGGATTCATTGTGCCCGACAGTTACGAATATATGTTCCTTCAGATAATTGCGGGTATAGTGACCATTCTCACTGTTTCCGAATTGTACAAAAGGGCGAATCTTTTCATCTCGGTGGGACAGATCACCCTGGTCTATATAATTGCCTATTTCGCTTTTACGATCATTCAGGAAGGGGCTATTTCAGAAATAGAACCTGAAACTTTCCTGATGTTCCTGATGGGGGGATTGGCAACCTTGTTCGTACAGCCTCTTATTTATGCCTATGAAAAGATTTTCGGTCTGGTTTCGGATATGTCTCTTCTGGAACTTTCGGATACTAATTCGAAATTACTGAAGGAACTTTCCGATAAAGCTCCCGGCACCTTTCACCATTCCCTGAACGTGGCTAACCTGGCAGAAGCTGCCGCTAATGAGATTGGTGCAAATTCCATGCTGGTGAGGGTGGGGGCCCTGTATCACGATATCGGGAAAATGAAGAATCCGACCTACTTTACGGAAAACCAGACGACTTCCGTCAATTCCCATGATGAATTATCTCCCAAAGAAAGTGCTGAAATAATAATAGAACATGTAATTAAGGGGATTGAAATCGCCAAAAAGAGGAATCTTCCTGACAGAGTAATCGATTTTATCAGAACACATCACGGGACAACCACGGTGTATTATTTTTATATGAAGGAAAAGGAGATGGATCCAAAAGCCCACCCCGATGATTTCAGGTATCCGGGACCAATTCCCTTCAGTAAAGAAACCGCTATCCTCATGATGTGTGACAGTGTGGAAGCAGCCAGCAGGAGTTTAAAAGAACCTACAGGAAAACTGATAGATAATTTTGTGGAGAAAGTGATCAACAGGCAGATGGAAGAAGGGCAGTTCCTGAATTCTGATATCACCTTTATGGAAATTCAGATGATCAAAAAGGTGCTGAAAAGAAAGTTGAAGAATATTTTCCATCTCAGGGTAGAGTATCCCGAGTAATTAAAGGCCGGTCTACACAATTGATGGGGATGAGCCAGGCTTCAATTAGTAAATTCCAATTATCCTGCTTTCTTTGTCTTTAAACCTAAAGCTGTCTCCTTCTTTCAGGCCTTCCAGATTCTGGTAGATGGGGGCTTCGGTAGAAATGGCGTAAACCTTGCTCCCGCTTTCCATATGTACCTCCCCAAGGGGTACGGAAATATAATAATAGCTGTCTTCAGTTTCCACCACGCTTCCGGGACGTACGGTTTCACTCCTGTGCGTACGGTCTATATTCGCCAGGGTTTCCTTCATCTCCCGGGCACGGTCCAGGTGCTCCACATATTGTTCGTATTCATTGAGCGTTTCTCCCTTATTTCCATATTCGTCATAATTGGAGCTCATCTTGTTCTCTTCATTGTACTCATTGATCTCGTCGATCTTCCCCTGATACTTGTTGATCTGTTCATTGACCATTTCCAGGCAGTTGAGATAGAGTTGTTCCTTATTTATGCTCATTTTTTCAGCTTTTCTATAAAATTAGAGAACGCTGCTCCGAAAAAAGAACAATTAGGAAAAATTTAATTTTCTCAGATCCAGGGGAGTGCAGAGACTGCAAAGTTTGATTTTGAAGATGCTTTCCAACCGCTATACCGCAATATCCAGGAGCTGAATATTGTCCTGCAGACTTTCCTTAACCAGGTTCATCATCCTTTTATTAAGGGACGAGGAATTTGTGATGTAGAGAGAATATTCGTCAGAGGTAAATTGTCCAATCACCATTCCTTTTAGGCTATTCCGGAATTTGATATCCTTTTGAATTGCGTTGGTTATGTAATCCATCTTCTTTTCAACCGTTAACCCATAAAAAACATTCTTATGCTTTTCGATGTAATTCCTGAACGCCGCCAGAAAAAGATCTCTTTGAAATTCAATGACAGGCCGCAGGGTTTTGTTCTGAAATTTTTCATCAGAACTCATTTGGGTGGTGATTAAAGCTGTGGGTACTGCAGGTCTGGATTCTAAAAGCTGGGAGTCTCTTGTGTTCATGATGAGGGAGTTTTATTTAAAGATAAAACTTATTTGGCCTGTAAATCAGCCCTGAGTGGATATTTTTCAACCTGTTATAAACATTGAGGCTAAATCTTTAAAAGCTGCCAGCTTCTTTTTATCTTTAAGAAAAGAAGAAAAAAATGCTACGATCCATAAATCCATATACTGGGCAGGAGTTCCATAGGTTTGAGGAACTTTCAGAAACTGAAATTGATGCCGCACTCCAAAGGTCTGTGACAGCTTTTGAAAAATGGAGGAAGACAAGTTTTTCCGAACGGGCTGATTTGTTAAGAAAGACAGCCTCAGTACTACGGGAACGGAAACAGGATTTTGGGGAGACCATGACGCGGGAAATGGGGAAACCTATTACACAGTCTCTGGCTGAACTGGAAAAGTGCGCCTGGGTATGTGAATACTATGCGGATAATGGGGAACAACAGCTGTCAGCTAAGGATGTCCAGACTGATGCCGAGAGAAGCTATATCAGCTATGAACCTCTGGGCCCTGTTCTGGCAGTCATGCCTTGGAATTATCCATACTGGCAGGTTTTCCGTTTTGCTGCTCCGGCCTTAATGGCGGGGAATGTGGGGGTCCTGAAACACGCCAGCAATGTCATGCTTTCAGGACAGAATATACAGAAGATATTTGAAGCCGCCGGATTTCCTGAAGGTTGTTTCCAGAATCTGAGCATCAGCAGTAAAGCAGTGGACGCGATCATCAGGGATAAACGGATAAAGGCTGTCACTCTTACCGGGAGCACCGCTGCCGGGAGTGCGGTAGCCTCGACGGCAGGGGAGGTGATCAAGAAATCCGTACTTGAACTGGGAGGCAGTAATGCCCTGGTGGTTTTTGAAGATGCCGACCTGGAGGCAACAGCTGAAACCTGTGTCCAGGCACGTTTTCAGAATACCGGACAGAGCTGTATAGCAGGAAAGCGGCTGCTGGTCCAGGAGAGTATTCATGAAGATTTCCTTCAGATATTCAAAAGGCAGGTGGAGGCTCTAAAAGCAGGGGATCCCATGGATCCAGAAACCTATATCGGGGTTCAGGCCCGGGAGGATCTGGCAAAGGAACTCGAAAGTCAGGTGAGCCGATCAGTGGAGCAGGGAGCCAGAATTATCCTTGGAGGCAAAAGAAGAGAAGCTTTTTATGATCCTACTATCCTGACCGGCGTCACCAGAAATATGCCCGTTTTCGAGGAGGAAACTTTTGGGCCCGCTATGGGGGTCAGTGTTTTTAAAGATGAAGCCGAAGCGGTGGAGCTGGTGAATTCCTCCAAATTTGGTCTGGGCGTGTCTATATTCACCCGGGAATTGGAAAGAGCAGAAAGATTGATACTTCAATTTGAAGATGGAGCTGTTTTCGTCAACGAGCTGGTGAAAAGTGATCCTAGATTACCCTTTGGAGGAACCAAGGAATCGGGTTACGGCAGGGAGCTTTCCTTTCATGGGATCAGGGAGTTTGTGAACATCAAAACGGTTTATCTGAATGGGTTGAAATAAGGGACTCTGGGAATAATTAGTCACGAATCCAAGAATATTTTTGCATTGAATTTGAATCCATATTTCCATATTATATTCGTGAATTCGTGGCAACCACTACGCTTATAAATAAATATGATATGATATCGCAAAATATACTTCTCACCACAGACTGTGTGATTCTCTTCTTCGGTCCTGCAGAAACCGAGATCCTTCTTGTTAAAAGGAAATCTGATCCATATAAAGGCTTATGGGCTCTTCCGGGAGGTTTTGTAGAAGATAACGAAGCTTTGGAAGAAGGGGCTAAAAGAGAATTGGAGGAGGAGACTGGGCTGATGGTGGAAGAATTGCATCAGATAGGTGCTTTTGGGGCTCCTGGCAGAGATCCAAGGGGAAGGACGGTGACCATAGCCTATTGGGCCACGATAACTTCCAGAGTGAAAGTAAAAGGCAGCGATGATGCGGAGGAGGCGGACTGGTTTTCAGTTTCCAAATTACCGGCACTTGCATTTGATCATCGGGAAATAATAAAAGAGGCATTACGCAAGATCATCTTCAGCAGGATCTGATCAAATTATTTAAATGTTGAAAATAAAATTCCTTAATCCCTTGATAAGGTATAATGATTATTTCGGGCCGCGGGGAAAAACAGGAATAGCTTATCTTTGAGGAAAACTTCAAAAGATGAGATTTCACACGAGAAAATGGATCAAACCTCAGGACCTGAACCCCAACGGCACCCTCTTTGGAGGACGCCTTTTGGAATGGATAGATGAGGAGGCCGCCCTGTATGCCATCATTCAGCTTGAAAGCCCCAAAACCGTTACCAAGTTCATGAGTGAGATAGACTTCAGAAGCTCAGCCAGGGAGGGGGATATCATTGAGATTGGAATCGATGTAGTGAAATTTGGCACAGCATCACTTACTCTTCGATGTGAGGTCCGTAATATCATGACCCGCGAAATCATCATCAGCATTGCTTCCATAGTAATGGTAAGTCTTGACGAAAAAGGCAAGCCGAAACCGCATGGAAAAACACAAATAGAGTTTATTAAAGACAGGTTGAATCAATAGATTTTACTTACCTGTTTCCTCTTTAATGGCCTCAGTTGCTTCCTTCAATTGCTCTTTAGTCGGAGGTTCCGGTTCCTGTTCCTCCGCATTTTCCGGTTCCAGGCTTAGTTTGGAATACAACGGGAAATGATCAGATCCGATATCCCTTGCCCTTTCCAGCTCCACATTTCTGAATTCAGGGGAGACGAACAGATGATCCAGTGGCCAGCGCATGATCCAGCTGTTTGCACTAAAAGTATTATAGAACCCCCTGCCAATCCGGGGGTCCAGTAATCCACTGACATCTTTAAATAATTTTGTGGTCTGGGACCAGGCAACATCATTAAAGTCCCCGGTTACAAATACGGGTAATTCGGATTCTCTAGCCATTTTCGCAACCATCATCATTTCCGCATCCCTGTCGCTGGAGGAGGGATTGTGCTGAGGCATGGGAGGGGTTGGATGAATGGAATGAAACTGGACCTTTGCCCCTGAGGGCATTTCCAATATTCCATGGATGGAGGGAATACTATCGTCTATTAGGAATTTTACTTCGGGATCTATCAGTTTATAACGGGAGTATAACAGCATCCCATAAGTATTTTCGAGAGGTACTTCCACAGCATATGGATATTCTGGCTTAAGGCGAGGGCTTACCTCATTTCTCCAGCGTTCGTTCGTTTCCGTAAGTACGATCACATCAGGATCGTGGTTGAAGATCACGTCCATCAGCTTTTCCGTATCCTTGTTTTTCTGAAGCACATTGGCTGCCAGTATTCCAAGACTGTTCTGCGGATCAGTCTTCTCATTTTTCAGGACCTCCAAATCTGCCAGGGAAGTATAGGGATAAATCTTTCCCATCTGAAAAACAAAACATCCGGCGAGTATACAGGCAAAGACATAATCCCTCCAGGAGTGCAAATCGAACCTGAAAAAATAGATCAGGAAGGCTACGAGAGTCAGTATCGTGAGCTGGATGTGGGGATAATCAAAAATCCGAACCCACCAATAGTCCAGAGCTACAAAAGGCAGAATAGTAAAAAGTATTGCTAAATATCCGAAAGACTGTAAAAAGCGTTTTAAATCCATTCAGGGTTTTAAGAATTCAGAATAAATATAATTATCTGCCCGAAGATTTCCTGAACATTTAGAAATATTTATCAGAAAAAGGCCTGAAGGATTAAATATGATCCCCGGAAGTTCCAGGATTCTTTTCCTTTGAAGGAAACAGCTGCTTTGAAATGTTACTAACATCATCCCCTGTAGGCTCTTCAAATAACTTCAAATCGAAATAAGGAATGGCTGCAATAAGGTGATCAAAAATATCCGCAGCAATCTCCTCGTAGTACACCCAGCGTTTGTCATTGCTAAAACAATACAGTTCCAGCGGGATACCTTTGGAAGTGGGATCCAGATGACGCACAATGATTGACATATCCTGATTTATGCCCGGGTGCCTGTGCAGATAGGCATCAGCATATTTTCTAAAGATCCCAAGGTTGGTCTGATTGCGCCCATTGATAAATACACTGCGATCAAAGTTATGGGTCTTGTTGAAGTCGTCTATTTCTTTCTGGCGTGCTGTCAGGTAAGATTCCAGGATTGAAAATTTCTTATACTTTTCCAGATCCTCCTCGGTTACAAACCCAACTGAACTTTGCTTAATGAACAACGACCGCTTTATCCGCCTTCCTGGGGATTCCTCCATTCCACGCCAGTTCTGAAAAGAATCCGCAATAAGACTATAGGTGGGGATGGTGGTATAGGTTTTGTCCCAGTTCTGAACCTTGACCGTCGCCAGATTGATCTCCGTCACAAACCCATCAGCGCCGAACTTGTTGAAGGTGATCCAGTCTCCTATTCGAACAATATCATTGACGGAAACCTGTATGGAGGCAACAAAACCCAGAATTGTATCCTTGAAAATAAGCAAAATGATGGCAGAGGCTGCCCCTAATGAAATAAGGAAGTTGACCACAGATTTACCGGTGATCTCAGAAAAAATGAAAACAAAGGCGATAGCCCACACAAAGATCATCAGGACCTGAGCATAACTTTCCAGAGGTTTATCCCTGAACCGGTCTTTTGTTCTCAGGTAGCTTTGGGAAGTCCTCATTAAACTGCGAACAATCAATGCTCCCAGGATAATTAACAGGATATCGGTGATCCTTATGAATAGTGCAAGAAAATCTTCATATCCCTCAAAGATCAGCGGGATAGCAAATATCAGGATGAAAAGAGGGACCAGATAACTTACAAATCTGGGGAAGTTGCTGACCACAAGGAAATCGTCAAAACTGGTCTTTGTGGAAGTAGTGAATGTCTTAAAGGCTTTTAAAATAAAGCGCTTCGTAAGATAAGATACGGTATAGAGCAGTAACCCCAGCAGGAGAAGACTGATGACAATGTTCAGGAAGTTCGCCCATTGCGGAGCCATTCCCTGCTCTATAAAAAAGTTTTTAAAGAAGGATGTAAGATCGGTATACTCTCCCAAAATGATCTACAGATATTTTTTTTCAACGTAAAATGGGCCAAAAGGCAGAACTGAACTCACGCAGATGATCAGCAGGGTCTTGAATTTCCACTCCATGGGTTTATACAAATAGAAAGCCCCGAGTATATAAGCAACGAAAAGGATCCCATGAAGCATTCCCACAATTTCCACCATCTGCGGCTGGTCCCATATGTATTTCAGGGGCATTGCGATAAATAATAACAGCAAAAAGGAGATCCCCTCCATGATGCTGATCCACTTAAAAATTCTGATCAGATTTGTCAGTGCCATTGTTTAAATTTTAAGCCGCAAATATAAGGATATAAAGGCAGAAAGGCACAGATTCAGGGTCCTTATTCCAGATGATTTTTATTAAAAATTATCCTGTTCTGGTAAGGAAATGCACGACGGTTTCAAGTGTCTCCCTGAAACTGAATTTCTTTAATAGGATGTTTATTTAATGCAATCATTACCTTAGAACTTTCCATTTTCATTATTTTGCACAAAATTTGAAAAAATAATAAATGAGCAAGAAAATACTGGTGACCGGAGGTTTGGGATTTATCGGTTCCCATACCGTAGTGGCCTTACAGGAAAAGGGCTTTGAAGTAGTGAT
>CAMPJY010000077.1 GCA_946887025.1 uncultured Salinimicrobium sp.
GTATAAACTCTTTAAATCAAGTTTAGGGCTAACAAGCTGATCGAGTATCCGCTCTAAGACGGCCCGCTCTTACAACTTAAACTCACCCTCTTTAAAGAATTAGTGTTGAGTTTATCAAAAAAATTAACTAATACAGGCAGTAACCTTTATTTCTCTTTCAGGAACAACAATTAAGCCAGGTGTTTCTGCAGCAGGTCGTTGAGACTTTTCAACTTGTCTTCTGCCAAAAGCACTTCACTATGGTTGTCGATCGTTTTCTGCTCAGTCTGGGCTGCAAATTGCAAGGCGCACATGGCCAAAACATCCTGCTTATCCCTAACGGCATAATTTTGTTCAAATTGCTTAATCATGGCCTCGATTTGCTTGGCGGCTTTACGAAGACCCTCCTCCTGTTCAGGAGCTATGGTCATCGGGTACACCCTGTCGGCTATCGTTACCTTTATTTTAAGCTTATTTGACATAGTCTTTCTTTATTCGGAAAGCTGAACGATACACTGATCAATTTCCCTTATCAAACTGTTTATCCGCAGCTTGGTTTCTTTTTTAAAGTCATTACTGCCCAGCAATGCATTGGCAGCTTTTAGAGTCTGGATCTTACTTTCAGAAGCCACTAAAGCTTCCTGTAATTCCCGGTTATCAACCTGGATACTGTTAAAATCCTTAAGTAAAACTGCATGATCCTGCTCCAGACGCTTGTACTTCTGAAGCAATTCCCCCAGTTTATTCTCAAGACTATCAACTAGTTCGGTTAAATTACTCATTAAAGCTCTTCGTGCTGCTTATTCTTACAAAGTTAACATACGGATTTTAATATCCAATTTCTTTTGAAGCTAATTTTAGGCCCACCCGGATAAAAATTATAAAAGTCTCAACAATAAGGGTTTATTTTTTGCGCTTATAATTAATACCTTTACGCACCTACAACAAAAAAGTTGCCCTGCTTATGAAGACTACCCTTGCCCTGATTTTTCTTTTGATCTTCACCCAAGGTTTCGCCCAAAATGGAAATACTGAAAAATACTTCGGAAATCCACTTGAGATCCCGATCATTTTATCAGGAACATTTGCGGAATTGAGAACAAATCATTTTCATGGCGGCCTGGATATCAAGACTGAGCAGCGGGAAGGTCTGACCGTAGTGGCCGCCGCCGAGGGGTATATCAGCCGCATAAGTGTTTCCCCCTATGGGTATGGCAAAGCGCTTTACATTCAGCATCCTAATGGCTATACTACTGTCTACGGGCATTTGAGCAAATTTGCACCTGATATAGATGCTTTCATAAAAAAGCTTCAGTATGAGCAGGAAACCTATAGTATCGATATCAATCCTAAAGAGAATGAATTAAAGGTTGAAAAAGGAGATGTGATCGCCCTTAGCGGAAATACCGGGGGAAGCGGGGGACCTCACCTTCATTTTGAGATCAGGGATTCTGCAGAGCGACCAATGAACCCGCTGATGTTTGGATATGAAGTCCCCGACTCCAGAAAACCAAAGGTGAGCTCTCTTTTCGCGTATCCGTTGGGTGAGGAAGCCCATGTAAACAATTCAGGAAAGCGGCAAAAACTCCCCCTGATACTTCAGAAGGACGGTTCCTATCTGACTCCCAGCATTGAAGCCTGTGGCGAAATTGGTTTCGGAGTATCCACAGTGGATCAGCTTGACATGGCACCCAACAATAATGGAGTTTACAGAATTGAATCCAGCCTTAACGGAGATGAGATCTTTCAGGCAAATTTTGAGATCTTCTCTTTTGAGGAATCCAGGCGGCTCAACCAGCTTATAGATTATGGATATTACAAAGAACATTGGGATAAGGTCCAGAAACTTTTTGTGGAGCCGGGAAACCATCTGAGTATTTACAGCAACCTGGTGAACAGGGGTTATGTTAATGTGCAGGACAGCCTTTCGTACAGTTATACTATTAAAATAACAGATTTTGCCGGAAACGAGCGGATTATCAGGGTTCCCATAGAAGGTAAGATGAGCGAGACTCCCATTGTAAAAGCGGAGGATTCCACTGACTATTTTGTTGAGGCAGCCGAGGCAAGCCTATTCGAGGAAAATGGCATTGACATCTATATCCCTGAAAACAGCCTTTACGAGGATACCTATCTGGATATTGCTTTTGAAAATGAAAAGGTAAAGGTACACGAAGACATCATCCCCCTCCATTCCTATATCACCATCGGATTCGATGTCAGTAAATACAAGCCGGAGGACAGGGAACAGATGTTCATCGCAAAACTGAACTCTTCAGGGAGACCTTACTATTCCCCAACTCAGAAAGAGGGAGACAGGTTCTTCACAGAAGTCAGGAATTTCGGCACCTTTACCCTGGGTCGGGATGTGAAAGCGCCACGGGTAGTGCCGGTCAACTTTAAAAATGGACAATGGATCAGCTCCAATAAGGACCTTAAGCTGAAGATCTGGGATGATCTTTCAGGGATCGACAGCTTTAAAGCGACTGTCAACGGAAAATTCATCCTGATGGAATATGAATATAAGGAAAGCCTTTTGACTCACCATTTCAGCGATGGCGTGGTTACAGATACGGAAAACCATCTTCAGGTCACGGTGAAAGATAATGTAGGGAACACCACCGTCTATGAGGCTACCTTTTTCAGGAAATAAGGCTATTTAGATAAGTTTTAAGCCTATTTCTGGATAAACTCCTGCAGGACATCCACCACATAATCTATTTCCTCCCTGGAATTAAAAATGGAGAAAGAAAAGCGCAGGGAAGGCTTTTTAAGGTCTTCTTCTGAAAGGAAGGCACTGAGCACATGCGAACCTTTATCGCTTCCGCTTTGGCAGGCACTTCCCTTGGAACATGCTATGCCGTGTAGATCGAGCTGAAAAAGCAGCAGGACCGCCTTTTCTGCTGAAACCGGAAGACACACGTTTATTAGGGTATAGGTACTGTTTTCAGGATCACCGCAGGCTCCATTGAATTTCACTCCCGGGACCTGTTCCTGAAGTTTTTCTATAAAGTATGTTTTGAGAGAGGACACATATTCCCGCTCTTTCACCAGATTCTCATAAGACAGTTTAATGGCTTCTTCCAGCCCCACTATATTGTGGACAGATTCAGTGCCCGCACGGAGCCCTCGCTCCTGCTCTCCCCCGAAGATCAGCGGCTGCAAACCTGTATTCTTGCGTATAAAGGCAAATCCCACTCCCTTTGGCCCGTGAAATTTATGAGCGCTGACGGCGGTGAAATCAACAGGGACCTCAGAAAGATCCATTTCAAAATGTCCTACGGACTGGACAGTATCGGAGTGAAAAAGCGCAGCATAGGTTCTGCAAAGCTCTCCCACCTTCTTTATATCCAGAAGATTCCCCACCTCATTATTCACGTGCATCAGGCTCACCAGCGTCTTATCCTCCGAGTTCCCAAGGAGCTCTTCCAGCTGCTGAAGGTCCACTTGCCCGCACTCATCCAGCTTCACATAATCGATTCTGGTGCCGTAATTCTCCTGAAGCTGTTCCACAGTATGTAAGACGGCGTGATGTTCAATCCTGGAGGTGATGATCCGCTTTACCCCCAGATCCCGCACGGCAGAGTTCAGTATCAGGTTGTCAGCTTCAGTCCCACCTGAGGTGAAAACTATTTCAGAAGCTGCCACCTTCAGTTGTTTGGCAACAGTCTTTCTGGCCTGTTCTATTAAAGACTTGGCCGAACGCCCGAAAGTATGTGTGGAAGAAGGATTCCCGTAGTTTTCCTTCATCACCTGCAGCATTTTCGTTACTACTTCCTCCCGCATGGGGGTTGTGGCAGCATTATCTAAATAGACTTTTTTCATGGTCCGCAAATTTAGGGGAATTAAAATTATTTGGAAGAAGACTGGCTATAAATTCTTAATTTTGCTCAAAACCCTTGAAATGAAAAAGTTCCTCCCTTTTGTCCTTGCAGCCGTTTTGATGACTTCCTGTGATGATGGAGATTTGATTGTCACAGAGTTTGCTTTCGAAAACCAGCAGCTGCAACACTGCGGCACGGGTGACGTCCAGGTGCTTTACAATGTTAACAATGACCAGATCAATGAGTCCATCGCCTTAATTTTTAATATGGACGAGGAGGAGTTTATCAATCTGGAAACCCCTGTGGAAATCGACCTTGGAGAATCTGCCAGGATAGTATACAGGACCTTTGATGCAGAGGTTGACGATTACTACTGCTCTGAAATCCCTCCCGCAACCCCGGTTGTTGTAACGGAATACCGCAGCACTTCAGGAGGAACTGTAACCATTACTCCCCAGCTGCGGAATGTGGATGATCACGACGGGGATGGGGTTCCTACTTCCCTGGAAAAGGGAGATGCCGAAACTGATTTCCCCGACACCGATGGCGATGAAATCCCGGATTATCTGGATATAGACGATGATAACGATAATGTAAGAACTTCTGAAGAAATAAATGACGAAGAAGACAATTCCTTAGACCGTTATTTCGACACCGATGCAGATGGCACCCCGGATTACCTGGATGAGGATGATGACGGAGACGAAACTATTACCAGGTATGAAGATCTGGATGAGAATGGAAATCCCGGCAATGACAAAAATGACGAGGGAATTCCAAATTACCTCAATCCGGATATTGTCGATCCCTTTCCGGTGGATACTTTTTTGAAAAACACTATTTCTGAAAGCTACAGACTGGAAGTCGCGGTATCCAATTTGACCTTACAGAACCAGACGGGGGATGGGGAAGAAATAACCATGCTGAATTATATTCTTGGATACTTTGACACCCCCTCCAGAAGCATCACTTTACCTGAAGAAGAGGAAGGCAATGAAGAGGAGGAAAATGAAACTGAGGAGAATACAGATGGAGAAAATACTGACGGGGAAAATTCGGATGGCGAAACCTCTGCTACTCGCTACTAAGCATTCTGAAGTATATAAACCTCGGTAGCTCCCAAACCGTATTTACTGTAATCGGCATCATAAAATTTGATGTTGTCGTACCTGCCGAACATAAAATCCAGTTCGGCTTTTAACACCCCTTCCCCCACTCCATGGATAAATACAATTTTCTGAATCCGCTTCTGCATTGCGAATTCCAGTTGCCGCTTGGCGGTTTCCATCTGCAGGTTTAGGATCTCAAAGGATGTCATCCCCTTATAGGAAGGCACAAGCTTATCAATGTGAAGGTCGATTTCCATTGGCGGCGCATTCCGCTCCTTTGGTTTCACCCGTTGCGATTTTTTCTTTTTGAAGCTTTCCTTTTCCTTTATCACCTCAGAAATCGGAATATAGTTATCGCGGAAAGTTATCTGACTGGATTCTATTTTTACAAGTTCCCTTTCCTCGAACTCCAGAAGAAAACCTTCACTGGTCTCAATTCTGATGGTTCCCTGGTGGCTGGAGATCACTCTCCCTTCCAGTTTGTCATCAAGGACTGCTACTTTATCGCCGGGCTGCAACATGCTGCTTTTTCTTTATTTGCGTTCCTCATTTTCCATCTCCTCCTCGTCCTCGCCTCTGTTCTTATGATCATCCTTGGTATAGGACCAGTGATTGGTGGCGCGGAATAATCCAAACATCAGGATCACGAGTCCGAGGATCAACAGATAGGGATTTTCCTCTTCCCCCAAAATCTGGAATATAAGGAGGATCCCTCCTATCAGGATTAGTATGGAATTTATCAGTTGAGAACGATCTTTATTCATAAGCTTTTAATCTTCAGTAAATTAATTTCACAGGATGCAGGTTTTGCAATAAAATATTTTATAAATTTAAACAAAGCGTGACGGCATGAATTTCTTTTCCGCAGTTATTGGCTTTTTTCTTTTTGCTCCTTTTTCTTATGGTCAGCTGACGATCAAACCCTCCGCCTCCCACAATGACAGCTATCTATATGTCGATGGGGCCTTGGTCTTTGTTAACCAAGGTGTAAATTTACAGAAAAATGCGGATGCATCACCGACTGAAGCAAGTATCTATTTTCGAAAAGAAGCACAGCTGATCCAGGGGGAAGCCAGCACCACCTCTAATATGGGGAATGGGGTTATTTCCATTTTTCAGGAAGGCACCAGCAATGCTTACGACTATAATTACTGGTCCTCTCCCGTGAGCAATGCAGTTATGGGTAACGGAGCTTTTGGAATCGGAATGCTGTACGTTCCCCTCACCCAGACAAGCAGTGTTCCTGCAAAAATTACGAATTCTCTAGACGGAATATCCCAACCCCTGACCATTTCAAATCGCTGGATCCATACCTTCTCGGGAACTGGTTATTCCGATTGGAAGCCGATATTTTCAGAGACCTCAATTCCGGCAGGAATGGGATTTAGCATGAAAGGCGTGAACGGGACAGATCTTACCATGGTCGATGGAAGGGCTAATAATTCAGGGAATTCCCAGCGCTATGATTTCAGAGGTAAACCCAATAATGGCCCCATAGAAATTCCTGTAAAAGCGGGAGAGCAGGTACTTATAGGAAACCCTTTCCCTTCGGCCCTGGACCTAAGCCTGTTTTTACTGGAGAACTCCGGATCAGGAAGCCTGAGCTCGCCCTGCTATGGGACAATCCCAAGAAATGCGGTAACCACAGGGATAGCCTATTTCTGGGACTCCATGGAAAATGGTAACTCCCATTATCTGGCGGACTATATCGGGGGCTATGGTGCTTTCAGCCCTGTCGATCCCTGTACCACGGGGATTTATGAGAAACCTGTTTTTCGTTCATACAGCCCCACCGATAACAGTCCATCCGGAGCAACCGGCAGACATTACAACCGCCGATACTTGCCCATTGGTCAGGGATTCATGATCGAGGCCACGGCAACTTCTCAGCTCCGGTTTTCTAATCATCAGCGTATTTTTAAGAAGGAAGGTGATTATTCAGATTTTAAGGCTTCCATTACTCCCAAAGAGAAAGGTGAATTAATTGAAATTCCCAAAATCAGATTGGAAGCAGTGATCAACGACCACTACAGAAGGTCTTTCAGCCTTGCCTTCTGGCCGGCCGCCTCCCCGGATCCTGATTTCGCAATGGATGCTGAAAGTTTCGATAAAGCACCTACCGATATTGGTGTGCTGCACAACGGATCCAATTACATCATTGATGTAAGGCCTTTTTCTGAAGCCGATGTAATTCCCCTATACCTCAAGGTAGACGACCCGCAGGCGAAAATCAGGATAGAGGTAGCCGCTTTGGAAAATTTATTCCTGAAAGATCTCTTTATTCTCGATTCCTACTATGGATTGTATTACCCCATGATTGGGAATGCGTTTCAGGTCGTTTTACAAAAAGGAGTGTATCATGACAGATACAAATTATGTTTTATAGATAAATCAAAAAAGAAACCCACTGAAGATCATCTGGCAAAGGGCCTGCAAATCTTCCAGAATAATACAGAAAGTAGATTAGAGATATTAAATCCCGAAGCTCTGGAAATCGAATCTGTTTTCCTTTATGACCTTGCCGGGAAAAAGCTGGTTTCAATAAAGGGACCTAAAGAAGAATTTCTTGGCATCTCTACCGCAGGTTTCGCAAATTCCTTTTATATTGTGAAGGTTTTATTAAAAAACCAACAGGAATTTATTCAGCAAGTAAACATTTATAATCCTCAATAGACATTTATGGAAGAATTTATGCTCCCCTGTTTGAACAAGCAGATGTTTGGCTTTGACTGCCTCGGATGTGGGGCACAAAGAGCTGTACTACTGGTTTTCCGTGGAGAATTCTCTTCCGCTTTTGAAATGTATCCCGCTATTTATCCCCTGCTGCTGCTACTTTTTTTCATCGTTCTTAATTTTTTTGTTAAATTTAAAAAAGCAATGCTGATCAAAACGACCCTCATTATTCTGACGGCCGGAGTTATAATTATCAGCTATTATTTAAAAATGAAACTATATTTTTAACCAACCACCAATCATCCATGAAACAGACATTACCTAATTCAACTCTTATTTTAGTCCTCGGAATCCTCTCTATCATCACCTGCTGTTGTTATGGGGTGATCGGTCTTATTTTGGGAATAATAGCCCTGGTACTGGCTAAAAAAGCCAAGGAACTTTACATGGCAGACCCTGAACTTTATACGGGGTATAATAATGTGCAAACCGGGAGAATCCTCGCCATTGTGGGAATTGTGCTTTCGGTCCTGAATGTTATTGCCTCCATCGTTATGCTCGTCTTCTACGGAGGCCTTGAAGGCATGCAGGAACTCCAGGAAGAGATCCTGAGGAATGTACAGAACTAGGAAATAATAATAAAAAAGGCTGAACAGAAGTTCAGCCTTTTTTCATTTATATTTTAAGAAGTTTACGAGCCACCTACTTCTCAAATTCTTTCAGGGTTCTGGTGATGATCTCCACGCAATCCAGCAACTGCTCTTCATTCATTACCAAAGGCGGGGCAAAACGGATAATGTTTCCGTGAGTCGGCTTGGCCAGCAATCCGTTCTCCTTCATCTTCATACAGATATCCCAGGCAGTGGAACTGTCTTCCGAATCATTAATGACAATGGCATTCAATAAACCTTTCCCTCTTACCAGAGTCACGATATTGGAGGTACGGATGTAATCATTCATCTTCTGTC
Source organism: uncultured Salinimicrobium sp. (assembly GCA_946887025.1). The sequence continues at coordinate 8,554 of CAMPJY010000077.1, forward strand.
TGAACAGATTCCCCAGGGCTTCCGCATTCTCTGCGAGATTCTCATCTTTAATTACTTCCAGAGCAGCCATAGCCACTGCCCCGGCCACCGGGTTCCCTCCAAACGTGGATCCGTGCTGCCCGGGTTTAATGACATTCATTACCTCGTCATCCGCCAGTACTGCAGACACAGGGTAAACCCCTCCGGAGATGGCTTTTCCAAGCACCAGAACATCCGGACGCACATTTTCATGATCTACTGCCAGAAGCTTCCCTGTTCTGGCAATTCCCGTCTGCACCTCGTCTGCAATAAAAAGTACGTTGTGTTTCTCACACAGCTCTTTGGCTTTGGAAAGATATCCTTCCGTGGGAACATATACTCCCGCCTCTCCCTGGATAGGCTCCACAAGAAAGCCTGCGATGTTTTTGCTGCTTTCCAGGGCTTTTTCCAGAGCTTCTATATCATTGTAGGGTATTTTTATGAAACCCGGCGTATAAGGGCCGAAATGCCTTCTGGCATCCTCGTCGTTGGAAAAGGAGATAATGGTGGTGGTCCTCCCGTGGAAATTGTTTTCACAAACAATTATCTGCGCCTCGGTTTCCGGCACTCCCTTTTTCTCATAGGCCCATTTCCTTGTGATCTTAATGGCAGTCTCTACAGCCTCTGCCCCTGTATTCATCGGCAGCAGTTTGTCGAACTTGAAATATTCGGTAGCGTACTTCTCATATTTCCCCAATACGTCATTATAAAATGCTCTTGAAGTAAGGGACAACTTTTGTGCCTGATCATACATGGCTCCCACGATCTTAGGGTGACAATGCCCCTGGTTCACGGCGGAGTAAGCAGAGAGAAAATCATAATATTTTTTTCCTTCCACATCCCAGACATGGACTCCTTCCCCACGTTCCAGGACTACGGGAAGTGGATGATAATTATGGGCCCCATATTTGTTTTCCAATTCAATAGCATCCTGCGATGTTATTTTCTCTGATACTGACATTCTTATTCGATTTTAAGATTAAAAAACAGCTATTCCTGCTTTTGCCCCTATACTTTTTCGGGCCTGATAAGGAGAGAAATCACCCTGTAATTCAGAAGATGCAATTTACTAAATCCCGCGTGATTTTTTAGTCCATAATCCCATTAAAATCCTCGTTTTATCCTATTTTTGCGGCATGGGAAGAAAGAATATAAGGAAGGAATTTTCAGCAGTAAACGTGATAGATGCAGGGGCAAAAGGAAAGAGTATTGCCAAAGCCCCCGATGGAAAAGTCATTTTCCTGAACAATGCGGTTCCGGGAGATGTGGTGGATGTGCAAATTACCAAAAAGAAAAAAGCGTTTTATGAAGGTACGGCAACCAGATTCCTCGAACTTTCGGATAAAAGGACGGAACCTAAATGCGTGCACTTCAATGTTTGCGGAGGATGTAAATGGCAGTTCATGGATTATGAACACCAGCTTTTCTACAAGCAGAAAGAAGTAGAGAATAATCTGAGGCGTCTGGGTAAAATTGAACTTCCGGATATATCTCCCATCCTTGGCAGCAGGGAGACCTATAATTACAGAAATAAAATGGAGTTCTCCTTCAGTGACAGCCGCTGGCTCACTTTGGAGGAAATAAATTCCGGGGTAGATATTGAGGACAGAAATGCCCTGGGATTCCATATCCCCGGAATGTGGGACAAGATCCTGGATATTAAGGAATGTCACCTGCAGGAAGGCGACAGCAACGATATCAGGAACAGCATCAGGGAATTCGCTGTTCAAAACAAGCTCCCCTTCTTCAACACCCGCAACCAGACGGGTTTCCTCCGCACCCTGATGATCAGGACCACCTCTACCGGGGAATTAATGGTGCTGCTTCAGTTTTTTGAGGAAGACAAAGAGAAAAGGGAACTCCTGCTGGATTTTGTGGCAGCGCGTTTTCCCAATATCACTTCCCTGCAGTATGTTATCAATTCCAAAGGAAATGATACCATTTACGACCAGGAGATCATCTGTTACAAAGGCAGGGAATATATTGAAGAGGAGATGGAAGGTCTTAGGTTCAAAATCAACGCCAAATCCTTCTACCAGACCAATTCTGCGCAGGCCTATGAGCTGTATAAGGTGACAAGGGATTTCGCAGGCCTGAAGGGAGATGAGCTGGTGTATGATCTTTATACTGGGACAGGTACCATCGCTCAATTTGTCGCTGCCAAAGCAAGAAAAGTAGTGGGAGTTGAAGCGGTGCCGGAAGCTATTGAAGATGCAAAGGAAAACGCCAGGACCAACAATCTTTCAAATACAGAATTTTTTGCAGGGGATATGAAAAAAGTCTTCACAGCAGATTTTATTGAACAGCATGGGCATCCGGATGTGATAATTACCGATCCTCCAAGAGACGGCATGCACAAGGATGTGGTTGAGCAAATTATTGGTATCTTGCCACAGCGTATCGTATACGTCAGCTGTAATTCAGCCACCCAGGCCCGCGATCTGGCCCTACTGGACGAGCATTACAAGGTGACCAGGGTGCAGCCGGTAGATATGTTCCCTCAGACATTTCACGTGGAGAATGTGGTATGTTTAGAAAGAAGAGTATGAGAAAACACTATTTCGCATGTTTAGCTTTTTGCACTACCCTGCTTTTGTCAGGCTGCCAGAAGGATGATATCTGTCCTGAAGGCACCGAGACCACTCCCCTGCTCCAGATAGAATTCTTCGATGCTGAGGATCCCGAAACCCTGAAGGTGGTGGAAGACCTCATGATCATCGAGGTGGAAACAAATGATACGCTTTTTGGACCGGCAACCACTAATAATGTCGATATTCCTTTAAGAACCACCCAAAACTTCACGGAGTATAAATTTATTTCCAACTCCGGATCAGAAACCGAAAATGAAGATCTGGTTCGCTTTGATTATCTTCCCAACCCCGATTATATTAACCGCGCATGCGGATTCAAAATAAATTTTCTGGACCTTACCCTGACCAGACCGATTGGGGAGGACAGCTGGATCGAATCTGATCTGATAGTTATAGACGATATAGAAAATGAAGCAGAGTTTCATCATATTTCTTTTACTCACTAGCATTTCCCTGCTGCAGCCCCTGCGACTGACTGCTCAGGCTGATCAGCCGGAGGATAGCCTTCAGGTACGTGAAAAATACGGGCTCAGGCTTGGGGTGGATCTCAGTAAACCCTTGCGATCAGTGGTGGATGAGGATTACAAGGGATTGGAAATAACTGGAGATTACCGCATCTATGAGAACTATTACCTTGCCGCGGAACTGGGAAATGAACAGATGCAGGTACAGGAAGCAAACATTTCCGCCTTTAATAAAGGAAGCTATATAAAGCTGGGTGCAAATTATAATGCCTATAAGAACTGGGAAGGAATGCAAAATGAGATCTATGTCGGTCTCCGCTATGGTTTTGCCACTTTCTCATCAGAATTACAGGAATACTCCATCTATAACAGGAATGATTTCTTTGAGCCGGATGTGCGCACTGAAAATCAGGAATTCAACAACCTTACTGCCGGTTGGGCTGAAGTGCAGCTCGGGGTAAAGGTCGAGGTACTGAACAACCTTTTCCTGGGAGTCCATTTTCAGCTAAAAAAGAGGATCAACGAAAGTGCCCCGAGTCTCTTTGAAAATCTTTACATCCCCGGATTCGGACGTACCTACACCGACAGTACCATTGGCGCTGG
>CAMPJY010000078.1 GCA_946887025.1 uncultured Salinimicrobium sp.
TCCAAAAATTATATAAATCCATCCCCTTATTGCGTAAATACCTGCCTGTGAGTCTGGTATACATTTGCTTCATCAAAATACAACAAACTAAAAACGGAATGATCATGAAAAACGGAAAAGGAAATAACCAGGTGTTATTTGAATTAGAGGCAAGTAAATTCCAATGGGAAATAGCTGCAGGGAAAAGCGTAGAGGCATGGGGTTTTAACAGGCAACTGCCCGGTCCTGTGCTGAGGGCCAGAAAAGGGGACAGAGTGGTGGTTAAATTAAAGAACAACCTGGAAGAACCTACCATGATCCACTGGCACGGAATCAGGCTTCCTGCCTCAATGGATGGTACAGGCGTAGTACAGAAGCCTGTGGGTCCCGGGGAGGAATTCGAATACAGCTTTGTGGTGCCGGATGCAGGAACCTACTGGTACCATTCGCACCACAACGAAACTGTACAGATGGAAAGGGGGATGTACGGAGCCCTTATAGTGGAGGATGACTCCGACCCGGTTACCGATGGGGAACAGGTGTTCCTGATCGATGATATGAAGCTGACTTCCGAAAATGAATTCACCACAGCTAAAGGATACCTTGCCAAAAGCCTCGAGAGGCACGACGGGCGCGAGGGGAATATCGCCCTGGTGAACGGAAAAGAGGACCCGGTGATAGAGATCGCTGCAGGTCAGCTGGAAAGATGGAGGTTCATCAACGCTGCCAGCGCCAGGTATTTTCTGCTGCATATGGAAGGCAGGACCTTCAACATCATGGGTACTGACGGAGGGCTGCTGGAAACGCCGAAGACTGTAAACCAGGTAATGATCGTACCCGGGGAACGTATGGATATCATCGCAGGCCCCTTCAGGGAAGGAGAAAGCTTCTCCATTGAAACCCTGCCTTACAACAGAAGGGCTGTCCGTGGGACCAAGAAGACCAAATATGCAAGCGTGAAGGTAGGGGAAGCCAGGCCTTCCAGAGCTTCCATCCCGTTCAGGCTGCGAAACATAGTGCCTCTTGCCCCACAGGACGCAGAGGTAACACGAAAAGTGGAGCTGGATACCAAACCCAGCCTGAAAAATGGCGCCAACTTTTATATCAATAAGGAAGTGCATGCCAATGATAAACCTGTAAGGGTAGGGGAACTGCAGGTATGGGAAATTTCCAATATAAGTCTGATGGACCACCCCTTCCACCTGCATGGGTTCTTTTTCCAGGTGCTGGAAGTGAATGGAAAGGCACCCGAATACAGGGCCTGGAAGGATACTATCAATGTAGGTCCCAGAAGCAAGGTGAAGATAGCCTGGCTGCCCGACAACCGGCCCGGAATGTGGATGTACCACTGTCATATCCTCGAACATCATGAGGCAGGGATGATGGCCAATTTCCAGGTGATCTCTGCCAATGAACCGGAACCCGAAACCATGAGCGGAGGGCACTGCCACGCCTGATGAGTGGAACTGAAAGCAAAATTCCCAGGAATGAAAATTGGATTGATCAGACATTTTGAAGTGGACCAGCCTTTCCTGAAAGGCATGGTTTCCCAGTCGGAGGTGCTGCAATGGTTTAAAGCCTACGATACTGCTCCTGTGATACATTCGGAGCTCGAAATGGAGGAAGACTGGGATATCTGCTATTCAAGCACACTGCCACGGGCCAGGGAAACTGCCTTGAAAATTGTCGATAAGGAAATTGTATTCACCGATCTCTTGCGCGAACCCTTCCCTGATCCCGTATTTAAAAGGGAGCTGAAACTACCCTTCCTGCTTTGGGGGCTTATCATAAGATCTGCCATCCTCGGGAACCATTCGAGTCAGCAGGAAGGCAGGAACCAGATGATCAGACGCCTTCAGGAGTTCCTGGAGTCGATTCAGGAGCACAGGGACCGTAGCGTCCTTATCGTCAGCCACTCCTTCACGCTTCGGCTTCTGAGTGAGCTGCTGCTTCGCGAAGGATTCCAGGGGAGTCGCCTGAGAAGCCCCAAAAACGGGGTGTTATATACATTTAAAAAAGAATAGGAATTATGTTATACGCATTTACAAAAAAGCAGGAGCTGGTAGGCCTGGCTCCCCTTGCAGGACTTGAAATAAGGGAGACGGATTCTCCTGAACTGATGGCAGCCCTGAACCAGATCTCCCGGGAGGATGTCCTCCTGAGGTTTTCAAACAACAATAAGGCTTTTGTAGCCTACTGGAATGGCAGCCCTGCAGCCTTCGGATGGATGGCACTGGGAAAAGCCCGAATAGGGGAATTGAATCACGAATTCGTCCTGCCGGAATCACATCGCTATTTATGGAATTTCAGGACCCTGGCTGAATTCCGCGGAAAAGGCATCTACCCCCGGCTTCTGCAGCATATCATGATTTCGGAATTAGACCGCACGGAATGTTTCTGGATCATGCATGCGCCTGAAAACACGGCATCGGAGATCGGCATAAGAAAGGCAGGCTTTGAGCTGGTGAGTCAGGTCTCGGTGGTGGAAGGAGGGGAGGTCATCCTCAAGTCTTCCCACCCCTCTTTTGAACTGCAGGAACTAATGGAATACGGGGATTTTATCAACTCCCTCCGGGAACAGGCCAGCTGCTGGAACTGCAGCAGCCCCTTCCTGAAAAACAGAAGTGAGAAATGTTGTTGCGCTGAAAAAGACCTGAAATGTAACGGATCCCTATTCCAACCGTCTTTTCAGGTACAAGCCAACCTCTAAAGAATACAGATCCAATGATCATAAGCATTTTATTAGCACTACTGAGCTTCTTTAGCTCCCCGGGATTTACCAAGGGGCCGGAATCGGGAGAAGCCCTGATATTACAAAGTATCTCCGCAATGGGAGGGGAAGAGAGGCTCAGAAGCATCAGCAGCCTGAGCGTACAGGGAATTGGACATTCCTATTTTCTGGAGCAGTCGGAGCGCCCTGAAGGCCCCTGGTTTGTTAATTATGAACAGTTCAGCCAGCTGAGGGACTATAAGCGAAACCGGGTATACGTTGAGAAGGAAACCAAAAACATACTTCAGCCGGGCTGGCAGAAAACCAGCCTGGTCTTCGCCGACAGTACCCTGGCAGTAAAAAGTTCCGGGGACCTGGTGCCGGGAAGACGTGCCCTGGAAGGGGAAATGCGGGAGATTTTGGATTATGCACCGGAACAGCTCCTTTTGGCAGCCCTGGAGGCAGAGGAGCTGCAGACTCTTTCTGATACAGTTATTCAGGGTGTAAATCATCATTCTATAGGGTACAACTATAAGGGGACCAGGGTGAATCTGTTCCTGAATTCCAACACTTCCCTGCCGAGCCTTATCCGGAGCTTCAGGAAGTATCCGCAGGATATTATGTGGTCGGTCTGGGGCGAAGTTCGAAATGATCTGTATCTGTCGGCCTGGACGCTTTCTTCAGATAAATTACTTTATCCGCTTCAATACAATCTTTACCGGAACGGGCAACCCTTCCGGGAATTCACCATTGTGGATCTGAAGGTGAATGAAGCCATCAATGAAAGCCTCTTTGAAATCCCTGAAGATCTGAAAGAGCGTTATGCGGCGCAGCCTGTATTCCCGATAAAAGATCTGCCTTTGGGAAGACCGGGGGAAGAACCGAAGGAGCTGGCACCGGGTATTTTTCTCATTTCAGGTTTCTGGAATATCACCCTGGTAGCCCAGGAAGACGGGGTTGTGATGCTGGAGGCACCCATTTCTGAGGAGTATACTTCCCGGGCCATGGAAAAAGCTGAAAGCTTATTTCCCTCCAAAAAACTAAAAGGGGTAGTAAGCAGCTCGGATGCCTGGCCTCACATAGGGGGTATGGCTGCCGTCGTGAAGCACAGGCTTCCCGTCTTCACCCATCATTTGAATGAACCAATCCTAAGACGTCTGCTTGCAAGCAGCCAATCGGGAGGTACAGAAGCCAGTCCTGCAAGACTCAGTTTAAATCCGGTGAAGGAGAAAATGAAAATAGGTGCCGGGGACAATCGGATGGAGCTCTACCCTGTAGGGGGTGAAAGTTCAGAGAGAATGACCATGGTATATTTCCCTGAGCATAAACTGCTGTATGCGAGCGACCTTATACAAAAAAACAGCGATGGCAGCTTCTTTCAGAAAGCCTACCTCGCCGAACTGGTTGCAGCCATTGAAAAAAACCGGCTGGAGGTGAAACAAGTCTTTGCCATGCACACCGGCCTGATTCCAATAAGTGAAATTATCGAAGTTTTAAAATAAATTCTTAAACATGTTTTGCACAGAAACCTTTAACCTGAGAGAATTATCCTCGGCTGTACTTGGTATGGATACTTCCGAAGACACAGAAAAGGAGCCTGCCATCAAGGAGTAGACATTCCCATGGTCAGGCTTGATCCTCCGCAGTGTATCTCCCTCTTTCCACAGAATTCCAAAAATTATATAAATCTTCCTCTTTTCCCTGTAAATCTTTCAGGGGACAAGCGGAATAAATTTGCCAAAAAATTTACTGTCAAATTTTATACTATTGAAATGTCAAAAAATCTGAAATTAGCGATATTCTTCCTGTTTGTCACCTTCTCGGTTACAGCCCAGGAACAGGTCACCCTTAGTGGTTATGTGAAGGATGTGAATTCAGGCGAGGCCCTGATCGCTGCCAATGTTTATTTTCCGGAGCTTTTCAACGGAACGATCTCAAATGATTATGGATTCTATTCCATAACACTACCTAAAGGACGCCATGAAATGATTGTCACCTATGTTGGGTACCAGCCACTTCAAAGGACCTTGGAAATTAACTCCGATACCACCCTGGAGCTTGAGTTACAGCCTGACTTGGTGGAAATGGAAGAGGTCGTGGTGCGATCCAACTCCGCCACCAGGAATGTTCACCGGATACAGATGAGCGCCAATAAACTTAGTATGGAGGCTGTAAGAGCTATGCCTTCCTTACTGGGGGAAGTTGATATCCTCAGGAGTGTGCAAAGCCTCCCCGGCGTCTCAACAGTAGGTGAGGGCACCAGTGGGTTCAATGTACGTGGAGGAGGGATCGACCAGAACCTGATCCTCCTGGATGAAGCGCCGGTGTACAACAGCTCCCACTTACTGGGTTTCTTTTCAGTCTTTAATCCTGATGCTGTCAAGGACGTAAATCTGGTAAAGGGAGGGATTCCTGCCCAATACGGGGGCAGGCTGTCTTCCCTGCTCGATGTACGCTTAAAGGAAGGTAATCTGAAGGAAATGCAATACTCCGGGGGCGTGGGACTGGTATCCAGCCGTTTCTCTGTGGAGGGTCCTTTACAGAAGGATGTCAGCTCCTTTATTGTCGCGGGGAGGCGTACCTATGGGGACCTTTTCCTCAAGTTATCTTCTGACCCGGAGCTGAGCAGCAATCAGCTTTATTTTTACGATCTGACGGGAAAGACGAATTACACCATTAACGAGAATAACAGGATCTATCTTTCGGGTTATTTTGGGAAGGATGTATTCAATTATGAAGACGACATGTCCATGGATTGGGGTAATGCTACGGGGACCTTAAGATGGAATCACCTGTTCTCCTCAAAGCTGTTTTCCAATGTCAGCCTGATCTATAGTGACTACAGCTATGGGCTTAAATTCCCCGGAGGTGTCGGCGATATAAAATGGACCTCAAAGATACTGACTTCCAACATAAAGGCTGATTTCGACTGGTACCTGGCAGAGAGGAGTAAAATTAATTTTGGTGCCTCCACCATGCTTTACGGATTTAATCCCGGAAAGGCGGTGCCGGCAGGGGAAGGGGATTTTCAACCCCTGGAGATGGAAAGGCAGCGGGGGTTGGAATCTGCCGTATATATAGATCATGAACAGCGGATAGGGGAAAAGATCCTGATGCAGTACGGCCTACGGGTCTCGGGTTTTCATTATCTGGGGGAGCAGACGGTCTATGACTATGTCGGGGAACCCGGAGAACGCAAAGAACCTGTAAATCCCAGGACCTATGGAAAGGGGGAGACCATTGAATTCTATCCCAATCTGGAACCGAGGTTCTCCCTTCGCTACTCCCTTAACGACAACAGCGCCCTGAAATTCAGCTATAACAGAATGGCACAGTACATTCACCTGATCTCCAACACTGCTGCGGCTTCTCCTCTGGATATCTGGTCCCCTTCCACTGCGGGTATTGAACCTGCACTTGCAGACCAGGTGGCGCTGGGGTATTTCAGGAAGTCGGAGAATGACGATTATGAATTTTCCGTAGAATCCTATTACAAACACATGAGCAATCAGATCGATTATGTAGATGGGGCAGACCTGCTTTTAAATGAGAACCTGGAGGCAGAGCTGCTGTATGGTTCCGGCAGGTCTTACGGATTGGAATTCTTCCTGAAAAAGAGCCTGGGAAGCTTTACCGGCTGGTTGAGCTACAGTCTGTCGAAATCTGAACGTAAGATCGAGGGGATCAACAATAATGAATTCTATCCTGTAAAATATGACAGGACCCATAATTTAACGGCAACTGCCATTTATGAGATCTCACCCCGACTGAGTCTTTCAGGAAATTTCGTTTACACTACCGGGGTGGCTACCACCTTTCCAAATGGCAGGTACGAACAGGGCGGGATCATCGTGCCCATCAACACCGATAATTCGCGGAACAACTACAGAATTCCGGATTATCACAGGCTGGACCTCGCGCTTACCTTAAAAGGTAAAAGACGCGCCTCCAGCAAGTTTCAAAGCGACTGGGTGTTTTCCCTGTACAATGTATATGCCCGCAGGAATGCCTTCTCGGTTTATTTTCAGCAGAACGAGGATGATCCTTCAAAGACAGAAGCTGTGCGTATGTCAGTCTTTGCAAGTGTGATCCCTTCAGTTTCTTATAATTTCAAATTTTAATTAAAATAATCTCATAGTCATGAAAACAAACATATTAGCCTTCAGCTTTACGAAGATCGCCCTTGCATTTCTGGTTTCCATTTTAGTCATAAGTTGTGAAGATCCCATAGACGTTGAACTGGATACAGGAGAGACCTTGCTGGTGGTGGATGGGTGGATAACCGATCAACCGGGTCCCCATAGCATCAGCCTCAGTACGACTTCCCCCTATTTTAACGACCAGGCTGCTCCGAGAAAATCGGGCGCCGAAATAAGCGTTACAGATAGCGAAGGAAACGTGGAGAATTTTACTGAAAAGTCAGCCGGAGTCTATGAGTCATCTGAGGATTTCGTGGGGGTTGTGGGACAGAAATACTTTCTGAACATCCAGTTAGGAAATGAGGTTTACGAGGCAGAAACAGAAATAAGACGCCCTGCGCAGATAGATTCCCTCACGCAGGCCTATAAAGAAAAGACCATGATGAACAAGGAGGGGATCTATGTGCAGTACTTTGGGCCGGAAGCAGAGGGGACAGGGGATTTCTACCGATTCAGGATCTTAAGGAATGGGCAACTCTTAAACAAACCCACCGATCTGATTGTGGTACAGGACCGCTTATCTGATGGGGTTTATTTCCGGGAGACTCAGTTTCATTCTGAACCATTTGAGGTTTCAGACCGAATAGTGATAGAAAACTGGTCTATAACAGAGGATGCCTACTTTTTCTACTCCGAAATGCGGGACCAGATCTCCAATGGAGGAATGTTTGCTGATCCTATCGCCAATATTCGCACGAATATCAAAAGTGCCCCTGGAAACAGCCTGAAAGCTGTAGGTTATTTTGGAGCTGCTTCGGTGGTGAAGAAGGAACTGATCATTAAATAAGTATAAATTCATTAAAAAACTTTTAAATGAAAGGGAATCCCCCTGCTCTACATTCACGAGGATAAGGAAGATCTGGAAAGGGCTGTCCTGGCATATAAACACAGTAATAAATTCTAAGGGGACAGTCTTCCTTTCTTAAAATTAAACGCATATCTGCTTTTATTTCCTTAACTTAAAGCATTCAAAACCTTTCTGTTATGGCACTAAAAGCATTATTTCTTAACTGCACCCTGAAAAAATCTCCCACCACCTCCAATACATCTGCCTTCATCAAAAACGCCGAGAAAGTCTTCCACGGGCTTGGGGTGGAGACGGAGGAGCTGCGGGTGGCGGATTATAACGTGAAACTGGGGAACTCCTCGGATGAGGGGGAGGGGGATGAGTGGCCCGTGATTTTGGAGAAGGTGAAGGCCTGTGATATCATGATCATCGCCACCCCCATCTGGCGCGGCGACCGCAGCTCGGTCGCCAAGAGCGTGGCGGAAAGGTTTGACGGGGTCTGGGAAGAAGCCAATGAGGAAAACGGGCAGTATCCCACCTTCAATAAAGTCGGCGGAGTGATGGTGGACGGGAATGAGGACGGGGCTAAAAAGGCGATCTCCAGCATCTGCTATGATCTCTCGGAGCATGGCTTCAGCGTCCCGGTGAATGCCTTCACCTATTATGTGGGGAAAGCGGGGCCCGGGGACGCGTATATCAAGGCGGAAGGGGATAAGCATCTGTTTACTAACAGGACGATGTTGCTGATGCTGCATAACCTGGTGCACCTGGCGAGGGTGTTGAAGGAGAATCCGTATCCTACGGATGTGAAGGGGCTGGGGGAGGAGGCGAAGCGGATGAGTAAGTCGGGGGAATAGCGTTACGGGAAGGGTTTCCCGCAGATTACGCAGATTTTTGCGCAGATATCGCAGATACCGCTGCGACAGGATCTGAAGATCCTGGCGCAACCGGGCGGGAATCTCCAGATTCCCGTAGTGCTTCACGGCGATCTGGAGATCGCCACCCGGTGGGTCCAAATCTGGAGATTTGGACCAGCAGGCCAGCCAGGCTGGCAGCTAACCCTTCAGCTGCAGCGCTATACCCGCCTTACCAAAATAAAGCCTATTTTTGTTTGGCATTCTAAAATCCATCCATGCTCATCACCACCAGGGCCATTGTCTTCGGCAGCATCAAATACGGGGAGGCGGACCTGATCGTGAGCTGCTTCACCGAAAAAAAGGGGCTGAAGTCCTACCTGCTGCGGGGGATTCTGAAATCCAAAAAAGGCAAGCTGAAGGCCTCGCTGTTTCAGCCGCTTACTCAGCTGGAATTGGTGGCGAGTCACAAGGACAAGGGCACGCTGGAGCGCCTGCGGGAGGCCCGGCTGCTGACTGCGTACCGGAGCCTGCATTCGCATGTGGTGAAATCCTCGGTGGTGTTCTTCCTCTCTGAAATGCTGCGGAATTCGGTGAAGGAGGAGGAAGCCAATCCCCGGCTCTATGAATACCTGGAAACCACGCTCTCCTGGTTCGACGTGCATGATGAGTTCGCCAATTTCCACCTGCTGTTCCTGCTGAAGCTTACCAAGTACCTGGGCTTCTATCCGGATGATTCTGAAACAGATATGCCTGTGTTTAATCTGCTGGAGGGGGTCTTCCAGGAGCGGGACTCCGGCGCGCACTGTGTTTCCGGGGAAAATGTTGCCCTGCTGAAGCGGCTCTTGGGCATAAATTTTGATGCTCTTCCAGCCGTTAAATTAAACCAGTCCGGCCGCGCTGCTTTCCTGTCGATGTTGCTGGAATATTACGAATTGCACCTGCAGGGCTTCCGCAAACCCCGATCCCTGGCGGTGCTTAATGAGATCTTTACCTGATGCGCAAAATTACCTGTCTGCTGTTGTTCCTGTGTTTTATGTCTGCCCACGCCCAGGAGGTGCTGGTGCTGGATGAAGTCAGCCGCCAGCCGGTTTTCAACGTCGCCATCTACAACAAGGATAAGACCCGGAATACGCTTACCGATTTCGACGGAAAGGCGGATCTTTCTGCCTTTGAGGAGGAGGAGCCGCTCTTCTTCCGTCATGTTTCCCACCAGGTGTATTCCACCACCAAAGGGAGGCTTGCCCGCAGGGGTTATGAGGTATATCTGGTGCCGAATGAGAATCAGCTGCAGGAGGTGGTGCTGTCGGTGTCTAAATTCCGCCAGAGCAAGGCAGATCTGCCCCAGAAGGTGGTGAGCCTTTCTCAGGAAGATATAGTTTTTGCCAATCCGCAGACCGCAGCCGATCTGCTGGAGAGCAGTGGGCAGGTGTACGTGCAGAAGAGTCAGCTGGGCGGGGGCAGCCCCATGATCCGCGGCTTTGCGACCAACAGGCTGCTGCTCACGGTGGATGGGGTGCGTATGAACACCGCCATCTTCAGGGGCGGGAACGTGCAGAACGTGATCTCCATCGATCCGCTTTCGCTGAGGCGCATCGAGGTGGTGCTGGGCCCGGGCTCGGTGGTGTATGGCTCCGATGCCGTGGGCGGGGTGATGAACTTCTATACCCTGGATCCCAAATTTTCCTATGAAGACAAAACCAGCGTCTCGGGCAGGGGCTACGCGCGTTATGCCACCGCCAACAATGAGAAGACGGGCCATGTGGATATTTCGGTAGGCAAGGAGAAGTGGGCCTTCCTCTCCAGCCTCAGCTACTCCGATTTCGGGGATATGCGGATGGGAAGCCACGGACCGGAGGAGTATCTTCGGAATGAATATGTGATCCGTCGCGATGGGGAAGACATCACTGTCCCGAATGACGATCCGCGAGTGCAGAAGCCTACGGGCTACAACCAACTGAGTCTGCTGGAGAAGCTGAGGTTCCGCCCCAATGATACCTGGGATTTCAGTCTGGGGCTCCTCTATTCCACCACCTCCGATTATCCCCGCTACGATCGCCTTTACCGCAAGCGGGACGGGGAGCTGCGCGCTGCGGAATGGTATTACGGCCCGCAGGAATGGCTGCAGACCAATCTTCAGCTGAACAAGAAAGGCGACGGCCCGCTGTACGACAAGGCGAAACTGACCCTGGCTTATCAGCGCTTCGGGGAAAGCCGCAATGACAGGGATTACAATGCGGAAACCTTATTCCAGACGGAAGAACGCGTGGATGCCTATTCCCTGAACCTGGACTTCGAAAAGGACTTCGGGAGCGATAAACTCTTCTACGGCCTGGAATACGTGCTGAACAAGGTGGGTTCCCATGGCACTGAAACCAATATCCTCACCGGGGAAAGTTTATCCGGCACCTCCCGCTACCCCAACGATTCCGACTGGCAGTCCCTCGCGGGCTACGGAAGTTTCCAGTGGGAGCTCACCGAAGGCCTGGCCCTGCAGACGGGCGCCCGTTACAGTTATGTGCTGCTGAACGCCCATTTCGACGATGCGGTGTACGACTTCCCTTTCGCCGATGCCAATCTGGAGACCGGCGCCCTGACGGGGAGTGCGGGTCTGAACTGGAAGCAGAGTGAGGTGGTGAACTGGAAGCTGAACTTCTCCACCGCCTTCCGTGCGCCCAACATCGATGATGTAGGGAAGATCTTTGAATCCGTGCCCGGGATGGTGGTGGTGCCCAATGCTGATCTAAAGCCTGAATACGCCTATAACACCGAGCTGGGGGTGCAGCTTAATTTCGAGGAGGTGCTGTTTCTCGACCTCACGGGATACTACACCCATCTGGAGGATGCGCTGGTCCGGCGGGATTTTCAGCTGAACGGGCAGAGTATTATCGACTACAAGGGCGAGCCCAGTCAGGTGCAGGCGATCCAGAACGCTGCCTTCGCCTATGTGTACGGTTTTGAAGCCGGCGCGGAATTGCGCTTCCGGGAGGACCTGAAGCTGGTTTCGCAGCTGAGCCTCACCGAAGGCAAGGAAGAGCTCGACAACGGCGAGAAAGCCCCCATGCGGCACGCCGCCCCCCTCTTCGCCAATGCGCATCTGATCTGGGAAAAGGACAAGCTGAAAATGGATCTGTTCACGGAATACAATGGCGAACTGAGTTACGAGGAGCTCGCGCCTTCCGAGCAGGACAAGCCTTATCTCTACGCCATCGACGCCCGGGGCAACCCCTATTCCCCCGAGTGGTACACGTTAAACCTCGCGGTGCAGTACCAGCTCCTCGATTCCCTCACCGCCACCGCCGCCCTTGAAAACATCACCGACCAGCGCTACCGCACCTATTCCTCAGGCATTTCAGCGGCAGGCAGGAATCTGATAGTGTCGTTGAATTATAGATTCTAACTGAACGGGGCGCAGGCGCTGGTCGAAAAGCTGCTACGGGAATCTGGAGATTCCCGCCCCGTTGCGCCAGGATCTGGAGATCCTGTCGCAGCGGTTCGCTGGTCCAAATCTCCAGATTTGGACCCACCGGGTGGCGATCTCCAGATCGCCGTGGCAGCATTTACGGGGAATCTGGAGATTCCCGCCCCGCTCCGATCTGGAGATCGGGCGCAGCGAAGGCAGCTAAGCGGCCTACGCGACTTTTCCCGCATTATCCCCCTCCCTTTTCCCAAAATTCCT
>CAMPJY010000079.1 GCA_946887025.1 uncultured Salinimicrobium sp.
TTGATATCAAAATTAACTTCCTCGTACAGGCCTTTCATGTCCCAGCCTTCAAAATCCTCCATCTCAAAATACCAGCGGATCTTTTCGTTCGTCTGAAGTTGTTCGTTGATGATGGGAAGAATCTTCTGATAATCAGCTTTCGAAATCTTTCCGGTTACCCTGGTGGCAATATAATTCCCTTCGGCTTCTAAAATGCTCAGCATGATAGTCCAATTTAAATGAGTTATGAATTTACCAATTATTGAGGGAGGGAAGAAGGAACCTCCTCATAATTAAATGGTAAACCCCTTTCCCGGAATGTTAAGAAACTGCAACAAAAGCAGGATTAGTCAAGTGGGTTTCCTTTAGTTATGAAGAGCTCTCTGATCTTTGCTGAACATCTGAAGAATCACTGCCAGTAGCATTACCACCCCACATCCTACCAGGTTGAGCCAGAGGTAGGGCATCACCTCCATTTTAAAGAGGATGATAATGATGATCTGCGTGATGATGGCGGCTATAAAGACCGAGGTGCTCTGCACATATTTTATGAAAAATGCCAGCAGGAAGATTCCCAGTACATTTCCGTAGAAAATGGACCCGATAATGTTCACCAGTTGGATGAGATTGTCGAACAGATCAGCTACACTGGCCACGGCAATGGCAATAAGACCCCAGGCGAGGGTGAACCATTTGGACGCCCGCACGTAATGAACCTCCGGCTTATCTGTCTTCTGGTTCCTTTTGTAAAGATCGATCACCGTTGTGGAAGCCAGGGCATTTAATTCCGAGGAAGTGGAGGACATGGCAGCACAGAGGATCACAGCCAGAAGCAAACCAACCAGGCCCCGGGGAAGCTGGTTAAGGATAAAATGGATAAAAACATAATCCTTGTCATTCGTTTCCACATCCTTTTTGGAAGCCTCAATATATAAGCGGGCTTCCTCCCGCTGCGCTAGTTCAATTTCGTTGAGCAGGACCATTTGTTCCTGAATATTCTCCCGTTTTTCCGGAGAAACCGTTTCCGGGAGCAGAGCAAATTCAGCCGCTATTTCCTTCTTTTCCTGCTGTACTTCCTGATGCTCCCTGGTGAGCTCCTCATATTGGGGAGCATATTTAGATTCCATCACGGCCAGAGTGGCAGAGGGATTGAAGTTTAACGGATAGGGGTTAAACTGATAAAATACAAAGACCATCACCCCGACCAGCAGGATAAAAAATTGCATGGGTACCTTGAGGAGACCATTAAAGATCAGGCCCAGCTGGCTCTGGCGAACGGATTTTCCGGAGAGGTAGCGCTGCACCTGACTCTGGTCTGTGCCGAAGTAGGAGAGGGCAAGGAAAGTTCCCCCAATGATCCCGCTCCAGAAGGTATAGCGGTTATCGAAATCGAAAGAGAAATCAAGTATATCCATTTTTCCACTTGCCCCTGCAATGTCCAGGGCCTTTGTAAAAGTGATATCCTCGGGCAGGTAATCGATGATCAGGAAGAAGGCAATAAACATTCCTGAGAAAATAACTGCCATCTGTTGTTTTTGGGTGATATTCACCGCTTTGGTGCCTCCTGAAACTGTATAAAGGATCACTACAAGGCCGATGAGGATATTCAGGGTGGTGAGGTTCCAGCCCAGCACTGCAGAGAGTATAATGGAAGGTGCAAAAATGGTGATCCCTGCGGAGAGTCCTCTCTGGGTTAAAAAGAGAAGAGCTGTAAGGGTACGGGTCTTTTTGTCGAAACGGGATTCAAGAAATTCATAGGCGGTATAGACATTCAGCCGGTGATAAATGGGAATGAATACCAGACAGATGATCACCATGGCAATGGGGAGTCCAAAATAGAACTGTACAAAGCCCATCCCGCTGTGGAAGGCCTGCCCCGGGGTGGACAAGAAGGTGATGGCACTTGCCTGGGTTGCCATTACTGAAAGACCAATGGTCCACCATTTCACATCGTCCCCTCCTCGCAGGTAATCCTGTACATTCCTGCTGCGGCGGGTTTTATAGGCTCCGTAAGTAGCAATAAAAACAAGGGTTCCAATTAATACGATCCAGTCGAGTTGCTGCATATTACTGAAAAATGATCATTAGGAAATAAAAAAGTATGATATACAGGGCATTGGCCAGTAATACGAAGGTATAGGATCGTTTCCAGACGTATTTTTCGGGAATAAAAGTCTTCCGGGATACCTTCTTTGGAGGATTTTCTTTTTCTTCCATGGTTTTAATTGCTGGGGATATTATCCTGCCCCCGTTCCTGAGGTTCCATGGAAACAAGATTGGCAAAGAGTTTAAAAGCTCCCGGGACCCCGGCGGGCAATTCCCTGAAAAAGCTCAGGCCGGTGTAAATATAATTTCCTTTTCCGTAAGGGGCAACGAGCAGGCTTCCGTGAAGGGGTTCCTCCCCTGGATCGTTCATGGAAAGGATTGGGGTGAACTCAGGTCCCCAGGCTTCAGGGAAATAAAGACCTCGTTCCTGCACCCAGCCTTCAAAATCCTTCTGGTTAATCTTGTTGGGTTCATTCAGCACCGGATGTTCCGGAGCCAGGAAATGAACGGGTGCATTTTCATCGGTTACCCTCCCCCGGCTCAGGTTTATGAGGTAGGGGGCGAGGTTGGGAAGCTGGAACCGCTGACTCGTGTTGTACTGGAGGATCAGATTTCCACCGTCCTTTACATATGTCAGCAGTTCCTCCTGCTTGTTCTTTAATTCATCTACTGTATTGTAGGCACGGATTCCCACTACCACTGCGTCAAATTTTTCCAGATAACTCCCTGAAATATTTTCAGGATCGATGTTTAATACTCGGTAGCCAATCTGTTCAAGACTCTG
This sequence comes from uncultured Salinimicrobium sp., assembly GCA_946887025.1. Next base: position 2,810 of record CAMPJY010000079.1, read on the forward strand.
AGGGATCGCGTCCCCGGCACCCTGGATATATCCTATCAGCTCCCCCCGTTTTTTTATGTCAAGCTTCACGACTTTGGTAGCCGAAGCTAAAAGTACTGTCTGCACCGGAATGTGGTCATATTCAATACTCAGCAATTCTTTCGAAAACCTTTCCCCCTTTATTTCGGCAACAGGGGTAATGAAGCCTTCATTCTGGTCCTTTGGGGGGGTGAGTTTGAAGAAGAAAGTTTTTTCTTCCCCTTTGTTCATTGAAAACTGAAAACTATCCGGGGAACTGGTCCAGCCTTGCGGCACCTCCAGTTTAAGGTTGCCCTGCAGGCTGTCTTTTCGGCTGTTTATTATCACGGGAATTGTTTTAGCCTCGGAATCAGCGAAGATGATCACGTTGTCCTCGATCTTTGTAGAGATTTCAGGGACAATCTCGAAAGGTCTGTATACTTCGCCTTTGACGGGATCGTTGGTTTTATAGACAATCGGTTTTTCGAAAGTCAGACTGGTACCATTAATTCGAATGTCGAAGACTGCTTTAAAGGTGTCCGGGGTTTCTGGCAGGCCTATAAAAGCAGGATTTTCCACCGTATACATGCCCAGGCTCCCGGGTTGCCTGAGCCAGTAGGGAGTTGTGTAGCTGGTCTCTTCAGGAATAGTTAACTGCATCTCGGCGTTCCACACCTGATTGTTATGGAGAAGGTTTTGGGGCGCAATGGACTTGTTGGTGGGAAGTAATTGTACAGAAGCAAGTTCCATCTTCAGATCGCTTCTGTTGATCCCTTCCAGCCGAATTTGAAGGGTTTCCCCTCTGGTTGCCATGGCTTGCTCTGAAACGGCCTCAAGAAATAATCCTGCACAGGCAGCGATGATCTCCTTTAGTTCCTCGGTTTTAATGGTTCTCCAGTGGTCGTTTTCCAGTTTCTGGAGGAGCTTGTAAGCCTCTAATAATTTGGGAATACTGGACGAGGGATCCTTAAAATTAAATTCCTGTTCCACTTCTAAAAGGATTTCCCCAATCTTCTCGCCCCCTTTGAGTCTGCCCCAGGAGGTGTCGATCCCGGCGAAAATATCCTCAGCCTTGTTGGATTCTTCTCCAGCTATTAATTTTAAGTAATCCTGTGATTCCCCTCGGGAACCGGTGCTTCCGAAGCCTTGGGACTGGTGCTGGGAGCGACTAAGGGCCGCGATCTCGGTATTGGAAAGTCCAAGCAGGGGAAAATAAACCCCTGTTTCTAGGTCCTGGAACCGGGACTTGACTGCATTAAAAGCTTCCTGGCTTTCGAAAAACCAGGGGGAGGTGTTCTGAAAGAGTTTTTTCGGCTCCCAGGTTTCCACCAGGTCAAGTTGATTTGGAAATGCTTTAGATTGACCTGCAAGTTCAAAAGCCTCAAGGCTTAGGATTGCAGAACTCGTATGATGCCCATGGGTTTCGCCGGGGGTGGAATGATCAAAGCGGTTGATGATGACATCCGGCCTGAATTTGCGGATGATATACACCACATCGTTCAGCACCTCCTCCTTATTCCAGATTTCCAGAGTCTCATCCGGATGCTTGGAATACCCAAAATCATTGGCCCTGGTAAAAAACTGATGTCCTCCGTCTATCCTGCGGGCTGCCAGCAGTTCCTGTGTCCTGATAATCCCCAGGAGCGGCCCGAGTTCAGGACCTATAAGATTCTGTCCTCCGTCCCCTCGGGTGATGGATAAATAGGCGGTACGGGCGTGAGCTTCGTTGCTGAGATAGGAAATGAGCCGGGTGTTCTCATCATCGGGATGGGCTGCAATATAAAGTACGGAGCCAAGAAAATTGAGATTCTGGATCTCTTTATATATTTCGGCTGCATTTAATTTAGTGGGCTGCTGGGCCTGAAGACCTGAACAAAGTAAGAATAGTAACAGACAAAGATTCTTTCGCATGTAAGGGCATTTTTATCAAATATATAAAGATTCCCTGCTTTGACTATACTTTTCGTTCCTGTTTATAAATTCTCCTTCGCGAACCTCCGGACCTCGACTTTCTTTTAAAGAGCAGCCTTTCCTTCGTCAGACTGTTCCCGTTCGACCAGGGAAACTGCCTTCTGCAGAATGAGGTTGTTTGGGTAAGTGATCAGTTCCCCATCTGCGGTTCGCAGGTGCAGGTGAAAAGCTTTAATGTCCTCAATGATGGCTTCTACGGGAAGATCCTTGTCATGGATCTTGATCTTGTTTCCAATCTTATAAGGGAAGGAGAAAAAGAGAATAACACCCGCGGTGACATTGCTCAGGATGGACCAGATGGCGAAAAGGGCAACTCCTAAAACGGCGAAGACGGAAGAGAAAACGAGGGAAAGCTCGCTCAATTCGTAGCCCCACGAAAGGAGCAGCAGGAAAATAGCTATTAATATCACCAGGATGTTAATGTACTTGAACATCAGCCTGGTCCTGGTAACCTGGATCTCACTTTTTCTTCCCACCTTTTGCGCCATTTTCTTCAGTATGAACTGGAAAACAGTTAGGGCGATAAGGGTTATAATCGTAAAGGTTATCTGTCGCTGATATGTGAAAAAATATTCTTCTAGCATCTAAACAAGAAATTTCAAGGTAAAGTTAAATCTTAAGTTCATGATAAGCGTATCACTCGCTAAATTCCATCAGGGATTCGTATACTAAATGTGTGGGGAGCCCAACTACATTGAAATAACTGCCTTCGATATGGTCGATCCCCACCAGGCCTATCCATTCCTGAATTCCATAGGCGCCTGCTTTATCAAAGGGCCGGTATTCGTTGATATAATAAGCTATTTCTTCGTCTGAAAGCCTGCTGAAGCTCACCCTGGTGCTGCAGTTCACTGTCTTTGATTTTTCTGCAGTTGTAAAACATACCGAGGTAATTACCTCGTGAGTCCTGTCACTAAGGGATTTCAGCATTTCGGAAGCCTGGGCCGGATCGGCTGGTTTTCCGAGAGCCGCTCCCTCATGCCAGACGATGGTGTCACTGGTGATCAGGATGTCCTTAGGCTCCAGGTCTCCTTCAAAGGCACTGGCTTTAAGTTCAGCCAGATAATCCGTGATCTCCGATCGGGTCAGGTTCTTTGGGAATATTTCTTTAACAGGCTTCAGTTTTATTTCGAAGGGGATACCCATTTCCTCAAAAAAACTTTGCCTTCTGGGAGAGCCGGAAGCCAGTATTATATTGAAGTCTTTCAGTTTTTCTTTCAGCATCTTATAACAATATAAATCGGTAAAGCCCAATAGACAGCAACCCTGCAGCGAGCACTATTTTCAGTAAAATACTCAGATGGCGGAATTCCTTGCTGGTCTTTGCACCAAGGATCCTTACCCAGAAATAGAGAAGAGGTCCCAGGATCAGTAAAAGAACATAAAGAACTGCCCAAAGATTTTCATATAAATAAGAGTAAATATAATAAACAACTGCCGCAAGTGGAAGCAAAGCCAGTACAAAAATGATCTTGTTGGTGCGGTTTTTCCCCAAAACCACCGGCAGGGTATGGAGCCCGGCGTTGTAATCCCCGTTTACATCCTCCTGGTCCTTCACGATCTCCCTCAACAGGTTTACCAGAAAAGCGAAAATTGCGTAATCCACCAGAATGAAAAAAATCACCTTCTGGGTTGTCTGGTTGGCGGGGGTGATTGCGGGAAGAAGATCAAAGATCCCGATCATGATGATGATCATGGCGACCATGATACTCACTACCAGATTGCCTACGAGAATGGTTCTTTTTAACTGGGTGGCATAGAGATACAGGAAGACGGAAGGCAAAATAAACAGGGCTGCAAAGCTGGGGCGGCCCACAAGGTTGGAAAGGTAGAATCCGATTCCCACTCCCAGAATATTTAATCCGAAGAACCAGTTATAGGCAGTTTTCTCGGAAATGCTTTTCCCGATCACCTGTCGCTGGGGTTTATTGATGGAATCAGTGTGGATGTCGTGAATATCATTAATTATGTTCCCTGCGGCTGCCAGGGCCATCATGGAAATGACCAGAAGAGAGAAGCCCATCCAGTCGAGAGTTACAGCAATTCTGAAGGGTTCAAAAAGAAAATATTTGACCAGGTACTGTGTCAGGAAGATCATTAAGAGATTCCCGAACCTGATCAGTTTTAAGAAGGGGAGGAGAGGCATAGATTAACTGGATACGAATTTTAACCCTATGATGGAGGCAATAAGGGTGAAGAGGAAGAATAGTCTCCAGAATGTCGCAGGTTCCTTAAACAAAAAGATCCCCACAAGGACGGTGCCTATTGCCCCGATCCCGGTCCAGACTGCATAAGCGGTGCCAATGGGCAGGTTCTGGGTAGCTTTATACAACAGGCTCATACTGATTGCCAGACAGACGAAAAAACCTGTCATCCAAATCATGGCCGTATTTCCGGTTGTTTCTTTTGCCTTTCCCAGGCAGGTGGCGAAACCGACTTCAAAGAGGCCGGCTATTATTAGAAGTAACCAGCTCATTCCGCGATCCATTTTCCCTGTACCTTCATCACCTGCTCGATTACATCGCGAACACAGCCTTTCCCACCCTTCCTGTGGGAAATATATTTTGCGATATGCTTGATTTCGGGAGCAGCATCCTGTGGCGCACAGGGCATTCCCACTTTCCTCATTGGATACAAATCAGGGATGTCGTCTCCCATATACAGCACCTGCCCTGGGTTGATATTATAAATATCCAGAAACTCCTCCATTTGGGTAACCTTGTCGTCACAACCTAAATAGATATCGGTAAGGCCAAGATTTCGCAGCCGGTGCCGTACTCCCTCATTTTTTCCACCGGAAATGATACAGACGGTATATCCATTGTCAACTGCATGTTTCATGGCGAAACCATCCTTGATGTCCATGGTCCTCAATAAATCTCCGTCAGTCCCGATCTGAATGGAGCCATCGGTTAAAACGCCATCTACATCAAATATAAATGTGTTGATCTGGGCCAGGTATTCCTTATAACTTTTTTCCATGAGCGGATTGGATTGCTTGGGTTAGTAATTTATAGATGTCTTTGTTTTCTTCTGACTTCAGGGATTCCAAGTGTGCCTGAATTGTGGTTTGGTCATTTCTTTTTGCCGGCCCGGTCTGGGATTCATGGGGAGAGGAATTGCTGATCTTTTCAGCTGTTTCTTTTATTAAGGGCTGAAGGATCTCAAAAGGAAGGTCATTATCGCGACAAATATCCTCACCGATTGCATAAAGATGGTTGACGAAGTTGCAGACGAAAACAGCAGCAAGGTGGAGTTTTTTTCTCTGTTCAGAGGAGACTTTATAGTGGCTTCCGTGAATCTCTTCAGCAAGTTCTGTCAAAAGTTCCAGATCTTCCGGCCCGTTGGCTTCAAGGCAGAAAGGGATGTTTTTATTTTTCACCTTTCTGTCTTTTGAAAAAGTCTGCAGAGGGTAAAAGACCCCCCGTCTGTCACATCCCGAGAGGGCATCAATCGAAATGGCACCGGAAGTATGAAGCACCAGTCCTTTTTTCGTTTCCAGGTGTTTCGCTAAATCGGGAATTGCATCATCTTTGACAGCCATTAGATAAATATCAGCCTCCTTCAGGTCTTCCATTGATGTCGAAACATCTACCTCCTTTGAATAGCTGTCAAGACTTTTTTGGGAATGATTATATACCTGCACCACCTGAACATTTTCTGAAGCTGAAAACGCCTCAAAAAGAAAACCTGCTACATTTCCGGTGCCTAAAAGTACCACTTTGATCATTCGGCTAAATTACCAAAAAAAACAGCTTTTTGGAATAACACCTGTATCTTTCAAATCGGGGAAGATATATGGGCCCAAATAATTAATTATCCTTATTTTTGCAACGTTTTAAACGTACTTCCCCATGCAAAATAAAATAGCCTCTATACTATTCTCCACCCGGTTAATGGCAGTCCTGTTTTTGGTCTTTGCCATTGCCCTGGGATTAGGAACCTTTATCGAAAACTGGTACAGCACCGAAACCGCAAAAGTGTGGATCTACAATGCCCTTTGGTTCGAGGTGATTATGGCCTTTTTCGTGATTAACTTCGCTGGAAATATCAAGAGATATCAGTTATATAAGCGGGAAAAATGGTCTACCCTGCTGTTGCACCTCTCATTCATTTTCATTCTGGTAGGTGCTTTTGTCACCCGTTATATCAGTTATGAGGGAATGATGCCTATCCGCGAGGGGGCAACTGAAAATTCCATTCTTTCCCAGAAGACATACCTTACGACTTTTATTGATGGGGAAATTGAAGGGAAGCCCCTGAGAAGGGTAGTGGAGGAGGAAGTCCTTTTGGCACCCGGTGCTTCCAATGAATTCGAATTCAATACCGACTACAATGGGCAGCCTGTGAAGCTTGAGATCATTGATTATATTCATGGAGCCGAAGAAGGTCTTGTCGAGGATCCCGAAGGGGAGAATTTCCTGAAGATAGTGGAAGCCGGAGGAGGCGAACGCCATGATCATTATATCAAAGAAGGCGAAATTTCCAGTATCCACAATGTGCTTTTCGCCTTCAACAAACCTACTGAAGGCGCCATTAATTTCCAATACGAGAATGGAGATTATAGAATATCTTCTCCTTTTGAAGGAACGTATATGACAATGGCAACCCAGGCACAGGGAGAGGTAGTGAAGGATTCCCTGCAGCCGCTTCATCTACGTTCCCTGTATAATATGGCGGGAATGCAGTTTGTTCTCCCGGATCCCGTGGTAAAGGGGCGATACGATATTGTACCTATTGAAGAAAAAGCTGCCGGGCAACAGGATGCTGTTACAGTAAGAGTCAGCACTAATGGGGAATCGGAGATCGTGAAACTGATGGGCGCCCAGTACGTGGTTACTGACCCGAAGAAAATAGAGCTGGGAGGGCTGGAGTTTTATCTGAGGTACGGTTCCAAGGAGATTGAACTTCCTTTTGCCATAAAACTTGACAATTTTATCGCCAACAAATATCCCGGAACAGAATCCAGTTATTCCTCCTTCGAGAGTGAAGTGACTGTTATTGATGGCGAAACTACTTTTCCATACCACATTTATATGAACCATGTACTCGATTATGAAGGCTACAGGTTCTTTCAGTCAGGATTCGACCCGGACGAACAAGGGACCCATCTATCCGTTAATCATGACTGGTGGGGGACCTGGATCACCTATATAGGCTATACGCTGCTGTACATCGGTCTCATCTGGATCCTATTTGACAGGGGCTCAAGATTTGGAGAACTGCGTAAGATGCTGACCAAGGTGAAGAAGAAAAAAAGAAAACTGACAACCGTGCTGGCGCTGCTTCTCAGTGTAGCAGGATTTTCACAGGACCAGGATCATGCGCATTCCAACTCCGGCATACTTCTTCCCAAGAGCAGGATCGATTCTATCTTAAAAGCTAATGTGGTTACACCTGAACACGCAAGGGAATTCGGGGAACTGGTGATCCAGGATGCAGGTGGACGGATGAAACCTGTTAACACCTATGCTTCAGAGTTATTGAGGAAACTCAGCAAGAGTGACAATTATGAAGGACTTACCCCGAATCAGGTGATTATTTCTATTACTGAAAATCCAACCCTCTGGTATAATGTGCCACTCATAAACGTGAAAATGGGCAATGACAGTATCCGTCATATAGCAGGGGTTTCTGAAGATCAGAAATATCTGCCTCTTACTTCTTTCTTCGATCAGGAAGGGAATTATAAACTGTCGCCTTATCTGGAAGATGCCTACCAGGCTGCCATCCCCAACAAGTTCCAGACGGATTTCATAGAAACAGATAGACGGGTTCAATTGTTATACAATGCCTTGCAGGGGAAACTGCTAAGGATATTTCCTATCCCCGGGCACGAGAACAATAAATGGGTCTCTTATCCTGAAGCAAGGGAAGCCGGATTTAAGGGCATGGATTCCCTGTATACCCAGCAGATACTTCCCATTTATATGGGTGCAATCAGGGATGCTAAACAAACAGGGGATTATACCAAGGCCACAGAGATGCTGGAGAGCATCAAGGGCTTCCAGAGAAAATTTGGGGCTGAGGTGATGCCTTCGGAAAGCAAAATTGAGGCAGAGATCCTTTATAATAAATACGATGTTTTCCGGAGTCTGTTCTCGATGTATATGCTGGCAGGAGTCATCATGCTGGTGTTCGTCATCGTACAGATATTCAAAGACAGTAAACCCATCCGGGTACTTATTGGGGTGAGCAAAATTGCCATTCTTGTCATGTTCCTTCTCCACACCGCAGGTTTGATTGCCCGCTGGTATATCTCGGGACATGCCCCCTGGAGTGATGCCTACGAATCGATGATCTACGTAGGCTGGGCCACCATGCTATTTGGGCTCTACTTCGGAAGGAAGAGTGATCTCACCATTGCTTCTACGGCTTTTGTGACTTCCATGATCCTGATGATCGCGCACTGGAACTGGATGGATCCATCAATCGCTAACTTACAACCCGTATTGGATTCCTACTGGTTGATGATCCACGTATCCATCATTGTTGGAAGCTACGGCCCTTTCACCTTGGGAATGATCCTGGGGGCGGTTGCGCTGATCCTGATGATCCTTACCAACGAAAGGAACAAGAAGAAAATGGATCTCACCATTAAAGAGATTACCATAATTACCGAAATGGCCCTGACAGTAGGGCTGGTGATGCTGACCATTGGAAACTTCCTTGGAGGACAGTGGGCCAATGAAAGCTGGGGAAGATACTGGGGCTGGGATCCGAAAGAGACCTGGGCCCTGGTAAGCATTATGATTTATGCTTTTGTGATCCACATGAGAATTGTTCCGGGACTGAGGAGCCGATGGCTGTTCAACTTTATGGCAGTGGTTTCCTTTGCGAGCATCATGATGACGTATTTCGGGGTAAACTTCTACCTCTCCGGGCTACACTCTTACGCCAGTGGAGATAAGGTGATTACCCCAAGTTTCGTTTACTATTCTGTAGTGGTGGTAGCTTTGCTGGGTGTTATATCCAACTGGAGGTTCAGGGTACATTACAAAAAAGGGAACAGAAAACGTTTAACCGCTGATTTTCTGAAAAAGAAGAAGAAGAAACATTAGAAGAAAAAGAGGCGCCGACGGGCGCCTCTTTTTTTTAGAGCAGGTTCAGTTTAAAGATGCCGGTTCCTATTTAAACTTCCCGGCTTTGAAATCATTGTATGCCTGTTCAATTTCCTCCTGAGTATTCATTACAAAGGGTCCACCAAAGACTACGGGTTCGTCAAAAGGTTTCGCATGTCCAAAGAGGACGATGCTCTCCTCCTGGGCTTCCAGATGGACAAGATCACTGTCGT
>CAMPJY010000080.1 GCA_946887025.1 uncultured Salinimicrobium sp.
AAATTCCTATCCGATCGCCAGCTCCATTCGAAAATCTGTGACATATCGCTTTCAGATACTACTGCTATGGCATCCCCCAGCCCAAGGTCCAAGTGGGAGGTGATCAAAAAGATGCTCACCACCACTGCGGTGAGGAGGAAAAGCGTCTGCAGGGTATCGGTATACACGATGGTCTTGATCCCGCCCCTGAAGGTGTAGAGCCAGATGAGCAGAATTGTTACCAAAACAGTTACATAAAATGGTACCCCGAAGGCATCAAAGAAAGCGAGCTGTAGCACCAGGGCTGCGAGGAAGAGGCGGAATGAGGCCCCGATAGTCTGGGAAATCAGGAAAAATGAAGCACCCGAAAGATAGGAATTGTGTCCAAAGCGGTCCCGCAGGTATTCATAAATGGAAACCAGGTTCATTCGGTAAAACAGGGGGATGAGCACCAAGGCTATGACGGCATAACCGACCATGTTTCCCATCACGAACTGCAGATAGGTCCATCCGGAGTTGCCCACTTCCCCCGGAACGGAGATGAAGGTCACCCCTGACAAGGTGGCTCCCACCATTCCGAACGCCACCAGGAACCAGGGGGACTGTCGGTTTCCGGTGAAGAAAGTGGAGTTGTCCGAGGAGTTTCTGGAGGTAAAATAGCTGATGCCCAGCAGCACTAGAAAGTAGAGGGCGATGATGCTAAAAACGAGGATGGGGGTCATGGATCTTTAATTTATTTCGGTTATTAGGGGGGGGTTGCCACGAATTCACGAATATTTTTTAAATATAATTCGTGGGTCCGTGCTCCCATTCAGTTTATGGCTTCAGCTCCACCACCTTGAATTCACTTTCATTCCCTGTTCTGTCGATAGCAGTGATAGCCACGGCCTCAACGGGAACTTTTTTGGTTCCGATATATTTGGAAACATTGAAGGAGCTGGCATCGCGGTTCAGGATCTTATAATTCCAGGTGTCGCCATGCTTGAAATAGGCCACCCATTTGAAAACCTCCTGATCGTCCCCGGGAACCCAGGTAAGCTTAATGACTTCCCCGTTAGGTTCAGGAACTACCACGGGCGCCGCAGGAGCCGTATCATCCAGCCAGGGGCTGGCAGGTACAAGCGCCTGTTTCTGGTAAGGCCCTTCCAGCACTGCTTTCGCCAGATTGGGATAATTTACAAGAGGCGCAATGCTCCAGAAAACCACTCCGGGACTTTGGGGTAACATTCCACGGGTGATCATGATCTGGTTGATCACCTCATCCACATTCTTTTCATCCCCGCCAAGACCTGCATTAATACCGGGCCAGAGGTGGCGTTGCTGAAAATTCTGCTCTTCCCACCATCCCAGAAGGACAGGAAAGCTTTGTTTCAACTGATTGGTGGTCCAGTACAGCTGCGGGGTGAAATAATCAATCCAGCCTTCATTCAACCAGAGTTTGGCATCGGCGTAAAGTTTATCGTACTGATCGTATCCCGTAATGGATTCGGGATATCCGGGGCGCCATATTCCAAATGGACTAAGACCAAACTTCACCTCAGGCTTTTCAGCCTTTATTTCTTCGTAGATATTCTTGATGAAGGAATTGACATTCTCCCGTCTCCAGTCACCTCTTGAGAGCTCCCCTCCTGCATTTTTGTAGGCGTTCCAGCTCTTATCATCAGGGAAGTCCTTTCCGTTGTTATATGAGTCGTAGGGATAAAAATAGTCGTCGAAATGGATGCCGTCGAGGTCGTAACGCTTCACCAGGTCCATAACCACCGCTGTGGAAATTTCTTTAGTGCCTTCCAGGGCCGGATCCATCCAGTACATCCCGTTGGCGAGTTTGACTACCAGTTCCGGATTGGTTTTGATAATGGATTTTTCACTGATCTCCTTCCCTGAAGAATGATGGGCTCGATAAGGATTCAGCCAGGCGTGGAGTTCAAGGCCACGATCATGGGCCGCCTCTATCCAGAAGTGCAGGGGATCATAGAAAGGCTCCGGGGCTTTTCCCTGTTCACCGGTAAGGAAATAGGACCAGGGTTCCAGCTCACTGTCATAAAGAGCATCTGCCTGAGGTCTTACCTGAAAGATCACGGCGTTGAAATTGTTTGCCTTCAGCAGGTCCAGCAGTTTAATCGCTTCCTGCTGTTGTTCCTTGGGAGTCAGACCTGGTTTGCTGGGCCAGTTGATATTGGCCACCGTTGCCACCCAGGCAGCACGGAATTCCCTTGGAACATGGGGGCCTTCCCGCTTTACCGGCTCCGGCTCTACTATTTTTTCCACTGTTTCAGTTGGCGTTGCGATAGTATCTTCTACGACCACTGCCTCGGGAAATTCGGTTACTTCAGGGGTTTGAGGTACCTCCGGAATTTCTGCTTCTGGCGTTTCTTTAACCACCGGAACTTCTTTTTTAACTGGTGGATTTTTTGAAACTGTGCGTTTGGAGGTGATACAGGCATTCAGGATCAGCAATAAGCAAAGGCTGAGGATGATGCGGGGGATGTTGTAGGGCATGTGAGGTGGATTAAAAGGAGTTACAATATAAGGACAACGACCTGACTGATTGGTTTAAAATACGCCGAAATTTAAGGTTCTTTCCCTGAGATATAAAATAAAAGTGCCCTCCAAGATAATTTACCTGTGGAGGGCTCTTTTATTCAAAAGCTAATTCATTATTCCCAACCAGGGTTCTGGGCCAATTCATAACCGGCCTCCCTGTACAGGGTAATCTGATCCAGCGGAAGCGGATATAGATAAACCTTTTCCCCGGGGAATATTCTCCAGGTGGACTCAGTAGGAGCTGGAATAATATAACCTTCTTCTCCTTCAGTAAGGACAAGTCCGGCGATATCATCCGCATTTTCCGGATAATCAGATTTATCAACCCATGCTCCCCTGTTGGTATCGGGATACTGGGACATGTCTAGCTGTTCGAGTTGCTTCCATCTTCTCAGGTCATCATATCTGAAACCTTCCATCATGAGCTCTACCCTTCTTTCTCTTCGGATCTCCCAGATAAGGGCAGGAACATCCGGGTCTCTGTCCGGGTCATCATATACAACTCCATTTACTGCCGGCTCACCACCTATTACCTGAAGATCAGGAAGATCAATTCCGGGTCTTGATCTAAGTACGTTGATCGATTTATCGAGATCGGCCTGATCAACCGCAGGGCCACCAAGGGTGGCAAGTTCAGCCACTGCTTCAATGTAGTTCATTAAAACTTCCCCGTATCTGATGACAGGTGCATCGGTAGGATTCAGACTGGAGCTCCCAATTGGATCATCCTTAATTTCTTCATTAAGGAATTTATGGGTTGCATATCCGGTAGTGGAATAATTGGTGTGGATACCTGAAATTCTCAACTCATCTGAAACAAAAGTTTCATAGATACGAGGATCCCTGTCAGCCATTACGTTCTCAATTCCTTTATCTCCCTGATAAAGCGGAGAGATTTCGATAGGAAGACCATCCGCAGCAAGGTAGGATTCGATAGCTTCTTTTGATACCCCGGTCTGCGCCTCGGTATTGTTGTAACTGTTGAGGGCGTGGGTCAAAACTCCTGACTCATACTCTCGGAAAAGGATCACCTCCGGATTACCACTCAGGTCCAGGGAGTTGAATACAGATCGGTAATCTCCCAGTGAGAAATCCCCTGATGCCATTACCTGCTCTGAAGCCCATTTGGAAGCCTCAAGGTATTCCTTAGCTTTCTCGGTGTTGTTCAAATGGTACTTCTGCCAGGTGCCTTCAAAAAGGAAGATACGGGACATAAAAGCCAAAACAACATTCCTGTCTACCATCTGCCCTTCATTCGGAACGGCTTCTCTTACATGTTCAGCAGCATACTGGAAATCCTCAAGCACCTTGTCCATTACAAAGGTTCTGGAATCCCTTGGCTTATATAAAACTTCCATTTCTTCCTCGGTAAGTTCTTCCTCATACCATGGCACATCCCCAAATCTTTTGACCAGATCGTGGTATTCCATTCCTCTGAAGAATCTTCCAATTCCGGTCCAGTGTTCAATGGCCTCTTCTTCCATCGGTACGGTCTGTACCCTGTTGATGAAGATGTTGGCTTTACGAACCCATCCAAAGTCCCAGCCTCCACCGGTGGTAGGTACCACCTTTACAAAAGGAGAAGGGTTGGTAGGACTGAAATCATCGTTAAAAGATTCCCCGGAGAAGTAATCCCCCCAGGCGTAACCTGATCCATAGCCTACGAAATAGGCCGGATAGAAGTCAAAGGCAAAGGTCCTCACATTTTCTTCGCTGCTCCAATAGGTTTCATCCACAAGCTGGTCCTGTGGCGGAACATCAAGGAAATCTTTTTCACAACTCACAAATGTAGCTGTGAGCAGTAACAGATATATATATTTAATGTTTTTCATTTTATTTTTTTTTAAAGTGATACTTGTAAACCAAAGGAGAGGGCTCTTCTATAAGGATACACCCGTCCAAAGGAGTTAGGATCATTCAGACCTGCAGTGGTATAGTCAATTTCAGGATCGATCGGCACTTCAAGGTTGTCTATCTCAAACAGGTTTTCCCCACTGAAGTAGATTCTCAGGTTGTCGACCATCAGTCTTTCTGCCCAGTTGTCAGCAAGCGTGTAACCAACAGTAATGTTCTTCATCCTTAAGTAAGACATGTCTAACAGGTAGCGTGTCTGCGGCTGAAAGTTGGTAGGATTCACCTGTTGCCCGGCATCGGTAGGTCTTGGATAATAAGCATCGGTATTTTCAGGGGTCCAGTAGTCGAGCTGGTGATCGAACCAGCCTTCAGCAGGTCGATATCCGGGAACGAATACAGGTCCGTTGGCCCACATATCGCGTTTTCCGACTCCCTGCATGAAGATACTCAGATCAAATCCTTTCCAGTCAGCACCCAACTGGATTCCATACTGGTAACGCGGAGTAGAATTCCCAATAACTTTCATATCGCCCGAATCACTTCTTGTCTCGGCTCCATAATCGATCACCCCATCTCCATTAAGGTCTTTGTACTTCACATCTCCAGGTCCGAAATTGAACCAGGAAGTGGTTTCGAAGATATCCTGATTGGCAACGCCAGCCGCATAATCTCCATTGGCGTCAAAATCTTCTTCGGTGAAAAGACGATCTGTCTCATAACCCCAGATCTCACCCAATACCATTCCTTCGTAGTAAACAAAATTACGTCCGGGAATCGGGTTCGGGAGCCTTTCGGTGGTATTGTTGTACTTGGTGATCTTCTGTTCGAAATCGGTCAATGTACCTCTGGCACTAATATTCAGGCCGTTGTCGAATGAGTGCTGGAAGTCAACCGCTAGTTCCCAACCGGTGGTTGTTAATTCCCCGTAATTTCTGGCGGGGGAACCTGTACCAAAAGTTTCCGGCAAGGTTAGACCCGGACTGTGCATATCGCTTACAGTCCTTTCGTACCAGTCATAGGAAATTCCCAATCTGTCATTGAAGAATCTGGAATCCACACCAATATCAAGGGTGGTTACCGTTTCCCAGGTGAGGGAGGCTGGTAGAGCTCCTGGAGTATCCACGGTTATTTGGTTTACTCCATCGATTACCCAATCAGAATCATCAGAAGGCATTACTCTATAAATATTGCTCAGGCTGGCATTCTGGTTTCCAATGGATCCATAGGAAGCCCGCAGCTTCAGATGTGAAAGGGTCGGGGATATTGGTTCCATGAAAGCTTCGTTAGAGATAATCCACCCCGCAGATACTGAAGGGAAGAATCCCCATTTCTTTTCGGCTGAAAGTCTTGAGGAACCATCATAACGTCCGTTCACTTCCAGAAGGTACTTATCCATAAATGAATAGTTGATTCTTCCAAAGGCTCCAAGGGTGGTCCACTTATTTCTGTCTCCCGAAACAAATTGGTCTCCGGTCGCCAATTCAAGTTCTCCCATGTTCAGGTCCAACAGATTCCTTCGTTGGGAAGAATGGAACCAATACTCAAATTCTTCCAAATCCCCTCCGGCAGTAACCTTAAATTCATGATTTCCAATAGTTTCTTCGAAAGTGGCATACGCCTTGGCAGTATTTCTTCTGCTCCAGTTGGAATTGTACTGCACCCTGTTATAGGTTGCACTACTATAAGGACCATATTGCAGATCGGGACCGGTGGCCCAGAAGTTGTAAGCGGATAATACCCCACCCGTCTGATGTTCATGGCCCTCTACCCTGTCATGGGTAAAGTCAGCATTGATGGAAAGGCCTTCAAAAGGAGTGATGGTAGTTCCCAAATTGATCCTGGAAAGAGAATTTGTGATCTCGTTCATTTTTGCCTGCTCCACTTCAGAGATATGGTTTCTGAAAGGATGTCCCTCAAAAGTACCATAAGGATAGAAGGCCGGCCAACGGGTAACATAATACCAGGGGTCATAAGTAGCCGAGGAGAAAATGAAAGGTTCAGTGGTAAGTGAATTCGAATGCAACACACTTGCACGGGTGCTCCACCAGTCAGTGATTTCGGTGGTAAGATCAAGGTTGAAGTTGTAACGATCGTAGGTATCAGGATTTACTTTATAAACCCCTTGCTGGGTCAGATAACCAAGACCTAGATAATAAGTGGTGTTTTCGGTACCTCCAGAAATAGAAAGATCGTGTTTCTGTTGTGGGGCCCATTCTTCAAGGAAAAGTTCCATAGGGTCCCATGGACGGATGAAATAGAGTTGCCCGCCTCTTTCATAGAAGTCACGGCCTTCCACCATTTCCAGACCCAGATCCTGACCGCCGTACTCCTCTTCCCATGCACGCATATCGGCAATGGATTGACGGTCCACATACATCTGGATTATCCCAAAGTCATTCTTATTGGGATTGGTTCGCTGCATTGCTTCCAAAGCCATCTCGGCCCCGTCAGCTGCAGGAGCCACTTTAGGCATGGTAGTAGGAGTCGCCCAGGAGAAGTTATTGGAATAACGCACCTGCGGCGCCTGATTCTTCACCCCGTCCTTGGTCGTGATCAGAATCACCCCCCAGGCAGCCCTTGCCCCATAAATGGAGGTAGAAGCGGCATCCTTTAATACGGAAATACTCGCAATATCCTGTGGGTTGATGTAATTAAGGTTCGGAATCTCCACATTATCCACCAGGATTAGTGGCTGTGCTCCTCCGGTACTTCCCAAGGAACCTACAGTACCCCTCAGATTGATCTTCGGACTGGTCCCGATCTGGCCGGTGGGCGAGGTAATGGTAAGTCCGGGCGTAGTTCCCTGAAGTCCTCTTGCCACGTCCGTAATAGGACGCGCCTCCAGTACATCCGTGTCAACGGTAGAAACCGCTCCGGTAAGGTTGGCTCTTTTCTGAACCCCATACCCTACCACGACGATCTCATCCAGAGCCTGGATATCGTCCTGCAGGGTTACTTCCAGATAATCCTGTCCGTCCACCGCGATTTCCATTGGCTGGAAACCGATGTAAGAAAACACGAGAATTGGACTCTCTCCAGATACTGTAAGGCTGAACTCCCCGTCAAAATCGGTAGTCGTACCTACTGAAGTATCTTTAACATAAACAGATACCCCGGGAATGGGCATACCGCTCCCGTCTGATACCTTTCCTGTCACTTCCCTCTCCTGCGCAAACGTTTGCGCCGAAAGGAGAAAAAGACAGCATAGCAGAAATGCATGTAATTTTTTACTCATAATGTTAAAATTTTTGGTCTTGTTTCGTGGGTCAAAGTTAAAGAAAATAAAAACATCAGGAACTTATGGGAAAAATTAATGGAAGTGGCCCTTTTAAAAAACACTTTTTCAAAAGAACCTTTAAAACGATGAAAAAAGAAGCCTCAATTCTGCGGAATCACAAGATTCTTCTAATTTCGAATTAGAAAAAGCAGGTGGGCAAAAATCAGAAAAATGGATTTTCCGGCATTCTTGATTGAGAATACCCGAAGGGGGAACCTTATCGGGGCAGCTTAATGAGATGTACCCAAGGGAACAACAGAATATTTAGGGCTGGTTTCGGTAAAATTCAACCGCTTTCCTAACGGATTTATTTTCATCCAATAATCGACTTGCTGTGCCGGCATCAACTCCCAACTCTTCCATGATCATCCTTACCCCACGATCCACAAGCTTTTTATTTGAAAGCTGCATGTCCACCATTTTATTACCCACAACACGGCCCAATCTGATCATTACACTGGTGGAGATCATATTCAGCACCAGCTTCTGGGCAGTACCCGCTTTCATCCTGGTACTTCCCGTAACGAATTCCGGCCCTACGACCACTTCAATTGGGTATTCGGCTTCTTTGGCAAGTGGACTGTTATTGTTACAGGTGATACATCCTGTGGCCACGCCATGGGCTTTGGCCTGAACCAATCCACCTATTACGTATGGGGTGGTACCTGAAGCGGCGATACCTACAAGCACATCCTTTTCCGAGATATCGAATTTTTCAAGATCCTTCCAGGCCTGTTCAGGATTGTCTTCCGCGTTCTCCACTGCCTTTCTCAAAGCTACATCTCCGCCTGCAATCAGGCCGACGATCCAGTCATCGGAAACTCCGAATGTTGGAGGACATTCCGAAGCATCCAGGACTCCCAACCTTCCGCTGGTACCGGCGCCGATATAAAACAGCCGTCCCCCCTCCTGCATCTTTTTAACCACAAGGTTTACGAGATTTTCTATGGCGGGAATCACTTTCTCAACAGCCAGAGGTACTGATTTGTCTTCCCTGTTCATATTGGTAAGCAGGTCCAGGGTGCTCATTTTTTCTAAAGAATCGTAATTGGAGGATTGCTCGGTAGTAGGTTTGGAATTTTCCATAATGAAGATTTAATTATACTCTCAAGAGAGAGCGTTGCAAAAATAAGAAGGAGGCGCAATAAATCGCGCCTCCTTGTAATAATTTTAGGTAAGTTGGTTATTCGGCTGAAGGAATAAACCCTGAAAATACTGTAGAAGCGTTTTCAGCCTTCTCCTCATCCTTCCAGTCAATGCCCGGGGTTGCGAAATAATCGATTCCCATTTGGTTCAGTCGATCCACATGACCTGCCAGCCTTGCCTTGAAATCCTCGACATTCCTGTCTTCTGCAGCACTCCAGCCTACCTCAGCCACGGCCAGGTTTCTGGGCCAGAATCTGTCGTCCATTCTTTCTTCGCTGATGACGAACTCGGACCATACCGCAGCTTCTACGCCCAGTATGTTCGGATCTTCTGAGGAGTAGCTGTACACATCCTCTATGGATACTCCAGATTTCTTACACCAATTATTGGTGTGCTCCTGTCCCGGTACATTGCCGTGGTCCAGATAGAAATGACCACAAAGGGAATATATGACCTTTACTTCCGGTATCACGCTTTCCACCTTACCATGCCATTTCTGACTGATGAAGGAAGGATCCACTTCGGCCTTGGTGCCTTCCTCCCATCCAATGGCCACTTTGCCGAGACCTTGAACTATAGAATCTGCTTTTATAACGAACTCCTCGTATAAAGGATCTTCGATCTCATCTCCTCCTATATGAAGATACGGACCTGTTGTAATCTCAGCTATTTCACCTAAAACATCTGCAACGAAATCATAAGTTTTTTCATCCTCCAAACATAACTTGCTCCATCCCACCCGGTACTCGCGGTAAGCCGCAGGAGGGGTAGCCAGTCTTGGATTGATATTCGACAGATCATCACAATTCAGTTCCGGATAGGCTCTAAGGGCTGCATAAATATGTCCCGGCATATCGATTTCCGGAATGATCATGATATTACGGGCCTTGGCATACGCCTGCAGCTCCTTATACTCCTCCTGGGTAAGGAAACCTGAGTTCCCATCTACAACTGAATTGTCACCTCCAACTTCGGTAAGTTTCGGCCAGCTTTTGATCTCAATTCTCCAGCCCTGGTCATCGGTAAGGTGAAGGTGCAGGCGGTTCAGTTTATAAAGCGCCATTCGATCAACATGCTTTTTAAGGTATTCAAGATCGAAGAAACTTCTCGCGACATCTACCATGGTACCTCTCCATTCATATCGGGGAGAATCTGTTATCTGTACCTGCCTCAGCGGAACAGAATCCTGCTCCACCTGCCCCTGTTCTATTCCCGCAGGAAAGAATTGGCGCAGGGTCTGTATTCCGTAAATTAATCCTTCCGAGGTGGCACTCGATATAGTTACCCCCTCCTCTACGTCCAATTTGTAACCTTCTTCCCCTATCTCAAGAGCTGGATCCAGAACAAGATTAAAGTTACCACAATTATCCCCTTCCCTCAAGCTGACCTCAACAGAGGCTGCTTTTAATAATTCTTCCAAGAAGGCAGCTGCCGTTTCCCCTCCCTTGGTATAACAAATGGTGTTCTGCGCAGGGAGCAGGTAAGAATTTTCCCCCCAACTAAGGTCATTGGGTAGAGGAATCAAGCTCGGAGGTGGGCCCTCGGCCTTGATGGTTACAGGAGTTTCCTGTCCACCGGCACAGGATGTAATAACCAAGAGCACCGCTCCTATCGCTGAAAATTTAAATCTGAAGCTGTTCATGTTTCGGGTTGGTTTAATTTATTATTGTTCAAATCAACTTTGGTAAAGTTAATACCTGGTCTACTCATATCTGTTGTGAATATCCACTTGTGCCAGGTCCTCCAATAGCTGCCCCATCTTTTCGGATACAGCGCTGAAGAACTTCTCCCCTTTTTCACGGGTCGCTTTCTTCGGATTCCCAATGCCGGTGTCCTCGCTCACCATGGACCATTTTCTTTCGGACCAGGCCCAGCCTTCGCGGATACCTTTTATTCTTGACTTCTTCTCCTTTCCCAGTCCTGCTTCTTCCAATGGTCTTACCAATTCGGGTTTCAGGTGCAGCAGCAGACTGGTTTCCATCTCATCGGCATGATCGCCAGGTTCCTCAAAGAATTCCTTTTTATCCACCACACTGAAAAAATTGGTCATGGTCAGCAGCATTTTTGGGAATTTGAGTCCCAGTTCCCGGAGTATGGGCTTGAAATCATTTCCCCCGTGAGCGTTGATGATTAGCAGCTTATAAATTCCCTGCCGATTCAATACCTCAATGATATCCCGCAGGATGGCAAATTGGGTGCTGGGGTTCAGGTTGATATTTAAAAGAATATCGTCCTGCCCGGTGTTCACTCCAAAGGGAATTCCCGGAAGCACCACGGCTTTGGTCCCTTTTTCCCAGGCCAGCCGGCCGGCTTCCGCAGCAAAAGCTTCCGCTTCGTAATTATCGGTGGCATATGGCATGTGGTAGTTATGAGCTTCAGTGGCTCCCCAGGGGAGTACTGCCACCTCCACCTGCAGGTCCTTGATGGCTTTCCAGTTGGTTTCTGCTAAAATATAAGGTCTCATGTCGTAAAGTTTTGTGATTGACCTAACAGGTTTTAAAAACCCGTTAGGTCTTATTTTTTTTAAACCTTTCTCACTTTATGTCCTGAAATCGAAAAATATAAAATGAACAGGTAGCAGGGCACCAATATCCAGTATGCGGTTTGCGCACCCCAGGAATCAGCAAGAGCTCCGTACGCCAGCGGGATAATAGCTCCCCCGGCGATCCCCATAACAAGAAGGGAAGAAGCCGCTTTGGTGAACCTTCCCACGTCGGCAAGGGCAAGTGGCCAGATGGCTGGCCACATCAAGGAATTAGCTAATCCCAGAAGGGCAATAAAAGCCAGTGATACATAACCTTCGGTGACAATGGCCAGCACAGAGAAAATTATCCCCAGAATGGCACAAAGTTTTAAGGCGTTTTCCTGTCTGATGTATTTTGGAATGCTGATGATCCCGATGATATATCCTATCACCATCGCCACCATGGTGCCGGTTGCAAAGAATTTCGCTGTAGTCAGAGCGATTCCCTGGGAAGCTCCATAACTGATGATACTGTCAGCGGCTATCACCTCTACCCCAACGTATAAGAAAAGAGTGATCACCCCAAGGATGACATGAGGGAAATCGAAAACACTTTTCTTTCCGGCATTGGAGGAAGTAAGAGATTCATCCTCCTCATTTTCGTCGATCTCAGG
>CAMPJY010000081.1 GCA_946887025.1 uncultured Salinimicrobium sp.
GTCCTTAATCTATTTCATTAAGCAGCTTGTTGATCTCGTCCAGTTTAGGGGTCAGGATCACTTCGATCCTGCGGTTCTTGGCTTTGCCTTCAGGGGTGGCATTGCTGGCGACGGGAGCGTATTCCCCACGCCCGGCGGCGGTAAGGTTCTGTGGATCAATACTGCTGTTCTCCTGAAGGATATTTACGATTGCTGTAGCCCTTTTGGTGGAAAGGTCCCAGTTGTCCTTAAGGGCACCGCTCCCGTTGTAGGGTACATTGTCGGTATGCCCTTCGATTAGGACAGCAATATCCGGGTTCTGTGCAAGTACACTTCCCAACTGCTCCACTGCCTGACGACCTTCTGCGCCTACAGCCCAGCTCCCGGAACTGAACAACAGCTTGTTCTCCATGGAAACATATACTTTCCCATCCCGCATCTCCACAGTCAGGCCTTTTCCTTCAAAATTGGTCAGGGCAGCAGAAAGCGAATTCTTCAGCGCATTCATTTTTGCATCCTTGGCAGCTATCATGCCCTCCAGCTCGTCAACACGCTGGGAACGTGCAGCCAGATCCCTTTCCAACTGCTCCAGGCGCTCCTTTTCAGCCCTCAGCGCCGACTCCTTTTCATCCAACTGCGCCAGCAACTCGCGGTTCCTTTTGGAATTTTCTGCTATAGCCGAGGAACTGTTGGCCTCCAGGGCATCATAAGACTGCTGTAACTGCGCATAATTTTCCCTGGCTGCTTTCAGATCCTTCTGAAGCTGATCCCGCTCCGACAGCAGGACATCGTATTCAGCCTGTAAGGATTTCAGATCCTGTTCCGCCTTTTCTGTGGTACTGCGAAGTTCATCAGAAAGGGCCTCATTTTCCTGCTGCAGATCAGCATATTTCCCTTCAAGATCTTTATAAACCTTGGAAGAGACACAGGAGGTGAGTAAAAGACCGGATAAGAGGGAACTGAAAATAATTTTACGGGCCATGATGAAGGGTTTAGGGTTATAGGTATCTAACTAATATTGAACTTAGAATAATTAATGCGCCAGTTCCACGAGCACAGGGCAGTGGTCACTGTGATTGGCTTCGGGTAATATAACGGCACGTTTAAGTTTATCTTGTAAGGGTTCCGAAACTAAATGGTAATCGATACGCCAGCCCTTGTTGTTTTTACGGGCTCCTGCCCTGTAGCTCCACCAGGAATAGTGGTCGCCATCGGGATTGAAATGGCGGAAGGAATCAATGAATCCGCTGTTGATGAAGTTTTCTATCCACTCTCTCTCCACAGGTAGAAATCCGGAGGTGTTTTTCAGCCTCACTGGATCGTGAATGTCGATTTCCCTGTGGCAGATATTGTAGTCCCCACAGATGATCAGTTTTGGCAGCTCCTTCTTCAGCTCATTCACATACTCCTGAAAATCCGCCATAAACTTCAGTTTGTGATCGAGTCGAAGGATATTTGTGCCAGAAGGCAGATAAAGGCTCATGACAGAAAAGTGCTCGAAATCCACTCTCAGATTGCGCCCTTCAATATCCATATAGTCGATCCCGGTGCCGTAGACCACCTTCTTTGGTTCGACCTTGCTGAGGACGGCTACCCCGGAGTAGCCTTTTTTCATCGCCGGATACCAGTAATGGTAGTGGTATCCAAGCTCCTCAAAGACTGTGGTGTCGAACTGGTCGGGGGAAGCTTTAATTTCCTGAAGGCAGATAACATCGGGGTTAGCCTGCGAGAGCCATTCCACGAAGCCTTTTTTAATGGCTGCCCTTATTCCGTTTACATTGTATGAGATGATCTTCATGCTGGGAGGATAATTTAGAACAAAATTTTCAGCTGCAAAATAAGAAAATAATGTCGATTACCCGGGTCCTATTTCACCAGAATCCGTGTAACTTTTCCCACTTTCCGGGTCCCCAGCCTTACGAGATATACCCCAGTGGCAGCGTAGGACATATCCAGTTCGTAGTAGTAGATCTTATCCGTTTTTTCCACCATATTCTCGACTAATTTCTGCCCCAGCAGGTCATGAACCGTTATGCGAAGAGTTTCCTCGTAGGAGGTTTGCATCCTTACGTCAAAAACATCGCCGCCGCGGTTGGTTACCACCATCTCGGCCTCAGCCAGATCGAGGTCCTCAATAGTCAGGGAACTGTCTACAATAAGTACGGAGTAGTCGTGAGTAGTTCCATAAGCCATCACACTACAAGGATCATTCAGTTCCCCATCAAAGGAAGTGTCCCCTGCCCGCACACGTAGTACATGTTCCCCCAGGGGGGCATCGGCAGGAATGGTGAAATCGTAGGAATGATTTTTATTGGACGAGGGAATAATTTCTTCACTTATCACAATTTCTGAAGGCTCGAAGGTACCGTTGTCATTAAAATCGATCCACATTGAAAATTTTTCATCACTACCCGAGGCGTAACGACTCGAAATAGTGACGGTATAAGTTCCCTGAACCCTGTCGAGTTCGGCGTAGAAGCCAATGTAATCATTATACCCCCCGGCACAGGGAATGTTTTCATTGACAATCTCCTCCAAATAGAAGTCGGCAATCCCGTCCCCAAAGCTTCCGCAATCTGAGCCTTCGGGGATACAGCTCAGGTTTGCAATCACTTCAAAAGTGGAATCATTGGTGGTGTCTGAATCCCCCTCCATTACCGTGGTTGCAAAAATTTCATAAGTTCCCGGTTCGGCTATGTCAACAGTAGTATCGAAGGTAAAACTCACCTGTTCCCCCACGCCGAGTGGCCCTGGATAGACTTCAGTAACAAGTTCCCCTCCATCAATGCTATAGGCGATTGGGATATCACTCTGAGGTTCCCCTCCAAAATTCTGAATGGTGACGGTAACTGGTTCTGTGGAAGTCAGCAACAGATCAGTTTTGGGAGCATCTATAGAGGTCACCCCTACGTCTATTGGCTGAAGATTTTCCACTGATACACTAAAGCTGTCATTCTGACTATTCTCGTCCCCGGGAAGCTCGGTGGTGGCAGTAATCTCGTAGATCTCCCCCACTTCGGAAAGATCAACCGTGGTTGTAAAAGTAAAAGTATCTTCCCTAACGCGCGGAAGGTTGCCCGTATATACTTCTGTAGCCACTTCTTCCCCATTCACCGCCAGGGTAATGGGAATACTGGTTTGGGTATCCTGGCCAAAATTCCTGATGGTAATGCTCACCTCCTCGGCGTTGCCCAAGGTGGAACTTACAGGGGAAATAATATTTACAACCCCCACATCAGTATTGAATTCAGGTTCAAGATTAAAGACCCCCACCCGGTTTCGGCGTTCCCCTTCCACAAAATACTCTCCGATATACCAGAAACTCTTGCCGTCCACCGGATCTATAGTGAGATGGGCGTAATCCCCATACCTGCTATGAGGATCGGGACTGGGTCCTTCTATAATTGGCACTTCGCGTATGGTCATTACCCCTGGAGGATCAGTGGCATAGCGACCTGTGTAGCGAAGGGATGGGAAAATGGGGTTCTCCGGGTTATCATTCAACACTGTGAAGCCCATTCCGATATTCCCAAATTCATCAATTCCAATGCTGCCGCACCAGCGATCGCTGTTATCCGGAGCGTATGTTCCCTCCTGGTATACGCTCCAGGGACCTCCTCCTGAATCCTGACGGAGTTCATACCAGCGGATACCCGCATGTTCTGCAGCACTGGCATCTATATCTACCACAAAGTTAAAAACCACTGAATTATGAGTGGCAAATCGGCGGTAAGGGGTCATGTACATTATCGCACCCTGTAAAGCATCCACGTCATAATTATCCCCGGGCTGAGCCAGGTTTGTAAAGGAGCCTCCATCAAAAGTGGAGATAAAGGGAGTGACCCCCGCACTTCGCCCGAGTTCCTGGGAAAGTTCAACGGTTGAATTTTCGGGGTTTTCCCAGTCTACATTAATAAGCCATATTTTAAGGTGATCTTCATTAACCCCTGCCCAGGAATCATCCTGAAAATAAACGATGGGGGAATCTCCTTTAGGAGGCGGCACATCCCCTACTGCAAAAAAACCTGCCGGGCTATAAAAACTGTTGGTCTCTGCCCCCGGTAAAGGAAAACCTAAATGCTGTGCCTCCTCTCCCGCCAGCATCTTATCCCTTTCAAGAACATAAACCACCTCATTGGACCCCGGGGCAAACTGATCTTTGTTGGTAGTGATATAATACCCGTCGCTCCAAACAAAGAATTTCGGGTAATCGGGAAAGGTATTGGTGTTGAACCTATAGGTGTACCATCCGTCATTTACGGGGTCAGGTCCCTTGGAAACTGCGACCAGAAATCCATTGGGGTCGGAATCCAGCTGGGTGATCAGAAACCTGTCAGCAAATTCGTCGTAGATGATAATCGGATCCCCCAGGGAATCATTAGCAAAGGTACCTCCCAGACTTTTTAAAGCTGCGGGAGGAGAAACAAGATTTCCCTGTTTATCGTAAATGGCAAAAGCCGAATTCCATGCATTGAGGTAATGATTAGGCCCCACGGCTCCTGTGGGATCGGTAGGAGTAGATCCTGAAGTGGCGGCATCAAAAGATAGTTCAGGAGACTTGCCCTGAATTTTCCCGGGCTGCTTCTGCCAGACCGCATCTACTCCCTTTGGAAATCCTTTCCCCGGAACAACTTTGTTTGATCCACGATTCCTGGGATTGACGACCTTGAATTCTCCGTAAGGCGGGAGCAGGTCTTTTGTCGATAGCGGGGCGACGTGTATAGGTTCCGCAGAACCCATAAAAACGGGAGGCGCAGGTTTATCCCTTTGGGACCACGAATTCCAGGAAAAAAACAGAACCAGAAGGGGCAGAAATACGTAATGTTTTGGCATTTATTCTCTTACTAAAATTGAAGCTTAAAATTACTGAATTTAAGACAGCAGAAATAGAAAAAATCCACAATTCAAATGAATGGTGGAACTTTTTAACTTGAATTTTAGAAAAATGATTTTCTGCCTATCGCAGGGATCAGGTATAAATCCTAAGAGAATAACCGGTTTTTAGCCTTGCATCCACTTCCTGAAATCCACTTCTGCAGCAATAATTTCCTTAAGTTCAGTAATGGCGATTCTTTTTTGCACCATTGTGTCCCTAAAGCGAACGGTCACAGAATTATCTTCCAGAGAATCGTGGTCCACAGTAATACAAAGAGGGGTTCCCGCAGCATCCTGACGACGGTATCGCCGTCCTATGGCGTCTTTCTCATCATACTGTACGTTGAAATCCCACTTGAGATCATCGACTATCTTTTGTGCCACCTCAGGAAGGCCGTCTTTCTTCACCAGGGGAAGTACAGCCGCCTTATACGGCGCAAGTATGGAAGGTAATTTCAGAACCGTTCTGGAACTTCCATCCTCCAGTTCCTCCTCTTTAAGGGAAGCCGACAAAACTGCAAGAAACATCCTGTCAAGCCCAATGGAAGTCTCTATCACGTAAGGCACGTAATTCTCTCCCAGTTCAGGATCATAGAACCTCAGCTTTCTTCCTGAATGCTCCTCATGTGCCTTCAGATCGAAATCAGTACGCGAATGTATCCCTTCCAGCTCCTTAAAACCAAATGGGAAATCAAATTCAATATCTGCGGCTGCATTGGCATAATGCGCCAATTTATCGTGGTCGTGGAAGCGATAATTCTCTTCCCCAAGTCCCAGGGAATAATGCCATTTCAGGCGCACTTCCTTCCAATGCTCGTACCATTTAAGCTCTTCGCCCGGACGTACAAAATACTGCATCTCCATCTGCTCGAACTCCCTCATCCTGAAGATGAACTGTCTGGCAACGATCTCATTTCTGAAGGCTTTTCCCGTCTGGGCAATTCCAAAAGGTATCTTCATCCTTCCGGTTTTCTGGACGTTGGCAAAGTTGACGAAGATCCCCTGAGCAGTTTCAGGCCTTAAATAAAGATTCGAAGCGGTTTCTGCAGAGGCGCCAAGCTTGGTACCAAACATCAGGTTGAACTGACGCACTTCGGTCCAGTTTTTAGAACCTGTTTCCGGATCGGCAATCCCCAGTTCCTCTATCAGGGCTTTTACATCCTTCAGGTCTTCATTGGTTAGGGAGGTCGCCATTCTTTCCAGGACTGTTCTGCGCTCCGTCAAATACTTCTGGACCCTCTCATTCGTATTGACAAACTGTTCTTCATCAAAGGCTTCCCCAAAACGTTTTTTGGCCTTTTCGATCTCCTTCTGAGCTTTCTGCAGCAATTTCTCCGCATAGTCTTCGATGAGAACATCGGCGCGGTATCTCTTTTTGGAATCTTTATTGTCGATCAGCGGGTCGTTAAAAGCATCCACATGGCCTGAGGCTTTCCAGGTGGTGGGATGCATCAGGATCGCCGCATCGAGGCCCAGAATGTTCTGGTGCAGCTGCACCATGCTCTTCCACCAGTAGTCCCTGATGTTCTTTTTAAGCTCCACTCCGTTCTGTCCGTAATCGTAAACAGCGCTTAGTCCGTCATAGATCTCACTGGACCCAAAAATATACCCATACTCCTTGGCATGGGAAATCACGTTCTTAAAGAAATCTTCTTGTTTTGCCATAGCGCAAAAATAGAAAAACCGCCCCGATAAAGACCAAGGCGGCTGCTTAATTTTATTTTATGAAGTTACTCTTATCCCCCTATTCCTTCAAAAAATGAAAAGGTAGGGTAATGATGATTTACTCCAGGGTGAAATTGGTAGCCCCAATCAATTCAGCCCCATTGTACACCAGGACCTTATAGGCTCCCTCCTTCACTTTTTCCTCAATGGTGTTGGCCAGTACGCACACATCCAGCTCCTCATTTTCATAGAAGACCTTGGTAGCGGCACTGTAAACCATCACCCCGCCTTCGTGCTGCACGGCAATCTGGTCCCCCACAAGTTCATTATCGGGATTATACACCTGTACATAAAGCTCCTTTTCCCCCGCCTCTGCCAGGGCATTGGGAGTTATGGTGAAACAGGTCCTTATCTTTTCAACCCTGCGGTCATTGTCATTTACCACAAGCCTGCCGCTGTTCCTTTCTATCACCCCTTCCCCGCGAAGGCCGCTGACCTTAAGCTGGGAAGCCATATCTACCTTGGTCTCCAGGTTTTGATTGGATACTTTCAGGGAATCGGAGGTCCTGGTCCTTTCGAGCAGCACGTTATTGGTGCTGTCTATCTGGGTGATCAGTCTGCTGTTCTCGTTGCTAAGGCTGTCCACCACGCGGAAAAGCCTTTCCTTTTCGATCTTCAAAGCGTTTACTTCCCCCCTGTATCGGTTCAGCACAGCTATGTTTGCTTCCATGTCCTGTACGGAATCGCGCAGGGCGAGTATACGCTCCCTGGCGGCTACCAGTTCTTCATCCATGCCTTCATTTTCGGCTATGGCCTCGTCATATTTTACAATCAATTCGTTCAGTTCCCCTTCAATCACCGCTTTCTCCTGTAACAGCAGCTGGCGGTTGTCTTTTTCCTCATTATAGAATTTCACTGTATAAATACCCAATGCCACTAAAGCCACAGCCAGGACTCCCGTCAATATCTTTAAGGCATTATTGCTTTTTTGTTCAGTCATAATTCTTTTATTTCAGTTTAGTATGTAAATTTATAAGAATTAACTACGAAGGAACTAATTCATTAACAAATGTTTCACGATTTCATAAACCTTTTATACCCCCGTTTCTGTCAATGTTGTCAGGAGGTATTGCTGAAGAATGAATCCGTGATCTGTGTCAGATGTCTTTATGAACTTCCCGTAACTAATTTCCATGAAGATAACGAAAATGCCACAGTTAAAGTATTTTATGGCAGAATAAATATTGAACAGGCCGCGTCCCTGCTTCTGTTCGAGAAAAAAGGCAAGGTGCAGCAGCTCATTCACAACCTGAAATATAAAGGCCAGGAAGAGGTAGGGGATTTTCTCGGAAAGTGGATGGGCACGGAACTGAAAAAGCTGCCCGCCTTCAGGGAGGTGACCGTGGTCGTGCCCGTCCCCCTTCACAAATCCAAGTTAAGAAAACGAGGCTTCAACCAGGTGGAGAAATTCGGGAAACAAATAGCCCTGGCTTTACAGGTGCCCTATGTGGATTCCGTACTTCTGAAAAAAACCTCCACTCTCACCCAGACATTCAAATCCAGACTGCTGCGCTGGGGAGAACTGGAGGAGAGTTTCAGCATAGAAAATCCTCAAATACTTGCGATGGCCCATGTCCTGATCGTGGATGACCTGGTAACTACCGGGGCCACTATCGAAGCCTGCGCAGGGAAATTACTGAGCATTCCCGGAGTGAAAATAAGTGTGGCCAGCATGGCTATAGCCGTTGGCTAAGGCAGATAAAAGAAATAATCGTTTCTTTGCATAAATTCTCAAACAATGAAGAAAACACCCCATTTTCTGTTAACTCTACTGATGATCGTTGTTTTCCAAAGCTGTGCAAAAAGGGGAACACCTGATGGAGGACCAGAGGATTTTATACCTCCGGTCTATGTCAGGGCTACTCCTGAGAATTTTACCACCAATTTCGACGCAGAGGAGATCAGGATCTATTTTGACGAATATATCAAACTCAATGAGGCCCAGCGGCAGATCATTGTCTCCCCTCCCATGGATCCCAAACCAGAGATCACCCCCCTTGGGAGCGCCAGCAGATCGATAAGGATCAAAATAACCGATACGCTTCAGGAAAATACTACCTATACCATTAACTTCGGCCAGAGTATAGTCGACAACAATGCAGGAAACCCCCTGCCTTTTTTCCAGTATATCTTCTCCACAGGCAGTTATATTGACTCCCTTTCGGTGGCAGGTCATATTTCCGACGCCTATTTCAAAGATGCTCCCCCATTTGTTTCCGTGATGCTTTATGAAGTGGATTCAACCTATAACGATTCCACCATTTTTCTTCAGCAGCCGAGATATATTACCAATACGCTTGACAGCCTCACGACCTTCAATCTGGATTATTTAAAAGAAGGCACGTATCAGCTGGTCGCGCTGAATGACTTAAACAACAATTACAGATTTGATCCCGGCAGGGAAAACATCGCCTTTCTCGACCAGAGCATCACCATCCCTACTGATTCTGTCTACGACCTGAAGCTCTTCAGGGAGATTCCGCAATTCGGGATCGCACGTCCAAAGCAGGTGGCGGGCCAACACATAATATTTGGCTACACCGGAATCATAGAACCCGACAGTCTTCAGATAAATATGTATCCTGCACCCGCGGATCTGGAACACCGGATAACCCAGGACATCAAAACTGATACCCTCCACTACTGGTTTAAACCTGCCCTTGAAAGGGATTCCCTCAATTTTATTGTGAAAGCTCCCAATTACAGGGACAGTCTGCTTACCCGGATCAGTGAGATGGAAAGGGATTCCCTGCAGATACGTATAGAACCTTCAGGAACCGTTAATTTTGAACAGCAGGTAAGTATCATCCCGACAACTCCGCTAACGCAGACGCACGATTCCCTTGTTAGCTTAGTTGATCAGGATACTTTAGCCATACCTTTTACCTTTGAATATGACGAATTCAGAAATGTTGTGCTCCTTGATTTCGAAAGAAAAGAGAATCAGAGGTACAATCTTATGGCTTTGCCGGGAGCCTTTGTAGATTTCTTCGGCGACACGAACGACACCATCCGCAGCAATTTCAGGACCCAGACCTTTGCTGATTACGGAAATGTGGTTATAAACCTGCAGAATGTAAAGGAATTTCCAATTATAGTCCAACTGACAAACGCAGAAGGCGAAGTGATGGCAGAACAGTTCAGCGACGGGGAAACCTCTTTTACCTTTTCCCTGATGAAACCTGCAACCTATTTCGTAAGGGTGATCTATGACAGGAACGATAATGGGGAATGGGATACGGGGAACTACCTACAGAAACTGCAGCCTGAGGAGGTTTACTATTTCTTAGAACCACTCGACGTCAGGGCCAACTGGGATGTGACGCAGATGGTGGATTTGAGTTATACACCGCCGCCGGGTTTTATGCTGCCTGAACCTGAGGTGGAGGAGTAGGGGGAAGTGGGGAGTCCGAAGTCCGAAGTCCGAAGAAAAAAATCTGCGTGATCTGCGAGATCTGCGGGAAATATCTCTACGTGATACTTAGTCAAGCGTAAAGGAATCCCGGTCCTGGAGGAACTTCAGTTTTGCCCTTGTTTCCTCCACATGACTTTTTTGGAGCACCACCTCCTCCAGCATTTCTCCCTCAAATTCAGGAGAGGAAACAAGCTTACCTAAACAGTCGTAGATGGCGGAATGACCAATATAAGGATGTCCATTGCCATCAGTTCCGATCCTGTTGACGCCAATGCAATAGCAGAGGTTCTCGATTGCTCGGGCTCTTAACAAGGTATCCCACGCCAGGGTCCGTACAGCAGGCCAGTTAGCCACGAACAGGAGAAGATCGTAATCTTCAGTGTTTCGGGCCCAGACAGGGAAACGAAGATCATAACACACCAGAGGACAGATCTTCCAGCCTTTATACATCAGGATCAGCCTTTCCGATCCCGGATCATACACCTCGTGTTCCCCGGCCAGGGTAAAGGTGTGGCGTTTATCATATTTCTTATAGGTACCATCAGGGAATACAAAAAAGAGTCGGTTAAAAAACTTTCCCTCTTCCTCAACGATGACACTCCCCGTCACTGCTGCGTCCTTTTCAGAAGCCATTTCCCTCATCCATTCAAGACTGGGCCCCACTAAAGGTTCAGCCAGCGCCGCGGCATTCATACTAAAACCGGTAGGAAACATTTCAGGCAGGACAATAAGATCCACCTCCGGGGAAAGACGCTGGATCATGTCCTGAAACTTTTTCCTGTTAGTGGTAGGATCTTCCCAGGAAAGGTCGATCTGCAGGATTGCAATATGTAGTTTTTCTGCCATATGTAAATGTAATAAAATTGAATGTCATCCTCCTAAATACTTGTTAAATGGTTGCTTAGAACCTGCAGAATAAATAGCTTTAATTCACTAAAACAGTAAAACGATGATGGACTTAGATACTTTTTTGAACAATGACGCCGGAGAGGGAAATGCCACCAGAGGGTTAATCTCCGGGCTGATAGGAGGATTGGCAGGCACAGCAGTAAAATCAACAGTAGAGAGGTTCCTCGACGTCAGAAAAATTGATCAGAAATCGGCCCAGCTAAAGATCATCGACAATCTCTCCACAAAATTAACCGGGACCCCTGTAAAAACAAGTAACGAAGGTATCGCCGAACAGCTGGTGAACATTCCTCTGGGAGTCAGTGTGGGTGCCGCTTACGGATATGGAAAACGGGACCAGACAGAAACTAACCTGATGGATGG
The DNA here is from genome assembly GCA_946887025.1 of uncultured Salinimicrobium sp. Next base: position 11,267 of record CAMPJY010000081.1, read on the forward strand.
CGCACTGCTTGGTGCCACTACCTGGGCTTCGACTCATGAAACCACTTTACCCTTAGTGGGACTTGAAGAAAGTGCAGATGAGATCCCAATCAAGACACAGATCTCTGAACTCTTTTCCCATGTGCTTTTTGGCGTAACTACTGAAATTGTCCGCAGTTACGTAAACGAACGGCTTCTGGAGCGTGAGCAGTCCAAAAGCGCTCCCCATCATGAGGATTACAACGACGATGGGGTAGAGTATCAGGAATACTGATCCGCATTTTTCCCCACGCTGCGCCTGATTTCCAGATCAGAGCCCACACCCGTAGCTGTGCGGAGTCTCCAGACTCCAGTCCCCTTAATAGCGAGTCTCCAGACTCGCGTGGCGGAGCCCGAACGCGATAATTCGCGTCCCTACTTAATGCCCGCGGCGGTCCGGAGATCGCCGCCCGGTAGACCGAAATCTGGAGATTTAGGTCAGCGAAACCCGCAGTCCCGAAACAACAAGATTTTGAAATTGAAAAAGCTACAACCTATTTAAAATAGCCGCCGCCTTCTCGAGGGTGTCCTCCTTTTTTGCAAAACAAAAACGCAGCTGAAACCTGTTGCGGTTCTGGA
>CAMPJY010000082.1 GCA_946887025.1 uncultured Salinimicrobium sp.
GGGGGAATCTGGAGATTCCCGCCCGGTTGCGCCAGATCTGGAGATCTGGCGCAGCAGAGGCAGCGGAGGAGTTCGAAGGCCTAAAGCTGCTTCAGTTTGGCAAACTTCAACAGTAGCTTCTTGATCCCACCATTCTCAAAATCGATCTCTGCCTTTTTATCCTGGCCTATGCCTTCTATCTTCAGCACCTTTCCTTTTCCAAAACGCATATGTTCCACCATATCGCCTTCCTCCAGTTTCACGGAGGAGATCTCAGGTCTTTCCGGAGCTTCGGTGGTATCGGGTTTCAGCCTTCTTAACTTTCGCAGCTGGTCTTCGGAAGGTTTATGCGAAGGCGGCGGGGTGCCATTGGTGGGTTTCGTCTGGCGGAACTTGCTTTTGTCGACTTCCCCGAAAATATCGGTGTCGATGAGGGGCTTGTACTTGTAATCGTCCTGGGGCACCATATAATCGATGAATTTGTCATCGATCTCCCCGATGAAACGGCTGGGTTCCGCATCGACCAGTTTCCCCCAACGGTAGCGGGAAAGGGTATAGGTGAGGTAGGCCTGTTTTTCAGCACGGGTAAGGGCCACGTAAAAGAGGCGACGTTCCTCCTCCAGCTCCGCCCTGGTGTTCATGCTCATGGCGGAGGGGAACAGGTCCTCCTCCATCCCAACTATATACACGTAAGGGAATTCGAGTCCTTTTGCAAGGTGAATTGTCATCAGGGCCACACGGTCGTCATCGCCGCTGTCCTGATCCAGGTCGGTGGCCAGGGCCACGTCTTCCAGAAATTCGCTGAGGGAACCTGTGGCATCCGCAATTTCCTGCTGCCCCTCCACGAAATCCCTGATTCCGTTAAGCAATTCCTCGATATTCTCAATTCGGGCGATCCCTTCGGGGGTGCCGTCTTTTTTCAGCTCCTGCAGCAGGCCGGTCTTTTTGGCGACTGCTTCCGCCAGTTCGAAGGCATTGGCTGATTCGTTCATGATCTGGAAATGCTTGATCATGTTGACGAAATTCTCCAGTTTGTTTTTGGTGCCGGAGTTGATCTTCAGGTCAATCCGGTCTATATTCTCCATGACCTCGAAAATGGACCTTCCGTAGTGATTGGCGGCGATGGTAAGCCGATCAATGGTGGTCTGGCCTATTCCCCTGGCCGGATAGTTGATGACCCGTTTAAGGGCTTCCTCATCCTTGGGATTGGTGATAAGGCGCAGATAGGAAAGCACATCCTTGATCTCCTTGCGCTGGTAGAAGGACAGGCCTCCATAGATGCGATAGGGAATGTCTTTTTTCCGAAGCGCATCCTCCATGGCCCTGCTCTGGGCATTGGTACGATACAGGATGGCGAAATCGCTGTTTTTCATCTGCTTCTCCATCTGGTTTTCGAAAATGGAGCTGGCGACGAAGCGGCCTTCATCCCCATCGGTGATCAGGCGGTTGACAATGATCCGGGGGCCGTCATCATTGGCGGTCCAGACCACTTTTTCCAGCTTGGTCTTGTTCTTGTCGATGATGGAGTTGGCGGCTTCCACGATATTTCTGGTGGAGCGGTAGTTCTGTTCCAGCCTGTACAGCTGCACTCCCTCGTAATCCTTCTGGAAATTCAGGATGTTATTGATATTGGCTCCGCGGAAGGCGTAGATACTCTGGGCATCATCCCCCACCACGCAGATATTCTGAAATTTATCGGAAAGTGCCTTTACTATCAGGTATTGGGAATGGTTGGTATCCTGGTACTCGTCCACCAGGATGTACTGAAATCGCTGCTGGTACTTTTGAAGCACTTCAGGAAAGCGGTTCAGGAGCTCATTCGTTTTCAGGAGCAGGTCATCAAAATCCATGGCTCCGGCCTTAAAACAGCGATCCACATAATTCTTGTAGATCTCCCCCAGCCTGGGTTTCTTGGACATGGCGTCTGCCTCCTGGAGCTCGGGGTTCTGGAAATAGGCCTTTACTGTTATAAGACTGTTCTTATAAGAAGAAATGCGGGAATATACCTGCTTGTACTTGTACACATCCTTATCGAGGCCCATTTCCTTAATGATGGCGGAAATAAGGCGCTGGGAATCCTGGGTGTCGTAAATGGTGAAATTGGAAGGGTATCCCAGTTTGTCGGCCTCGAACCTCAGCATCTTCGCAAAGATGGAGTGAAAGGTCCCCATCCAGAGATTTTTGGCCTCGCTGTTTCCCACGATCTGGGCAATCCTCGTTTTCATTTCCCGGGCGGCCTTATTGGTAAAGGTCAGGGAAAGTATATTGAAGGCGTCCACCCCCTGGCTCATCAGGTAGGCAATTCGGTAGGTAAGCACTCGGGTTTTTCCGGAGCCCGCCCCTGCGATCACGATCATAGGACCGTCTTTCTGCAGCACCGGGGCCCTCTGAGCATCATTTAATTCTGCTAAATATGATTCCAATTTTCTCCTTCTTTTAAAGCCGTGAAATTAACCAAAATGAAAGGATTTTTATAGCTGAAATTTATTTTCTTTCATCGGGTTCCCCAGCTGAAAATATTTCCCCTTTCCTGTTTTTCAAATCCTCCATGTCGTTAGAAGGGAAGGGAAAATTAACGAAAATTAAGAATAATTAAAGCAGAATTGTATTTTGAACCCCCAGATTTTCTCTTATCACCTGTGGCACCAATTTATTTTTCAATATCTTTAAAAATAAAAGCTCTAAACCAACATTTATGGAACAGTTATGGGATTTTCTGGGAAGCATTTCCTGGTGGATGTGGATACTAATATTTTTAATTGCGGTAGCCATTTATGACGTGTTCATCAACAAGAGGCATACAATTATGCACAATTTCCCAATTGTGGGTCACCTTCGATATTTTCTTGAAAGCATTGGTCCTGAACTCAGACAGTATATAGTTGCGGGGAACAGGGAAGAGCTGCCATTCAACCGGGTGGAGCGGGGTTGGGTCTATGCTTCAGCCAAAAATCAGAATAATTACGAGGGCTTTGGAACAGACCAGGATATCTATAAGGTAAACTACATCTTCATCAATAACGCCGTCATCCCTTTCCACGTTCCTGACGATCATCATTATAAAGTCGACCCCAACTTTCTGGCCTGTGCCAAGGTCATGGGGGCATATAACAAACGCAGGAGGCCCTACAGGCCGGCTTCGGTGATCAACGTATCTGCCATGAGCTTCGGATCTTTATCCGCAAAGGCCATTGAATCCCTTAACCGTGGCTGCAAAAAATCCTACGCATACCACAACACCGGGGAAGGAGGTTTTTCCCCATATCACAAGACCGGAGCAGACAGTGTATTTCAGGTGGGGACTGGATATTTTGGGGTAAGGAATGAGGACGGCAGTTTCTCAATGAAGAAGATGGTGCAGATGTGTAAGGAAAACCCGCAGATACGTGCTATAGAGATCAAGCTGTCCCAGGGCGCCAAACCCGGGAAGGGAGGGGTTCTTCCGGCTTCAAAAATAACACAGGAAATTTCCCAAATAAGGCATGTTCCCTTAGGTAAAGACGTACTCTCGCCTCCCAGCCACAGCACCTTCAATAATATGGCAGGGCTGGTGGAATTTGTAGAAGCCATTGCAGAGGCTACAGGCCTGCCGGTGGGGATTAAGGCTGCCATTGGGAAACAGGGAGAATGGAAGGAACTGGCTGACATCATGAAAAAAACCAACCGGGGCCCTGATTTCATTTCTATTGACGGCGGGGAAGGCGGAACAGGAGCTGCGCCTCCGAGCTTCGCTGATCATGTGGCCCTGCCCTGGACCTATGGGTTTACGGATGTTTACAAGATCTTTCAGCAGCGGGGATTAACGGAAAGGATCGTGTGGATAGGCAGCGGGAAACTTGGTTTTCCGGCCAAAGCGGCCATGGCCTTTGCGATGGGCTGTGATCTGATCAATGTGGCCCGCGAAGCCATGCTGGCTATTGGATGTATCCAGGCCCAGGCCTGTCACCTCAACACCTGTCCTACGGGGGTTGCCACTCAAAGTAAATGGCTTCAGGCCGGATTAAACGTGGAAAACAAGTCGGAACGGGTGAATTATTACTTTACCAATTTCAGGAAAGAGCTTTTGGAAATAACCCATGCCTGCGGCTACGAGCATCCCTGCCAGTTTACCATGGACGATGTGGAGATCAACCTCGGCGACCGGCATATTGCAAAGACCCTTGCAGAAACTTTTATCTACAATAAAACAAAAGTTCCTTTCGATTCATTTGCTACTTTGGTGGGATGTCCTAATTTAGGCGGTGCTTATAATAAAGGAGAACCTGTTGATGTTAAAGAGGTAGAAACTGAGGATACTTCAGTCTCTGATCAATAGTTCCTTTCCAAACTAACCATATGATCGAGAGTAATTTATTACAGCTGTTTTTTTACCTTCTGCCGGCGCTGCTTGTTGGAGGTCTGGCTTTTTATTTTTTCAACCTTCACACCCGTAATGAGGAGCAGCGAAGAAAATTCCTTCTTCAGAAAGAAAACAGCAAACAGGCATTCCCGGTGCGAATGCAGGCCTATGAACGTATGGCCCTGTTCCTGGAACGAATCGCACCCGGAAGTTTACTGGTGAGGATCAGCCCTTATAATGACAAGAAAGAGGATTATACGGAGCTCCTGGTCAAGACCATCGAACAGGAATTTGAACACAACCTGGCGCAGCAGATCTATATGAGCGATGAATGCTGGAATGTGATAAAGGCCTCCAAAAACGCCACCATCAACAACCTGAGAAAAACGGCTGCGGATGAAGGGGTGGAGAATGTCAATGAATTCAGGAAGAAAGTTATTGCCAGTGTGCTGGACGGGGATTCCCCCAGCAGTACAGGACTGGCTTATATAAAAAGAGAGGTGAGCAGGCTCTGGTAGAGCGATAAATCGTGTAACTTCTTGCGGAGATTTCGGCAATCTGGAGATCGCCACCCTTTGGGTCCAAATCTGGAGATTCTGACTAACGTCCAATAAGTTGGCCGAAGAAAATAATGGTTGTCAAATATGGATTTCACGTGGAGGAATTCTCATTTGCCGGAGCTTTCAAGCCCCGGTCCCAAAATCCTTAATTGTTCAGGGCTTTAGCCCAATTTTGAGAAGATTACAATTGGGCTAAAGCCCAGTGAAGGGGTGCAATCACAGGTCCTCTGGCTGAAGCCAGAGGCAATTCATTGTCCCAAACTAGTGATTCTGTTTAAAGTCAATTACGTTAGCGGAAGAAATTAAAGGAGTTTCTTCATATGGGGAATTTGGACCAGCGAACGCTGTTGCTTGTGAGACTCAAATTTTGCGAAGCTGCTGCGCGTGATCTCCAGATCACAGCGCCACCGGGCGGGAATCTCCAGATTCCCGTGGCGGAGCCTGAATGCGATGAATCGCGTCACTACTTAGAAAACAACTTTTCCAGATAATTCTTTTGGTTCTGTGGAAGATCCTCAATCAGGCTTTGAAATCTTTTAATGTATGCCGGATTTTCGAGCAGCTGCTTGATCATGTCCCTTGCAAAACTGCGGAACTGTCCCACATGATACTGGGAAGCCTGCAGCAGATCTTTCAGGTTCTGGTCACTAAAGGAATTCAGCTGAAAGAGATATTTAAACGCGTTCTCCCGGAGGAGGTAAGGATACTGAGTGGAGGTATATCCTGATAATTCTGAATATACCTTAGCCTGGTCCCTTTCGTCATATTGCGGGGTGGCAAGATTCAGTGCCAGCCAGAGGGTCCGGATGTTTTTATCTGAAAACCCATCCACTCCCTTCAGAGCATTCAGATATTTTTGACGCTCCTCCGGAAAATTCATCCACAGCCTGTAAAGTGCCGTTTCTTTGGTGAAATAAGACTCATCCTTCAGAAAGGTCTCGAACTCGGCTTTCAGTTCCTCAGGGATCCGGATCATGGAAAGCGCAATGGCCTGCCGGACCAGGAGATTGTTGCTTTCGAAGGCTTTTTTATATAATTCAGTCGCCCTGGAAGGATCTTCGAGCGCCAATTGATGAACGACCTCCTGCCCTATGTAATCATTCACCGGGAAATCAAGGGCTGCGGACAATACTTCGGACTTTTCTGAAAGCGGAAGCGATTTTAATCCGGCGATGGACAGATAGCGGTTGATGAATTCAGATTTGCGAAGGGAGGCCAGGGCAGCGGTTCCCGGGAAAGCGGATTGTTTCAGCCATTGATCCACAAATCCTGAAAGGTCCTGCCCGCTGGCCTGTTCCATTTCTTCAATGAACTGCGGAATGCTGGCACTTGAATATTTATAATTTTCCAGATAATTTTTTACGCCTTTTTTAAAATCAGCTTCTCCTATCTGTTCCTTAAGCATATGAAGGGCCCAGGCGCCTTTTTGATAAAAAGTAAGAGAGCTGGCGTTGGGGTTCATGATGGATTCCCCCTTCCCTCTGTCGCTCAGCTCCTTGAGCTGTTCAGCGGTGCCGTACAACTTCCAGTAATAATAATCCTCGCCAAAGATCTCCCTTTCGGCCAGCAGGGCGTAATAGGTAGCGAAGCCTTCCTGTAACCAGTGATGTTCCCCGGAGGCTGCCGTAACCAGGTTGCCGAACCATTGATGGGCCATTTCATGCGCATTGACCATAACATAGTTGCGGTCCACGAAACCTATGGAGTCGACCACGAAAATGTCAGAAAATATGGTGGCACCCGTATTCTCCATTCCGGAATACATGAAATCCCGCACCGGGATCTGCTTATAGTTCTGCCAGGGGAAGGCCACTCCCGTTTCTTTTTCCAGAAAATCCAGAATATCTATGGTATAGCGATAGGTCGGTTCCAGTTTTTCCTCGTCTCCGGGGTAGAAGTACAGGCTGACAGGCACATTTCCGGAAGTGGAGATCTCTTTTTTGTAATACTCCCCTGCAGCCACCGCAACCAGATAGCTGCTCATGGGTTTATCCATGTCAAATTCCCATCGGGTCTGCCCTTCCGCAGCAGGTTCTTTTTTCAGAAGTCTGCCATTGGAGATCACCTCCAGGTCCTCAGGGAACACAAAAGTCAGGTCAAATTCCAGCTTTTCAGAGGCATCGTCAAAACTTGGGAGCCAATGCGAATTCTCCTTCCCCTGGCCCTGAGTCCAGACCTGTGGCTTATATTCGGAGCCTGGGGGATTATCCCAGCCGATGAAATACATCGCCTGTTTCGGGGTGGCAGTATACTCAAAGTTAAGCTGATTGTCTTTTGACATTTGAAAATCGGAGATCAGCCAGAGTTGTTCTCCATCGTTATGGAAGTTGATCCTTCTATTGTTCAGGTTGACATTCCGGATGTCCATCCCCTGGGCGTCTATAGAAATAGAATCAGTTTCTGAGAGTACATCAAAATAATATTCCACCTCCCCGGAGACTTTTTCCTCTGAAGGCTTTACTGTTACCCTGGCTTCCAGTCGGGTGAAATCGACTTCAGGGGTTTTCTGGGCCATAATAGGCGGGAATACTAACAGAAAAAAGCAGAATGCTGGCAGATACTTCATAAATCAAATATAAGCCACTCCCCCACTTCCCCCAAGGGGTGACGGAATTTAACAGGACTTTTTCTACAATTTTTCCATAAAGCCAGCTTTGGCGTTTTTTCCTATCTTCGTTTTATGAATGCGAATATCCTGCAGACCCCCATTGATTACCTGAAAGGAGTTGGCCCAAACAGGGCCGACCTGTTACGCAGGGAGATCGGCATCCATACATATCAGGACCTTCTGAATTTCTTTCCCAACCGCTATCTTGACAAGACAAGGTTCTATAAAATAAATGAGCTGCAGCGCAATAGTTCGGAGGTGCAGGTGGTCGGGAAGATCGTACACCTGCGAACAGTGGAGCAGAAGCACGGGAAACGACTGGTGGCGGATTTTATTGATGAGACCGGGAAAATGGAGCTGGTCTGGTTTCGGGGGCAGAAATGGCTCCGGGATAACCTGAAGCTCAACACCCCTTATGTGATCTTTGGTAAGACCAGCTGGTACAACGGCAGTTTCAGTATGCCGCATCCCGAACTGGAGCCGGTCGAGGAGTATAAAAACAACCTGAGGACCGCGATGCAGCCTATATACCCTTCCACAGAAAAACTGGGGAAGGCAGGCATCACCAATCGGGTCATTACAAAACTTATGCAACAGGTCTTCCTGGAATCCGGGGGGAAATTTTATGATACGCTTCCCCAGGAGCTGCTCTCAGAACTGCAACTGCTACCGAAAGCAGAATCCGTTTTTAACGTCCATTTTCCAAAGAGTCAGGAATTGCTGGCAAAGGCACAGTTCAGATTAAAATTTGAGGAATTCTTCTACCTGCAGCTGCAGTTGCTGATGAAGAATATGCTTCAGAAACAGAAGATCAAGGGTTTTACCTTTGAACAGGTGGGGAAACATTTTACGGAATTCTATGAGAACCATCTTCCGTTTGAACTTACCAATGCCCAGAAACGGGTGGTTAAGGAAATAAGGCAGGACATGGGGAGCGGAGCCCAGATGAACCGCCTGCTACAGGGAGACGTGGGATCGGGGAAGACCATTGTCGCCCTTATGACGGCCCTGCTGGCCCTGGACAACGGATTTCAGGCCGCTATAATGGCCCCCACGGAGATTCTGGCTACCCAACATTACACCGGCCTGATGGAACTCGTAAAAGAGCTGGATATTCACATCCGCCTTCTTACCGGGTCTACCAAAACCGCGGAACGTCGTGAAATTCATGAAGCCCTGGAAAACGGGGAGCTGCATATACTTATTGGAACTCATGCGCTGCTGGAGGATAAGGTGCAATTCAGGAACCTGGGACTTGCCATCATCGATGAACAGCACAGGTTTGGAGTGGCCCAGAGAGCCAAATTATGGCAGAAGAACGAGCTGCCGCCACATATTCTGGTAATGACGGCAACCCCTATTCCCCGGACCCTGGCAATGAGTTTATATGGAGATCTGGATATTTCAGTCATTGATGAACTTCCTCCGGGGAGAAAAAGCATTAAGACCGTGCATCGCTATGACAGCAACCGGTTGAAGGTTTTTGGCTTCATCAGGGATGAGATCAAAAAGGGCCGGCAGGTGTATGTGGTATATCCGCTGATCCAGGAATCGGAGACGATGGATTACAAGGACCTGATGGACGGATATGAGAGCATCGCCAGGGAATTTCCTATGCCCGAATACCAGATCTCCATAGTTCACGGGCAGATGAAACCTGCAGACAAGGATTATGAGATGAACCGGTTTGTAAAAGGGGAATCCCAGATCATGGTGGCGACCACCGTTATTGAGGTGGGAGTGAATGTGCCTAATGCCAGCGTCATGATTATTGAAAGTGCCGAACGCTTCGGGCTTTCCCAGCTGCACCAGCTCCGTGGACGCGTAGGCCGGGGAGCGGAGCAGAGTTTCTGCATCCTGATGACCAGCCATAAACTTTCAGCAGATAGCAAGACCCGACTGGAAACCATGGTGCGGACCAATGACGGTTTTGAAATCGCAGAGGTGGATCTTAAACTCCGCGGACCGGGAGATATTATGGGAACTCAGCAGAGTGGGGTCCTCAACCTGAAAATCGCTGATATAGTCAAGGATAATGATATACTTAAAGCCGCCAGGTTTCATGTTCAGAAAATACTGGCAGAAGATCCTACTCTGAGCATGGAGAAAAACAAGGTGCTGCGGTTTACCTACGCGCAATTAGCCAAGTACAAAAATATCTGGAACTATATCAGCTGACCTATGCTCAATTTTATCCTTATTTTCCTTTGCCTGGCAGCAGGATATCTCATAAAGAAATTCAAGCGGCTGCCCGACGACAGCTTCAAGGCGGTAAATGCATGGGTTATTAATATCGCACTTCCCGCGGTGGCATTGAAATATATACCAAAGATTGAGTGGGACATATCGCTGCTTTTGCCTTTTGCCATGCCTTTTATAGTATGGGCCGGCAGTTATCTGTTCGTACAGCTGGCCAGCAGATTCATCGCGATGGATATCAGGACCAAGGCAGCGCTTTTTCTGACCGCGGGCCTGGGAAACACCTCCTTCCTCGGATTCCCTCTTACGGAGGCCTATTATGGAGAGGAAGGCCTTAAGATCGCAATTCTCTGTGATCAGGCCTGTTTTGTGGTAATGGCAACCCTGGGGATCATGTCAGCAACCAGGGCTTCCAATGAAGGCCGGTTCTCCATCGCCCCCATCCTGCGGAAGATATTTAAGTTTCCTCCCTTCCTCGCCTTCTGCCTTGCCTTTATTCTCCCGAATTTCTTCTCCTTTGCTCCTATTGAACCACTTCTCACGGGACTGGCCCTGACCCTGGTCCCCCTTGCCCTGTTTTCCGTAGGGCTGCAACTGCAGCTGAAATCCTGGAGGGAGGATGTGCGGTTACTGAGCGTGGCCCTCAGCTATAAGCTGTGCCTGGCCCCTCTGCTGGTTTTGCTGATAGCCTTAGCCCTAGGGTTTAATGATTTCATTGGAAAGATCAGCATTTTCGAGGCGGGAATGGCACCTATGGTAACCGGGGTGATCATCGCCACGGAATACAATCTGAATCCCAAACTGGCCAACGTCATCCTCAGCATTGGAATCCCGCTTTCCCTGATTACCAGCTTTCTGTGGACGCTGGTACTTGCCCTGCTCTAAAACTGATTTTGTTTACTGGTCAAAAAAGAGGGGGAAATTGCCGTCCATCGATTATTTCCGCACTTATATCGAAAAGTATCAGGGGTTTAGCAGTTTTATCTTACGGATTACATATGTTTGGCATCCATTTAACCAATAAACCCAAATTTATTATGAAAAAATTCTATTATTTATTGTTTGTCGCTGCAGTTGCTTTTGGCTGTAGTGTTGACTCCATCGAGAAAACAGATGATTTACAGTCTGCCAGTATGAAAAGTAAAAATGGACAAGACACGGATTTATCTACTTCTGTTTATGAAGGCCCAGGAGAAGCCGCATTTGTGAAAGATAATAGCAAAAACCATGGATATATCGAGGTTTCCAATGACTGTGAAAACTTATATGTGGTAATTGTTCCGGCTGGAGAGGATCCGGAAGATGTTCATCTCAGTTTTTTTCAGGGTGATTCCAATCCAAAAGAAAATGGAACAGAAGGAGAGTTAAATTCTTATGAAGGGCAAACCTCCTTCACCTTTCCTTTAACAGATTTTGACACCTCTCAGGAATTAAGAATTTTTTCTAAAGCCTGGGGAGTTTTTGCCGGTACTGAATCCTGGGGGAAAAAAGCCAGCTATTTTTCCTATACTTTTGAAGACGTAGTCTGTAATGTTTGTGTAGGTGGAAAAGGTTACTGGTGGAATCATGGACCAAACGGAAATCCTGGAAACCAGAATAATGCATGGCCAAAAGAAGTACTCGCTGATGGCCTTTACCTGGGAAATAATAATTATTCCGCCGTTCAGTTGGGCCTAATTTATGACAGAAATACCCAGGGTGGTAATGGACTCGTATCTGTTGCTCATCATTTAATCACTGCAAAGCTTAATGTCGCAAACGGGGCTGATCCTACAACTGTGGTCGAAGCTATAAATTCAGCAGACGCTTTTATTGGAGATTTAAATCTTTTGGCGGATAGTAGGCCTCAAAGCGCGGTAGGGGAGTTTAAAGATGTACTCGAGAGCTATAACGAGGGAAATTTAGGGCCTGACAGCTGTGAGGACTAAGGAGAAAATTTATTCTTTTTATTATGGGCTCTTAGGAGCCCATTTTTTTGATTATAGTGTAAGAATCAACTCACAGTCTTTATTCGACCTTTTTCACCGTCTAATTTCGTTTTCATTTTTGCTTTATCTTTAAGAGTAAACTCTTAATAATGAGACCAATG
>CAMPJY010000083.1 GCA_946887025.1 uncultured Salinimicrobium sp.
AACGAATTACATTGGGTTCCCTCCAGTCGACAATCACTCCATGCTCCATTAAATATTTGAAAAGCTCCCGCCCCTGCCCGTGCAGAAGCACAGAAAGCTGAGTCCCTCTTTCCTCCTGTGCAGTGGGAGTAATAACTTCAAAACTTCCCTCCGTTTCCTTATCGATCTCCTGAAGTACAAATTCCAGATATCTCACAATCAGATTACGCTTTTTAATAAGAGCCTGCATCCCCACTTTTTCAAAAAGCTCAAGGGACGCCAGATAGGGAGCCAGGGCAAGCACAGGCGCATTGCTGACCTGCCAGGCGTTGGCATTGGGCTCAGGATCGAATTCCGGCTCCATCAGGAACCTTCGGTCTTTGTTATGACCCCACCAGCCCTCAAAACGTGGAATGTCTTTTAGAGCATGGTATTTCTCGTGTATAAAACATCCAGAAGCATTTCCGGGACCGGAATTCATGTATTTATAACTACACCAGGCAGCAAAATCCACATCCCAGTCGTGAAGCTTCAATTCGATATTTCCCGCAGCGTGCGCAAGATCCCAGCCAACATAAGCACCCGCTTTTTTGCCCGCCTCGGTGATGGCTGCGATATCGAAAACCTGCCCGGTGTAATAGTTAACCCCTCCCAGCAGGACCAGGGCACATTCTTCCCCAACCTCCTCTATTTTTGCAAGTATGTCTTCAGTCCTGAAGTTGTGTTCCCCCTCCCGCTTCTTTAGCTCAACAATGGCATCCCTGGGGTCGAATCCGTGGAAACGCACCTGACTGGAAATCATATATTGATCGCTGGGAAATGCCTTCTCCTCACAAATAATCTTAAATCTTTTGGAAGAGGGCCGGTAAAAAGAAACCATCATCAGATGAAGATTCACCGTCAGGGTATTCATTACAGTGATCTCTGAAGCTTTGGCTCCTACTACAGGCGCCAGTTTCTCCGCAAACCGCTCGTGATAGTCCCACCATGGCTTTTCTGAATGAAAATGCCCCTCGACCGCCAGGTCTGCCCAATCCGTCATAATTTCATCTACATAGATTTTTGCATTGGTAGGTTGAAGGCCTAAGGAATTCCCTGTAAAGTAGATGACCTTTTTCCCTTTAACCCTGGGAAACAGGAATCTACTGCTATACTCCTTTAAAGGGTCATTGATATCGAGATTTTGCGCAAAGGCTCTGGTATTCTTGAACTGCATAAAATGATCTTCTTTAGGGCTAAAATACAACTTTTCGCAGCTTAGGCACTCTGGAATGGGAGCCTCTGCTTTCAAATTCCTTAACTTTGGGGAAAACAACTGTCATGCACTTTATTTCAGAAGAATTAGATGATTATGTAGTCCGTCATTCCTCTGAGGAACCGGAGCTGCTTCAGAAACTGGGACGGGAAACCTTTCAAAAGGTACTGCAGCCGCGGATGCTTAGCGGACACTACCAGGGAAGGTTACTGAGCATGATCTCCAAGATCGCACGGCCTGCTTCTGTTCTGGAAATAGGCACCTATACCGGATATTCTGCACTTTCCCTGGCTGAAGGTCTTGCCCCTGGTGGAAAAATACACACAATTGACGTGAACGAGGAACTTTTCGACTTTCAGAAGAGATATTTCGAGCTTTCAGGTTATTCTGATCGGATTGTCCAGTATCTTGGGGATGCTACCGAGATCATCCCAACCTTGGATTTCGAATTTGATCTTGTTTTCATTGATGCTGATAAACCGAATTACCCGAAATATCTTGACCTGATCATAGATAAGCTGGTTCCCGGGGGGTTAATTCTTTCAGATAATGTACTCTGGAGTGGGAAGGTGCTGGAGAAAGTAAAAGAAGATGACGAATCAACTTTAGCATTACAAAAATATAATAAGCTGCTGGCTACGCATCCTCAGCTGGAAACTCTGATGCTGCCCATCAGGGACGGATTGACCATAAGCAGGAAAAAATAACAGATTTACCTGCGATTAGTCTGCGAGATTCGCGTAATCTGCAGGAAAATTTGGGTAATCTGCGGGAAATTTACAATCAGTATCCAGGAAAGCAATCCTGAATAGAACAATAATTAAGAAGCTTTTAAAATTTCCGTTTCACCGAACCGGTGATCTCCTCGATCTCCTCTTTCACCTTATCAATACCAGAGGTGACATCAGTCTTAAAACTGGTATCCACTCCATTCTTTTCGGCGCTTTTCATGACCTCATTCTTGATATCCTCGGTGGCGTTCTTAATGCTGCGCATTCCTTTTCCCAATCCTCTGGCAATTTCAGGGATCTTATCTGCACCAAAGACCATTACCATTATAAAAATGATAAAGCCGATCTCCGCGCCGCTGATGAAAAGTGGTAGTGTATGCATGATGCAAATATAACGACAAAATAAATCAATAAAAAAGCCGACCTGTTAAAGTCGACTTGTTTTATCTGAGTCTTCAGTTCCGGGACCTAACCCTGGTTCTGAGTCTTAAATTCTTCAAATTCTCCGGCCTCCTTCACTCTTGGCCAGCTGTTATTGTCAGTATCAATATCTGCAGTTTCCAAATCCGGATCTACCACCACTTTGACGATTTCCTTGTCAGTAGCCAGCGCTTTGCTCACCTCCTGATCGTTCTTACGCCATATCTGTACCGGATACTGTACCTTTTCACTGGTTCCATCGGCGTAAGTATATTCCACTATCAGGGGCATTACAAGACCTCCGGGCTTACTGAAGGTAATCTGGTAGAAATATTTTGGCATCTTCAGGGCAGACCTTTGTTCCGGAGTGAAATTGTCCATTAAATACTCCTGTAGAGTTGGTGAATTTTCTACGGCAGTTTTACCTTTTAGAGAAGCAACCATTTCATCACTTCCTTCTTCCACTACATACAAGCCTTTAATAGCACCAGGGTCTTCTATCCCGTACCTTTTCAGCATGGCTGTTCCTTCCTCGGTTGGCTCATCGGTTACATAATATTTTTTAACCTCTTTTACGCCTATATCCACGTTATCGGTGGTATAGAACCAGCCTCTCCAGAACCAGTCAAGATCAACGGCCGAGGCATCCTCCATGGTTCGGAAAAAGTCCTCGGGGGTAGGATGTTTGAACATCCATCTCTGGGCATAGGTTTTAAAGGCATGATCAAATAACTCTTTTCCCATAACAGTCTCTCTCAGGATATTCAATGCTGTTGCAGGTTTTCCGTAAGCATTGTTCCCCAACTGATACACATTTTCAGGGTTGGACATGATAGGAGCAATGAATTTCTGGTCTCCTTTCATATAGTTGACTATCTTGGAAGGCTCACCCCTTCTGGAAGGATATTTGGTATTCGGGGCTATATCCTCAGGATACTTTTCCCCATATTCCTGTTCTGCAACGTACTGTAAGAAGGTATCAAGACCTTCATCCATCCAGCCCCACTGGCGCTCATCACTGTTGACAATCATCGGGAAGAAGTTGTGTCCCACCTCGTGGATGATCACGCTCATCATTCCGTATTTCACTCGATCGCTATAGGAACCGTCTTTTTCAGGACGTCCGTAATTCCAGCAGATCATGGGATACTCCATTCCCTGGTCCTGGGCGTGAACTGAAATAGCCTTGTGATATGGATAATCGAAAGTATGATCTGAATAAGACTTCAGCGTATGGGCCACAACTTTGGTGGAGAAATCCTCCCAAAGCGGGTTCCCTTCCTTCGGATACAGCGAAACTGCCATTACGTCTCCCTCAGGACCTGGTTCTCCCAAATCCACAGCCATCATGTCCCAGATGAATTTTCGGGAGGTGGCAAAGGCAAAATCCCTGACCATTTCTGCTTTCAGGGTCCAGGTCTTTTTCTTTTCAGAAAATCCCTTTTCAGCAGCCTCAGCCTCTTCCTGGGTGACTATGAGAACAGGCTCGTCATAGGACTTTTTAGCCTCTTCATATCTTTTCATCATTTCTTTGGAAAAGATGTCCTTTCTGTTGACAAGGACTCCCGTTCCATCGAGTATATGATCGGCCGGCACGGTAATATTCACCTCATAGTCTCCAAAAGGAAGGGCAAATTCTCCGTTCCCCCAAAACTGATAGTTCTGCCAGCCTTCCACGTCGTTATATACCGCCATTCTTGGGAAGAATTGAGCAATTACATAGGCATTGTTTCCATCCTCCGGAAAATGCTCATATCCCGAACGCCCTCTATCCACGGTATGTTCGTTAATATTATACCACCATTTGATGTCGAAGGAATAACTTTCCCCCGCTTTCAGAGGTTCGGGAAGGTTAATTCTCATCATGGTGTTGTTGATGGTGTGGGACAGGGGTTTTCCGTCATTGCTCACCTCGGTGATGTTGAATCCTCCATCAAACGGCTCATCCATGAACTCTGAAACGAAAGTTCCCGGTTGAGTTACCGGGGAAATCCCATTCCCATCCTTTAATTTGGCTACAGCATCCTTGGAACGGATGTTCTGGTCGAGCTGTACCCACAGGTACTCCAGGTCGTTGGGCGAGTTGTTATGATAGGTAATGGTTTCCCTTCCGGTGATCTTCTGGTTGCGATCATCGAGTTCTATATGCATTACGTAATCTGCCTCATTCTGGTAATAGGCCGGACCGGGAGCTCCCGATCCTGTGCGATACTGGTTGGGAGTCGAAAATTCCTGATACAGCTGCCTGAATTTATTCTGATTGGTGTGGCCGGCTTCCCGAACCACTTCCTCCTGCTGCGTCTCGGTTTCCTGGGCAAAAAGCCCTATGGAAAAAACAAGAAAACAGGATGTAATTACGCTTCTGAATGTTCTCATTAAATTCGTTCTTTTATTGAAGGTTTAAAAATAGATATTTCCCCAGATTTAACAATTTATTTGCTGAAGTTTAACAGGCCGCTCTCATTGCTTCTGCTGAGCAACAGACTTTTTGTTACTCCATCCACCTCCACATGAACCACGTTCTTCTGATCCGAAAAAAGATCTGTGAGGATTTCGTTCTGCACCAGTACCTGCTCAGGTATTCCGACATTTTCAATTTCAATAAACAATTTAAGAATGTCATTTTCATACTTTTTCCCGAGGTACTTCAGGGAATGGGTTTTTCCATTCACCTCAACTTTTAATTTCTGGGAAAGGTATTTTTTAAGGTACGCATCAGCTTCGGGATGTTCTTCATTTTTGGTGAGATAGAGTTCCTTGCTGTATCGGGTCTTCAGCAGATTCTCCATATCATCAATAAAGATCCGGGAAATGAGCTGAAGGGATTTAGTCTCAGGGTTGTATTCAATGTCGGTTACACTCACGTAGAACTTATGCATTCCCTGGAAAGAAAGTAGTGGAATAACCAAAAATAGCAGGAGGAATCTTTTCATATATTTTTGTGAAGCCCTAAAAGTAAAAAATACCTGAACTTTATCACTGTTAGGCATCAAAAAACATTCCATGAATAGTGAGATCCTTCACATTAGTCAGCTACCGCCTTGAAGTGGCGACTCTGATTGATCAGGAATTCGATGAGTTCCAGCTCCCTGCCCTCTCTGAGCATTTCCTCGGAAAGACCATGATTCTCAGCGTAATATACAAAGTCGTTTATCTGGGAGCGATCGATATTGAGGTGTTCCCGGAAAAATTCATCATCATACAACTGTCGCAGTTCTTCATCGAGAGGTTCCCTATCTTCTTCCCCGACTTCTTTGGGAGAGAAAATCGCTCTAAAGATATTGGCGAAATTTAATCCGTTCTGAATAAAACTGTCCCGCATGGCGGCGTTCTCGGGAGTGGTAAGAGGACCGGGGGCCATGGTCAGACTGGCATTGTAAATTTCTTCCAGAGAAAAATATGGCAGGTCACCTTCAGGTCCGGGGATCCTTTTTACATCTACCTCCACATTCCCGGAGAGATTAATTGGACTTACCACCACCTCCGGTAATTCCGTAGTGGCTTCCGTCACGAATACATTCAGCTGCTTCGCCTCTATCACGTTATGATCGATGACTACAGTGAAATCCTGGAACTGTAAGGCCGAAAATACAATTATGTCCCCTACTCCGACTTCGAGACGGAATTCCCCGTCGGCTTCTGAAACAGTTCCCCTGTTGGTGGTCGTATTTATTATTGTGATGCCTTCAGGATCATCACCCGGAGGCACAGAAACTTTCCCTTCAACAATAATACGTTCCCCTGTCTGGGCATAACCCAGACCAGTCATTAAAAACATCACGAGCAGAAGAACTTTTTTCATCATCAGGACTTTACTTAAAGTAACAAAATCTTCTCTTAGTGAAATTCAAAGAAGCAACTAAACTTTCGTTAAACCTCCTGATCTTTTCCTATTGCTGTTAATCTACGGGATTATTATCATATTTTCCCTTAGGGATATGGTCTCTTTTTCCGCTTTCCATAACTTTACAGAAAAAGCAGAAATGAGAAATCTTCTATTAGCCAGCACTTCGACCCTCCATGGACAGGAGTATCTTGAATACCTGATTCCTGAAATAAAAAGTCATTTTGAAGGCTGTACAGAAATAATCTTTATTCCTTACGCACGGGCAGGAGGCATTTCCCATGATGAATACACCAGCCTTGCACGCAGTGCTTTTGAAAAGGCAGGTTTAAGTCTTAAAGGCATGCATGAATTTTCAGACCCTGCGAGTGCCATAGCCGTAGCCGATGGCTTCTTTACAGGAGGTGGAAATACATTTTTACTGGTCCGCGAGCTTTACCGCAATGAGATCATCGCCCCGCTGAAAAAAGCGATTTCCAAAGGGATTCCTTACCTGGGGACCAGTGCCGGAACCAATATTGCCGGCCTGGATATGAAAACCACCAATGATATGCCCATAGTTTATCCGGCTAGTTTCAAGACGCTGGGATTAATCCCGTTCAATATTAATCCGCATTACCTGGACCCTGACCCAAACTCTACTCATAAAGGGGAAACCCGGGAGACGCGGATAAAGGAATTCCACAAATTCAATACCCAGCCCGTGGTAGGCCTCAGGGAAGGCAGCTGGCTGGAGGTGAAAGATGACAAAGTCACCTTAAAGGGGGAACTGCCTGCCAGGATCTTCAAATCGGGAAAAGCTCCCTTTGAAGTGGAAACAGGCAGCTCGTTGGACGACCTCAACTGATTTACCTTACTATTTCACACTACAGAATTTGACAGAACCAGATTTCCAGATCATCCTTTCCCAGATCCAGCAAGAATTTGCAGATCTTCCCCTTTCGGGCAAGGTCGCCTCTTATATCCCTGAACTGGCTAAGGTCCCTTCTGAAAAATTTGGAATGCACCTGTACAATATGGCAGGGGAAAATTTCTGTTTCGGGGATAGCAATGAGCGCTTTTCCATCCAGAGTATTTCGAAGGTATTCAGCCTTTCCCTTGCCATGAAGGTGGTGGGGGAAGATCTGTGGAGCCGGGTGGACGTGGAACCTTCGGGCGATCCATTCAATTCCCTGTCCCAGTTGGAAAACGAAGCAGGAATCCCTCGAAATCCATTCATTAATGCAGGGGCCCTAGTGGTAGCAGATGTTCTGGTTTCCTCCTTTAACAATCCCAAAGCCGCCCTGCTGACCTTTCTTCACGAAATTACAGGTGACCAGTCGATCGACTTTGACCAAAAGGTGGCAGCTTCTGAGAAAACCCACGGCTTCAGGAATTATGCTCTGGTAAACTACATGAAATCCTTTGGAAATATAGAAAATGCTGTGGAAGATGTACTGGATCTCTACTTCCATCAATGCTCCCTCGCCATGTCCTGTAAAGAACTGGCCCAGGCGTTCATTATCTATGCAAATCAGGGTGAGCTGCTGGATTCAGAAAGGGAAATCCTAACCGGAAGGCAGGTAAAAAGAATTAACGCCCTAATGCAGACCTGTGGTTTCTATGACGAGGCAGGAGAATTCAGTTTTGAGGTAGGTCTCCCCGGGAAGAGTGGCGTTGGTGGCGGAATTGTGGCTGTACACCCCGACAAATACGCAGTAGCCGTATGGAGCCCGCCCCTGAATCCAAAGGGGAACTCAGCGCTCGGAATGGCGGCCCTGGAACGCCTTACTACCCTCACCGGGTTCTCGATTTTCTGAGTTTACAGATTGGTTCTGGAGTTAAGGGTTTGGGGGTAGAATTTAAATTTCAGAAAACCTGTCTGCGATATCTGCGGAAAAATCTGCGCCCTCTGCGGGGAAAAATTAGCAATTTAAGATAGCCACGACTCAGATCTTCTCCCATTCCTCAATTTCCCCCTCCACAAGCACAAAAATCGGATGGACTTCGAATTGAAGCTCCTCGACCAGGAGATGGAATTTAGAAAGGTCCCTAACCTTTAATTTTGCAAGCAGGTGATGGCTTTCATATTTCACCTGTCCCCTGGAAACTTCTATACTGAATCTGCAATCTTTACAACTTTCCCAGTCCACCTTTTCCCTATCAAAGCGATAGCCCCTGCTTTCCGCCTCTTCCAGGACGAAGGACAGGTAAAGATTTATAAGCGCCAACGGATCACCTGAAGTTTTGAATCTTATGAGCTGTGAATGATTTCGGTAACCCCTGGTGTTGCCCTCCAGCACTTTCTTGGCCAATAGCGTTTCACGCCATAGTGCCACCAGGCCTTTGGCGTCAAGATATTTTGGATGAAGGGACCAGATTCTGATAAATATATTTTTTAGACTGACTTTATTAAAGAACCTTGAGATATTGACCTGCCGTCCCTACAGATAAGAGTTCAGATCAATATCATCCACACTCTTAAAAATCCCGATAAGCTTACCTTCCCCATCGATGACAATGGTGGAAGGCACCCTGCGAAGTCCAAATTTTTCAATAAAACCTGAACCTTCATTGACCAGTGAAAAATTAGAGTTTGCGGAATCGAACTGAGGGGCCAGGTTAGACTCTCTACTCCCCAATACCACCAGAGCTTTCACATTTCCCTTTGGGACCAAAGTATTCACTTGAGCATCCAGTTTTTCAAGTTCGTCGTACCTGAAGCGCATGGCATCCAGGGCAAAGTGCAGGACTACCAGTTTTCCCTTCAGGTTTTTTAACCGGACCTTCTCCCCTTCGGTGGTTCTCATACTGAAATCAGGAAAAGGCTTTCCTTCTTCAATGGTTTCGGTGGAAAAAATTCCCTCGCCTGAGGAAGCATCTGGATAATAATAGAACCTGCTTACCTTCCCGTCATCCCCAAAAAAAGGCTCAAGCCGTAGGTTTGAATTGTTCCATAAGAGCTTTTCCACCTCCTCGGGACTCATCTTTTGACCGGTTTCCTTGTTGTACACCTTGTTCAGGTCCAGGTGAAGGGCCCTGGTAATAGTATGCTCGCTACTTACCAGATTATTCTTTTCCTGGCCAAAACCCTGGAAGAAAAGGAGGACGAAAAGAGATAGAAAATAATAGTTTTTCATATGAATAAAATTAATTTCTCCCAATTTAAAAAAATAAGGATGAAATTAATAATAAATGAACTTCCCGAATGGGCTCACAATCGTCAGCTTCTTCTCTTCCGAAGCTTCCACCCTTCCGATGATCTGTGCCTCTACATCAAAAGACCTGGAGATATCAATGATTTCTTTTGCAATAGCTTCATCCACATAAAGTTCCATTCGGTGGCCCATGTTGAAGACTTGGTACATTTCTTTCCAGTCCGTCTGGCTTTCCTGCTGGATCATTTTGAATAACGGCGGCACTTCGAAAAGATTATCCTTCACTACATGGACCTGCTCGACAAAATGCAGCACCTTAGTCTGTGCGCCTCCACTACAGTGTACCATTCCATGAATCTCCTTATTACTAAACTTCGAAAGTATTTTTTTTATAACTGGAGCGTAAGTCCGGGTTGGCGACAACACCAGTCTACCGGCATCAAGGGGACTCCCCTCCACTTCTGATTTCAGGTTTCGGGAACCACTATAGATCAGTTCTTCAGGAATTGACGCGTCAAAACTTTCAGGATATTTTTCTGCAAGGTATTTACTAAAGACATCGTGACGTGCCGAAGTCAAACCATTGCTGCCCATGCCTCCGTTGTATTCTTTCTCGTAACTGGCCTGTCCAAAGGATGCCAGCCCCACGATCACGTTCCCCGGTTTAATATTGGCATTGTCTATTACGCTGCTGCGCCGAATTCTGGCAGTGACGGTTGAGTCAACAATAATGGTCCGTACCAGGTCCCCCACATCAGCGGTTTCCCCCCCGGTGGAATGGATATCAATCCCATATTCCCGAAGGTCTGAAAGCAGCTCTTCTGTGCCATTGATAATCGCGGAGATCACTTCCCCCGGAACAAGGTTCTTGTTACGACCTATGGTTGAGGAGAGCATGATATTGTCCACGGCCCCAACGCAAAGCAGGTCATCAATATTCATTATGAGGGCGTCCTGGGCAATGCCTTTCCAGACAGAAAGATCGCCGGTTTCTTTCCAGTACATATACGCCAGAGAAGATTTTGTTCCCGCCCCATCGGCATGCATGATCAGGCAGAATTCCTCGTCCCCGGTCAGATGATCTGGCACTATTTTACAGAAGGCTTTGGGAAAAAGACCCTTGTCCACTTTTTTTATGGCATTGTGCACATCCTCTTTTCCGGCGGAAACTCCGCGCTGGGCATATCGTTTACTAATTTCCTTGCTCATGTCAGGATTTTGAGAAGCCCAAAGATACAGAGTTTTAAACAAAAATGCCGTTCCTCACGAGACGGCATTTTTGGTTAATATTGATCAAAAACGATTGTTCATTTTTCATTAGATGTAAAAAAGCACCTCCCAGAGAAGATGCTTTTCATCTTTAGTATATAAATTTAGTTCTTAATTACATGCGAACTGAATTTCTGATTTCCTGCCCTCAGAATCAAAAGGTAAGTTCCCTGATCCCAATTACTATGATCAACTGACAGGAAGTACTTCCCTCCCCTGACAGGGGATTTAAGCCTGGTATTGTTTAATTTTCTTCCGTTCAGGTCAAAGATCTCGGCATTAAAGCTCATTCCTCCTAGTTCGGCAGGGAAATCAATGAAGATACCTCCTTCCAGTAAGGGATTCGGAAAAATTTCCGGACTCACTTCGAGCTCCTGATTTTTGGTTACTCTTGTGGAATAGGAATTAGAATTACTTATAGGACAACCGGCTTCATTTGCAGCTACGTAAAGATCCGCCAAGTCTTCCGCAGCTTTTTTATTCCCATTCCGGAATACCTGCTGTACGGAATTTTTAATCTCCTCAACATTATACGGATAATTTACACCATTATTACAGCTGTTCAGCAAGGCTGCAGTGGCATGACGAGCTAATTTGCCAAAACCTCCTCCTCTGGCCTCCAGGGCATCCTGAAGGGAACGGATATCCTGATTCCTAAAGAAGGAAACGGAATTGACTCCAAACACGAGGTCAAAACTCAGCTCCCGAGAGAAAGAAGCACACCAGACTTCGGTATTTTTCCAGAAACCCGGGGTGCAGCCGTAGTAGGTGGAAACCTCCTGACAAACATCGCCCTGACCATTATTATCTACATCCAGTTGCTCAGGATTATAGGTGTCAGGACAATTGTCGATACAATCCGGAGTTCCATCTTCATCAATATCTCTGGAAACTCCAGAATCATCTACATCAGGACAGGGAGATTCCAGCTCCTGGTCTATACAATCATTAACGCCGTCTTCATCAGTGTCAAGAGTACTGTTACAATCATCGATGCAATCCGCAGTCCCGTCGCCATCTGTGTCTATGGACACTCCATTTTCATCAACGTTGTCCGGACAGGGAGATTCCAGTTCCTGGTCTATACAATCATTAACGCCGTCTTCATCAGTGTCAAGAGTACTGTTAC
>CAMPJY010000084.1 GCA_946887025.1 uncultured Salinimicrobium sp.
TTTTCGGGGTTCACAGTGGCCTGGCCATGGGCTCCATTTACCTCTGCGGCAGCGAGGCTCAGAAGGAGGAATGGCTGCCTCAGATGCAACGGCTGGAAAAGATAGGTGCCTTTGGGCTCACGGAACCAAATGTAGGCAGCGGCGTGGCCGGAGGGCTTGAAACCACCTGTGTTTTTGACGGAGAAAACTGGGTACTCAACGGGCAGAAAAAATGGATAGGCAATGCCACCTTCGCCGATGTCACGATCATCTGGGCCAGGGATGAAGCCTCCAATGAAGTAAAAGGTTTTCTGGTGCGCAAGGGAAACCCCGGTTTCGTGGCAGAAAAGATGGAAGATAAAATGGCCTTACGGACCGTCCAGAATGCCCTGATCACCCTGACCGATTGCAAAGTTCCGGAGAGCGACCGTCTGAAACATGCCGATTCCTTTAAAGACACCGCCAAGGTGTTGCGGATGACCCGTGCCGGGGTAGCCTGGCAAGCAGTAGGCTGCGCAAGGGGCGCCTACGAAAGTGCGTTGAAATATACCCGAAACCGGGAACAATTCGGCAGGCCCATTGCTTCCTATCAGCTGATCCAGAACCACCTGGTGGAAATGCTTTCTAATTTAACCGCCATGCAAACCCTCGTCTATCGGCTTTCGGAACTGCAGGACCAGGGAGAACTTACCGATGAACACGCTTCCCTGGCCAAGGTTTTCTGCAGCATGAAGACACGCGACGTCGTCAGTCGTGCCCGGGAGGTGATGGGAGGAAACGGGATATTACTGGAATACGATGTGGCGCGATTTGTTGCCGACGCCGAGGCTATATACAGTTACGAGGGCACCAAGGAGATCAACTCCCTGATAGTAGGAAGAGCCATCACAGGTTACAGTGCATTTGTAAATTAAAAAACAGAAGAAATGTCAATAGTAATAATTAGCGATAGAGACCCCAAGGCCTGGCTTGCAGCTTTAAAAGCCAAAGCTCCTGAAGTGGAGGTCTCTGTTTATCCGGATGTGGAAAATAAGGAGAAGGTAGAATACGCGCTGGTGTGGAACCATCCACATGGGGTGTTTAAGGAATTTCCCAACCTGAAAGTGGTAGCTTCCATGGGCGCGGGGGTGGACCACATCATCAGCGATCCGGAGCTTCCAAAGAAGGTGATGGTGACCCGGGTGGTCGACAAGCAGTTGGGAATCGATATGGCGGAATTTGTGCTGGCCCTGATCCTGTCGCATCTACGGAACTTATCCTTTCACAAGGGAGCAGAGACTGCGAGGGAGTGGAAGCCGCAGACCTATTTCAGGATAGCCGATCCTATAGTAGGAATCATGGGAATGGGAATCCTAGGAAACAAAGTATCGGAGAAACTGAAATCCGTGGGTTTTAATGTAACCGGATGGGCACGAACACAGAGGACCAACAGGGATTTCAAAATTTATTCGGGGAATGAGGAACTCGAATCCTTCCTGAAGGAAGTCAACATCCTGGTGTGCCTGCTTCCCCTGACCCCTTTAACCGAAAACATCCTGAACAAGGATCTTTTTTCCAAACTTCCCAGGAAAGCCTTTGTCATTAATGTAGCCCGGGGACGGCACCTGGTTGAGGAAGATCTTCTGGAATATCTGGACAACGGTCACTTATCAGCAGCGGCGCTGGATGTTTTCCGGACGGAGCCCCTGCCCGCGGAACATCCCTTTTGGGAACACCCAAAGGTGCATGTGACACCTCATATTGCCAGTGTCACAAGACCTTCATCTGTGGTCGCTCAGGTGCTGGAAAATTACCGGAGACTGCAAAATGATGAACCTCTGGGCAATACTGTGGAAACTGCAAAAGGATACTAACTTTAGAACCAAAAGATTACTTGTTATGACAGAATTGAAGAACATCATGGTAGCAGTGGATTTCAATGATTCCGTGGGGGATCTTCTCGGCTTTGCAGAAAGCCTCGCCCTGAAATACGAGTCCAAGATCTGGCTGGTGCACGTTGCAGAGCCTGACCCGGATTTTGTGGGAATGGTTACAGGGCCGCAATATATCCGCGACATGAAAGCCGAAGACCTGCGGGAGGAACATAAAACTCTGCAGTCCCTTCGGGAGGCCTTTCTGGATGAGGAGATTGAGTCTGAGGCTTTGACCATTCAGGGCTCTACGGTAGATGCCGTTCTGGATGAGGCAGAGAAACTGCAAATAGACCTGATCGTAGTGGGTACACATAAACACGGTTTTCTGTATAACCTGCTTGCTGAAAGTGTTTCGGTGGAGCTTCTCAAGAAGATCAATATCCCCATGCTGAGTATCCCCATCGAGGAAGATTAAAAAAAATTACATATCGAATTATGAAAATTTCGAGAATCAAGTTTTATTTTTTGGCTCTAATCATGCTTTCCGTCACGGTATCCTGTAAGAATGATACACCAAAGGAGCCGTTGGAGGAAGCAGTGGAAAACCAGGTTGACAGTACCGAAAAAACTACTGAGAAAAAAGCTCTGGAAGACCTTATCCGGGTGGAATTTCCTCAACCGGGTACCCGGATCACCTCTCCCCTGCAGATAAAAGGAAAGGCGCGCGGCACCTGGTTCTTCGAAGGAGACTTTCCTGTTCGTCTTTTTGATGAGGATAATAATAAAATAGCCGTAACCATTGCCACCGCTCAGGGGGAATGGATGACAGAGGATTGGGTGGATTTCGAGGCAAGTATGGAATTTGAGGCACCTGCCTCGGAAAGGGGAGTACTGATTTTTGAAAAGTCAAATCCTTCCGATATGAGGGAATTGGACAACGAGTTCAGGATTCCTGTAAAGTTCAACTGATCATCCGGACTTACCGGACGGAAATTCCCGAAATTTCCTGGAAAGAAGGGGGGGGCTTTCTCAGCTGTGGAGGTAGGAAAAAATCTGTATCTTTAGCGTTTTTAAAAATTACGCTACATGTTCAAAAATCCCCTACTGGCATTACTCCTGATAATGTCATCCCCCACACTGTTTGCTCAGGAAAAAGATCAAAAAGAAGATAAATGGGATGTCTCTGACCCCTATTCCGAAGACTGGAAAATTAAAGAAGTCCCGCTGAATACTGATGAAGGGACCTGGATGAATCTCGATGTGAGTCCCGATGGAAAAACCGTTGTCTTTGACCTTCTGGGCGATATCTATACCATGCCTATCTCCGGTGGCAAGGCCAAAGCCCTCAGAACCGGAATGCCTTATGAAGTACAGCCGCGTTTCAGTCCTGATGGCAAAAGAATATCCTTCACCAGCGATGCAGGTGGAGGCGACAATATCTGGATCATGGACCGCGATGGCAGCGACGCCTGGCAGTTGACCAAGGAAGACTTCAGGTTGCTCAACAACGCCGTGTGGACTGCAGACGGGAACTCAATAATAGCAAGGAAACACTTTACCTCCGGGCGCTCCCTGGGAGCCGGGGAAATGTGGCAGTACCACATTGGAGGGAAGGCAGGATTACAGCTGACCGAAAGAAAAAACGATCAGCAGGATGTAAACGAGCCCAGCACTTCCGCTGACGGACGTTACCTGTATTATAGTGAGGATATGTATCCGGGTGGGATGTTCCAGTACAACAAGGATCCCAACAAACAGATTTACGTGATCAAGCGCTATGATTTCGAAACAGGAGAAACCAACACCGTTACAGGAGGTCCCGGAGGAGCAGCCAGGCCGCAGGTCTCGCCCGATGGCAGCAAACTGGCTTTCGTCAAAAGAATAAGGACGAAATCTGTCCTGTTTATCCACGATCTTGAAACCGGGGAGGAATGGCCCGTGTACGATGACCTCAGCAAAGATCAGCAGGAGGCCTGGGCCATCTTCGGAGTCTATCCCGGCTTCAGCTGGATGCCCAACAATATAGAACTCGTTTTCTGGTCCGAAGGAAAGATCAAGAGAGCAAATATAGAAACCACCGAGGTGGCAGAAATCCCTTTCGAGGTGAACACCACCATAAAAATTGCAGAAACTCAGGCCACGGATCATCAGGTGTTTTCTGAAGAATTCGATCCAAAAGTCATCCGTCATGCCGTTACTTCTCCCGATGGAAAAACTCTCGTTTTTAATGCGGTGGGCTATCTGTGGAAGAAGAATCTTCCAAAAGGAAAGCCAAAGAGGATTACAGAGGGTACCGATTTTGAATTTGAACCAAGTTTTTCACCTGATGGAAGCCACATCGTTTACGTGACCTGGGATGATGAGGGTATGGGAACTATAAGGAAAATACGGCTTTCAGGGGGCGATGCCGAGCTGCTCACTACCGAGAAAGGAATTTACAGGAATCCTAAATTCTCCAACAACGGGGAAATGATCGTCTTCTCCAAGGAGAGCGGAAACAACGATATGGGAAGGACATTTGGAAAGGAACCGGGAATTTACCTGATGAGTTCTGAAGGAGAAAACCTCCGCAAGATCTATGACAACGGGGATTTCCCCATGTTCAATGTGGATGATACCCGTATCTTTGTTCAGACCGGAGGAACCGTAATGGGAGCCCTGACCAAGAGCCTGAAGAGTTTTGACCTTCACGGGCATGAGGAGCGCACTCATGTCACTTCCAAATACGCCCACCGACTGGTCCCGAGTCCTGACAATAAATGGATTGCTTTCACTAATCTTTTCAAGGCGTACATCGCGCCGCTTGTAATGACAGGGCAGCCTGTGGAGATCTCAGATAAAACCAAGGCCGTGCCTGTGAGCCAGATCACGCAGGATGCGGGGCTGAATCTTCACTGGTCCGCCGACAGCAAAAAGGTACACTGGACCCTGGGGGATGAATACTTTACCAATGAGGTATCGAAGCGGTTTACCTTTATGGAAAATTCCGCTGACTCCATTCCTCCCATCACTACTCAAGGCACAAAGATCGGGCTGAAAATTAAGACCGACGTACCTGAAGGAAGTATTGCCTTTACCAATGCCCGGATCATTACCATGAACGGAGAGCAGGTAATAGAAAACGGTAGCATTGTAGTAGAGGAAAATAAGATTGTTGCCATAGGAGAAGCTTCAGAGGTGAAGGTTCCAGGAGATGCAAAAGTTTATGACATGACCGGGAAAACCATCATGCCCGGGATGGTGGATGTACACGCCCATATTGGCGCCTTCCGTTATGGGCTTACTCCCAAAAAACACTGGCCGGCCTACACCAACCTTGCCTTTGGGGTGACCACCGCACATGATCCTTCAGCCCTGAGTGAAACTGTCTTTGGTATTTCAGAATTGATAAAAAGCGGAGAAATGGTAGGGCCCAGAATATATTCCACAGGAATCATACTTTATGGCGCGGAAGGCGATTTCAAGGCTGAAGTAAACAGCCTGGAAGAGGCGCTTTCAGCCTTAAGAAGGACCAAGGCTTTTGGTGCGACTTCTGTAAAAAGTTATAACCAGCCAAGGAGGGAACAGCGGCAGCAGATCCTGCAGGCGGCCCGGGAACTTGGGATGAACGTCGTGCCCGAAGGCGGGAGTACCTTCTTCCACAATATGAACATGATCATGGACGGACATACGGGAATCGAACACAACATCCCGGTGGCTCCCGTGTATAAAGATGTCAAAACCCTGTGGAGCAACAGCAATACCGGCTACACCCCTACCCTGATTGTAAATTACGGCGGGATCAACGGAGAATATTACTGGTATCAGAAAACAGATGTGTGGGAAAATGAGAAATTGCTGAATTTCACTCCAAGAGCAATTATAGATGCCCGCTCCCGTCATCGTACCATGGTTCCGGATGAGGAATACGATAATGGTCCCATCCTTGTTTCTCAGACTGCCAAGGAACTTACCGATGCAGGCGTGAAGGTCAATATGGGAGCCCACGGACAAATCCAGGGGCTTGGTGCCCATTGGGAACTCTGGTTGCTGCAGATGGGAGGAATGACGAATCACGAAGCTCTTCAGGCTGCCACCATTAATGGGGCAGAATATATTGGAATGGGGGAAGAAATTGGTTCCCTGGAAGTCGGAAAACTAGCTGACCTCCTGGTCTTGGAAGAGAACCCGTTGGAAGATATCAGAAATTCCGAAAGTATCCTCTACACCATGGTAAACGGGAGACTCTACGATTCTGAAACCATGAACGAAATTGGAAATGAACAACAGGAAAGAACGGAATTCTATTGGGAAAACAACAAATATAATGCAGCTTTCCCCTGGCATCAGAACACCCAGAGCTTCACTGCTCCGGGCTGTACCTGCCATGCCTCAAAAAACTAAACCCAAAGCCTGTTGAAAATTCAACAGGCTTTTTTATTATTGCTGAATGTTACAGTCCCTGGTGCATTACTCCCTCCACTTTCTGGTCATCGGCCTGATCGCCTTTCTGTATGACCAGAAACATTGGAAAAAATACTGGCTCATTCTCCTGGCTACCATGCTTGTGGACTTGGATCATCTGGTGGCCCGGCCCATTTTTGAAGCCGGACGCTGCAGTATAGGATTCCATCCTCTTCACTCAGAGCTTATGGTGGCTGTTTATTTACTGGGTTCAATTTTTCTGAAAAACAGGTTACTGAAGATCATCTCTATCGGCCTGTTATTCCATATGTTTACTGACTTCATCGACTGCATCTGGAATTATGCGAGCTGTCTGGATTGTGAGATGCCACCGGTACTTCAGAAAATCCAGGAGCTGCTCTGAAACTGCTGAAAAGGCTTGCTCCTGACTCACAGAAAGTGGCATAAAACTGAAGCTTTCTGTTTTATTTAAAGAACGATTGCGCTATATTAGCAGCGATGGATTTTTCATCAGGTCCAGCTTTATCAGCCAAAAAATTAAAGGATTATGCACGTAGCCATTGCGGGAAATATTGGTGCGGGGAAGACTACCCTCACCAAATTACTGGCGAAACACTTTCAGTGGGAGCCTCAGTTTGAAGATGTACTTGAGAATCCATACCTCGAAGATTTTTATCATACCATGGAACGCTGGTCCTTCAATCTGCAAATCTATTTCCTGAACAGCCGCTTCAGGCAGATCCTCGAATTACGAGAAAGTGGAAAGGCCATTATTCAGGACCGTACAATTTATGAGGACGCGCATATTTTTGCCCCTAACCTGCACGCCATGGGCCTTATGACCAACAGGGATTTCGAAAATTACCGTTCTCTCTTTGATCTGATGGAAAGTGTGGTCAAGGGACCGGACCTGCTCATATACCTTAGAAGCAGCATCCCAAATCTGGTGGCCCAGATCCACAAGCGTGGAAGGGACTATGAAAACTCTATTTCCATTGATTATTTAAGCCGCCTGAACGAACGTTATGAAGCTTGGGTCCACGACTACAACAAGGGGCCCCTGCTCATTATTGATGTGGATAATATCAACTTTGTGGATAATCCGGAGGATCTTGGAAATATCATTACCAAGGTTGATGGAGAGTTAAACGGACTGTTTAAGGGGTAAAATCCAGCGGGTAGGGACATTGCGACCTGTCCCTACAAAGATGATGAATTGATTATTCGATAAATCCGTTTGCTCTGGCATGATCCTCTGCCTCTTTGGATACATTGACCGAGAGCACCGGGACGGTCTTGAAATTATCTACAATACTCTGCACCCGCCGCATCCGCCTTTTATGCTTCACGCTGCGCAGATAGATCGCCAGGATCCTGTCGGGAAACTGAACTGCTATATCCGTATAAATGCGTGGGTCATGTTCCCCGCTATCCCCTATCAGGATAAACTTCAGATCAGGATAAGTCTTTAGAATGTTCAGGATCTCTTTTTGCTTATGAGGCTTTTCCGGCTTTAGGGTTTTGTCGAAAGGGGTGCGGAAATCCCGAAGCAGGATAGGGCCCTTGGGGAAATCATTTATCTCCAGGAACAGCTTCAGGTATTCGTATAAATTCCATGGACTGTTACTGAGATAGAAAACCGGATTCTTGCCGTAGCCCTCCTTCCCCATGTGAAGTGTTTTGTAAAATTGCGGAGAACCTTCAAGGGATATCCTGTCGTATGCATTTTTAAAGAGGGAATTCCTTACCACCCGCCACTTCAGGAAGGAAGTGACCCCGGTATGCATAATGGTGTCGTCAATATCACTGATAACTCCAAATTCTGCAGTCACAGGGGGGATCAGGAGCTCTGCAGGGAATTCATTATTGGAGGAAATGGTGGAATTAGGGATCTGTTGCGCAAATTTCACTTTCAAGGGGAGCCAGCCTTCCATATCAGCGTAGGATTTAAGGTTGATGGACGTGGTTTTATCGAACAGGAAATATCCTTCTGCATTGGTCCTGGCTGAAAGGGCGGCGCCATTGGGAAGCTGGAGCAGGATCTCGGCCCCGGCTATTTCATCAGTGTTAAATTGTTTGTAGGTGTTCCTGAGGGTATATAAAAGGGATTGTTCCTCCTGGATCTTCAGCTCATCATCATCAAGGGCACGACCTAACAGGTAAAGGTGGCTTCTGGTGCCATAACTTCGGTACGAGGCGATCCGTATATTGGGAGTCTCGGTAATATTCCTGATTAGCCTGCGAATCAGATTCATTTAATAAGATATTTTATGAATGGCAGCTCTTTTAACCAAGGTACACTTAAAAAGAAAATCCCGGCGCCAGGGCCGGGATTTTTAAATCTATTTTAAGAGTATTAGCTTAAATAATTGGTTTTTCTGTACCTCCCGCTTCCGAAAGATCATCAGAAACTTTTTCCTCTTCTGAAATTGCCTTCTCGGCTTCTTCGGCCTGAATCTGAAGACTCACCTCCTCAATAACAGGAGTGGTAGCCTCAGGCATTTCCTGTCCAAGAATCGGAGCGATCACGAGCCCGATCAGACAGGTTAGTTTAATAAGGATGTTCATGGAAGGCCCGGAGGTATCCTTGAAAGGATCACCAACGGTATCCCCGGTAACCGCTGCCTTATGAGCTTCAGAGCCTTTGTAAGTCATTTCACCGTTGATCATGACTCCTGCTTCAAAAGATTTCTTTGCGTTGTCCCAGGCACCTCCGGCGTTGTTCTGGAAAATCGCCCATAGGACCCCGCTTACAGTAACCCCTGCCATATAACCACCCAGCATTTCGGCTATTAATCTGTTTTCATAACCGAAGAGCATGGGCACAAGAACTATAACAATTGGGAAACCAATTGTCAGCAGACCGGGCAACAGCATTTCCTTTAAGGCTGCCTTGGTGGATATCTCAACACATTTGTCGTACTGAGGTTTTCCGGTTCCTTCCATGATCCCGGGAATTTCCCTGAACTGGCGGCGTACCTCATACACCATTTCCATGGCGGCTTTCCCTACCGAATTCATGGCCAGGGCTGAAAATACAACAGGGATCATTCCCCCGACAAACAGCATGGCAAGTACAGGAGCCTTAAAGATATTGATCCCGTCAATTCCTGTAAAAGTTACGTATGCTGCAAAAAGGGCTAAGGAAGTCAAGGCCGCAGAGGCGATGGCAAATCCTTTTCCGGTGGCAGCAGTTGTATTTCCTACAGAATCCAGGATATCAGTACGTTCCCTGACTTCCCCGGGAAGTTCACTCATTTCAGCAATACCTCCTGCATTATCCGAAATAGGCCCGAAAGCATCAATTGCCAGCTGCATGGCGGTAGTAGCCATCATGGCTGAGGCTGCAAGGGCAACCCCGTAGAAACCGGCAAAGGCATAAGAAGCCCAGATAGCGATAGCAAATAATAATACAGAAGCAAAAGTGGAGATCATCCCGGTAGCAAGTCCCGCGATGATATTGGTTCCCGCACCTGTACTGGATTTCTGAACAATAGCCAGTACGGGTTTCTTGCCAAGCCCGGTGTAATATTCGGTTACTGAAGAAATAACTCCCCCAACTACCAATCCAACGAGAGTGGCAAAGAAAACATTCCAGGAAGAGATCTGCTTAACGCCTTCCCCGAAGAATTCCATTTCCATGGTTTCCGGAAGCATCCATCTTACAAGGAATAAACAGGAAAGAGCGACAAGGATGATTGACACCCAGTTTCCTCTGTTCAGGGCTCCCTGTACCTCAGCTTCACGTGCATTATTGTCTTTAATTTTTACCAGCAGCGTTCCGATGATGGAAATGATGATTCCAACTCCCGCGATAGCCATAGGCAACAGGATGGGACCTATTCCTCCAAAACCTTCTGAGGTAATATCTCCGCCCATATCATTGATCACGTAGTTCCCGAGTACCATGGCTGCAAGAACGGTGGCTACATAGCTTCCAAAGAGGTCAGCCCCCATACCGGCGACGTCTCCCACATTGTCTCCCACATTATCTGCAATGGTCGCTGGGTTCCGTGGATCATCCTCCGGGATCCCGGCTTCCACTTTCCCCACCAGGTCGGCACCCACATCGGCTGCCTTGGTATAGATACCCCCACCCACTCTGGCGAAAAGGGCAATGGATTCAGCCCCAAGGGAGAATCCTGCCAGTGTTTCCAGCACTATAGTCATCTGGTGGGTATCGGTCCATTCCCCACCCATGAAGTAGTGGAAGAATAAGATGAAAAATCCTGTCAGTCCGAGGACCGCAAGTCCGGCTACTCCAAGACCCATTACTGTTCCCCCGCCGAAGGAAACCTTCAGAGCCTGGGGAAGACTGCTCCGGGCAGCCTGGGTGGTCCTTACGTTGGATTTAGTCGCTATCTTCATTCCCATATTTCCTGCAAGGGCAGAGAACACGGCCCCGAAAATAAAGGCGACTACAATAAGTATGTGAGTGGTAGGTACAATAAATGAAATAATGGCCAGCGCGATACTTGCGCCGATCACGAAGAAGGTAAGCAATCGGTATTCAGCTTTGAGGAAGGCAAGGGCCCCTTCGTAAATGTGGTCAGCAATATCTGCCATTTTCCCATCCCCGGCATCCTGTTTTAACACCCAGGAGCGTTTGGCCCACATAAACGCCAGGCCCAATAATGCCAATACTATCGGCATCCAGATCATAAATGATTCCATAAATAAGTCTTGTTAATTTGATTTAGTTGCGGCCTAAGTTAACAAAACCTTATAAATTAAAAAAGCAATAAGGTTTTACGTTATTGCTTTTAATATCATCAACAAAAAGTCCTGTTCTTTATTCTATTCCGAAGTGCCCCTTTTCCCCGTTGCTTTCTGCGTAACGCTTGATGCACTGCTCGATTATTTCCTGAGCCTCGTTCACATCTCCCCAACCTTCCACATCTACCTTCTTCTGCTCAAGGTCTTTGTATACTTTGAAGAAATGCTCGATCTCCTTGATAAGGTGACCGTTTACATCTGAAAGGTCGTTCAGACGGTTCCAGATAGGGTCAGAAACAGGGACACAGATGATCTTTTCATCCGGACCTTTTTCATCAGCCATGTGGAAAACCCCGATAGGCTTTACTTCCATTACACAACCCGGGAAAGTCGGCTCCGTTACCAGAACAAGAACATCAAGCGGGTCACTATCCAGAGCCAGGGTTTCAGGGATAAATCCATAATCTGCAGGATACATCATAGATGAGAAGATCATCCTGTCATAACGGACCTTCTTCAGTTTAAAATCATATTCATATTTATTCCTGCTTCCCTTTGGGATCTCAATCAGTACATCAAAAGTCTTCGTCATTTTATTATATTTTGAATTTTGTTTATGCGGAATTTAGGGCCGCAAAGATACAGCATTTTTTTTGAAGATGTGGGGGGAATTGTTGCCACGAATACACGAATAGGTTCTAAATGATATTTATAAACCCGCAATTT
>CAMPJY010000085.1 GCA_946887025.1 uncultured Salinimicrobium sp.
AGGAGCTGAAAGTAAAGCTGAGGAGCAGGGCCAGCGTGAAAAATGATTTATTCATATTGTATGTTTTAAAAACAGCTTTGTAATTTTTCCCGCAGATTACGCAGATTATTACGCAGATTTCCGCAGATATTTTTTCTAGGTCTGTATCACTCCCAGGTTAAAAGCTTTGGTAATAGGCGCATGATTGGCGGCTTCTATTCCGGTTGAGATCCATTTGCGTGTATCCAGAGGATCGATTACAGCATCGGTCCATAATCTTGCAGCGGCGTAATAGGGGGAAGTCTGCTTGTCATACCTCGCCTTGATGGTATCAAAAACCTCCTTCTCCTTTTCGGCATCCACCTTTTCCCCCTTTTTGGCAAGGGAAGCGGTTTCTATCTGTGCCAGCACTTTTGCTGCCTGGGTGCCTCCCATGACTGCGAGTTCGGCGCTGGGCCATGCAAATATCAGGCGGGGATCATAGGCCTTTCCGCACATGGCGTAGTTTCCAGCCCCGTAGGAATTTCCAATGATGACGGTGAACTTTGGCACCACGCTGTTGCTTACGGCATTGACCATCTTGGCGCCATCCTTAATGATTCCGCCGTGTTCACTCTTGCTTCCAACCATAAACCCGGTGACATCCTGAAGGAACACCAATGGTATCTTTTTCTGATTGCAGTTGGCAATAAAACGGGTGGCCTTGTCGGCAGAATCGGAATAGATCACTCCTCCGAACTGCATCTCCTTTCTTTTGGTCTTCACGATCTTTCGCTGGTTGGCCACTATGCCCACTGCCCAACCGTCTATTCTTGCATAGCCTGTAATAATGGTCTGCCCGAAACCTGCCTTGTATTCCTCAAATTCCGAGTTGTCCACCAGCCTGTGGATGATCTCCATCATATCATACTGCTCGTGCCGCAGCTTGGGCAGCAACCCGTAAATTTCCTGAGGATCTTTGGCAGGTTTTTCTGAAGCTTTCCTGTTAAATCCGGCTTTATCAAAGTCGCCTATCTTGTCAACTATGTTCTTAATGGTATCCAGCGCATCCTTGTCATCTTTGGCTTTGTAATCGGTCACTCCACTGATTTCGGTGTGGGTGGTGGCGCCTCCCAGGGTTTCGTTGTCTATGGATTCCCCAATGGCAGCTTTGACAAGATAGCTTCCTGCGAGGAAGATACTGCCCGTTTTATCAACTATCAGGGCCTCGTCGCTCATGATGGGGAGATAAGCTCCGCCCGCTACACAACTGCCCATGACGGCAGAGATCTGGGTGATGCCCATACTGCTCATCACGGCGTTATTTCTGAAGATTCTTCCGAAGTGTTCCTTATCCGGAAAGATTTCATCCTGCATGGGAAGATAAACCCCTGCAGAATCCACCAGGTAAATGATGGGAAGCCGGTTTTCTATGGATATTTCCTGTGCCCTGAGGTTCTTTTTAGCGGTAATGGGAAACCAGGCCCCGGCCTTTACGGTGGCGTCGTTGGCAACCACTATACATTGCTTTCCCGATACTTTTCCAATTTTCACCACCACTCCGCCGCTGGGGCAGCCTCCGTGCTCCTGGTACATGCCATCGCCTGCAAAAGCGCCAATCTCAATGGCCTGCTTGGGGTCGTCCAGCAGGTATTCGATGCGCTCCCGGGCAGTCATCTTTCCTTTCTCGTGATGTTTGGCTATCCGCTTTTCCCCGCCGCCAAGTTTGATCTTCTGGAGGCGTTTCCGGAGGTCGGACAGCATAAGTTTATTGTGGTCTTCGTTTTTATTGAAAGTTAAATCCATGAATTTCTGTTATGTAAGTCCCGACAATTTCCCTGAGGCTCAAGGGCCAAGAGTCTTTGGCCATGCCACAATGTTAATTTCCGGATGTCTGCTAAAATACAAAAACCAAACAACTATCAGATCTTTAAAAAATCATTTAAAAATGCGATATTTGTGCTTACTTATGCCTTACCGGATTGCATCCTGAGAAAAGGAGTTAAACGAAAGATTATGGGAATGATGAACAAAAATACCGTATGCGGCTGGGCCTCCTTTGTAATGTTTCTCATAGGCGCCGCGCTGGTGCTTCTGGGAGTGCTGAAATACCCCGACTATGCCATTGGCTTCTCCACCGTGGGAATTGGTTTTTTCGCCATGTCATGGGTCTTCAACGCGCTCAAGGGCCGGATATAATTGATAATATAAAAATACTTGGAATATGGCAGACGATAATAAAGTGATTTTCTCCATGTCAGGTTTGACCAAAACCTATCAGGGAGCCAACACACCGGTTTTAAAGAATATATATCTCAGCTTCTTCTATGGAGCCAAGATCGGGATACTCGGACTCAACGGTTCGGGGAAATCCACCCTTCTTCGGATTATAGCAGGGGTTGAAAAGAACTACCAGGGCGATGTGGTTTTCGCTCCCGGCTACACTGTGGGACTTCTGGAACAGGAACCTGAACTGGATGATGACAAGACCGTGCTGGAAGTGGTGAAAGAAGGGGCAGCCGAGACGGTGGCTATTCTGGAAGAATACAACAAGATCAATGATATGTTCGGGCTTCCCGAAGTCTATGAAGATCCTGACAAGATGCAGAAGCTGATGGATAAGCAGGCCGAGCTGCAGGATAAGATAGATGCTTCCAACGCCTGGGAACTCGACACCAAGCTCGAGATCGCCATGGATGCCTTGCGTACTCCCGAACCCGACAAGAAGATCGGGGTGCTTTCAGGAGGGGAACGCAGAAGGGTAGCCCTGTGTCGCTTATTGCTTCAGGAGCCGGATGTGCTGCTACTTGATGAGCCTACCAACCACCTGGATGCGGAATCGGTTCATTGGCTGGAACATCACCTGCAGCAGTATAAAGGGACGGTGATCGCCGTGACTCACGACCGTTACTTCCTCGACAATGTGGCCGGATGGATCCTGGAACTGGACAGGGGAGAAGGTATTCCGTGGAAAGGGAATTACTCCTCCTGGCTGGATCAGAAATCCAAGCGTCTGGCCCAGGAGCAGAAGCAGGCAAGCAAGCGTCAGAAGACTTTGGAACGCGAACTGGAGTGGTCCAGGATGGCGCCCAAGGGAAGACAGGCCAAGCAGAAGGCCCGTCTGAACAATTACGACAAACTGCTGAGTCAGGACCAGAAACAGATGGACGAGCAGCTGGAAATATATATCCCGAACGGCCCGCGCCTTGGAACTAATGTTATTGAGGCCAAAGGGGTGAGCAAGGCTTTTGGAGACAAACTGCTTTATGAAGATCTCAACTTCAAGCTACCGCAGGCAGGAATTGTTGGTATTATTGGTCCTAATGGTGCAGGTAAGACCACCATCTTCAAAATGATCATGGGAGAAGTGGAACCCGATAAAGGGACTTTCGAAGTAGGGGAGACCGCCAAGATAGCCTATGTGGATCAGAGTCACACCAACCTTGATCCGGAGAAGACTATCTGGCAGAACTTCAGCGATGAGCAGGAGCTCATTCTAATGGGAGGTCGACAGGTGAATTCAAGGGCGTATCTAAGCCGCTTCAACTTCAGTGGAGGGGAGCAGAACAAAAAGGTAAGCATGCTTTCCGGAGGGGAAAGAAACCGCCTGCACCTGGCAATGACACTTAAGGAAGAAGGTAACGTGCTGTTGCTGGATGAGCCTACCAACGACCTTGACGTGAACACGCTTCGGGCCCTGGAAGAAGGTCTGGACAACTTCGCAGGCTGTGCCGTGATCATTTCCCACGACCGCTGGTTCATGGACAGGGTATGTACCCATATCCTGGCTTTTGAAGGGGATTCGCAGGTGTATTTCTTTGAAGGAAGTTTTTCCGATTATGAGGAGAACAAAAAGAAACGCCTGGGCGGAGACCTGATGCCTAAGAGAATTAAATATAAGAAACTGGTGAGATAACAGACAGACCTGACAAGTTCTAAAAAACTGTCAGATCTCTAATACCACCTTTTCTTTTTAGCCTTGGAGCCGGAACCTTTCCGGCTCTTTTTGTGTTTGCTGCCTTTGGAAGTGTGTTTCACCGGCTCAGTTTGCGGATCTATGTTAAAAGGATGCTCCGCAACTAGAGGGATCTTTTCTCCGGTCAGCTTTTCTATACTCTTTAGATGGTATTTCTCTTCCGGACTGCAGAAAGCCATGGAGAGCCCGCTTTTCCCCGCCCTTCCTGTACGGCCAATACGGTGAATGTAATTTTCCGACTGCCCCGGAAGATCGAAATTCACCACAGCATCCAAACCTTCAATGTCAAGCCCTCTGGCTGCAACATCGGTGGCTACAAGAATCTTTATCTCCCCAGATTTAAAGGAGTTCAGGACACTCTGCCGGGCACTCTGGGATCTGTCCCCGTGAAGTTCCCCTACCTTATAACCGCTTGCGGATAAGGATTCCACACTTTTCTCCACCCCGTATTTCGTCTTCCTAAATATCAGTACCGATATATCTTTTAAAGAATTCTCCAGTAGGTGCAGCAGGAGCGCATTCTTGTTTTCCTTGCCCACCATAAAGAGCTGCTGTTCGATGGACTCGGAAGCCGTGGCGCTGGGAGCCACTTCAATAGTCACGGCAGCGCTCATGAAAGTATTTGCCAGTTCCTGTACCTTTGGGGGGATGGTAGCTGAAAAAAGCAGGCGTTGCTCAATATTTGTCGCCAGCTTCAGGACTTTCCTCACATCTTCGAAGAACCCCATCTCCAGCATCAGGTCCGCCTCATCCAGGACGAGGATCCTGATTTCCTCCAGTTTTACCACCCCCTGCTTACGAAGGTCCATCAGCCTTCCCGGAGTGGCTACCAGGATGTCTATGCCTTTTTTGAGTGCGTCGATCTGCGGCTGCATGGAGGCTCCTCCAAAAACTACCGCCGATTTCAGGTTGGTGAATTTTTCGTAATCCTGGAAATCCTGATTTATCTGTACCGCCAGTTCCCTGGTGGGGCAGATGATCAATGCCTGAATGGTCTTGGGGGCTTTGGAGGTCCCTATCTTTTTATGCAATAAGTTGACTATAGGAATGGCATAGGCCCCTGTTTTTCCTGTCCCGGTCTGGGCACAGCCCACCACGTCATTCCGTCGCAGGACCTCGGGTATTACCCGCTCCTGGATGGGGGTGGCGGTGGTATGGCCTTTGGTGAAAATTCCTTTCTGAATGGCCTTGGAAAGGGAGAGGTCTTCGAATAACATAGGTGTGGATTATTTGGCAAAGGTATGAAATCTTCTTACGGGAATCTGGAGATTCCCGCCCGGTTGCGCCAGGATCTGGAGATCCTGGCGCAGCAGCTTCGCTGGTCCAAATCTCCAGATTTGGACCCATCGGGTGGCGATCTCCAGATCGCCGTTTTAAAGGACTTTGTGAAACCGGCTTTACTCCTCCTCAGGATACCACTCCAGCATCACCACCTCAATATCCTTATTCCCCTCATTCACCAGCTGCTTGAATTTTTCCACATCAGCCATGCCATCGGATCCCCGGAAGTGGTATGGATATACTTTTCGCGGCGCAAATTCCAGGACCGCATCTGCAGCGCTTTCCACGGTCATGGTATACGGAAGGTTCATGGGAATGAAGGCGATATCTATATCCTCAAGCGCCCGCATTTCAGGAATGTCCTCGGTGTCGCCTGCTATATAAATCCGGGTGCCGTTCTTTTCGAGCACATAGCCATTCCCCCGGCCTTTTTCATGAAACTGCTTGGCTTCTTCCCGCAGATTATACATGGGAATAGCCTCGATGGAAATCCCCTGCTCATCAAGTGTATCGCCATTGGCCAGGATACTGATGTTCTGCTGAAGTGAATCCGAAAGCTGATCGTTTACCGCCTGTGGGGCAATGATCGGGGTGTCCCCCAGCTCCAGGGCCTGAAGCGTTTCTGCATTAAGGTGATCTCCGTGGATATCGGTGATCAGAACCAGATCCGGTGCATCCATTCCGTCAAAAGCCTCCGCCCCTCCCGTGGGGTCCAGGTAGATGGTGGTGGTGTCAATACTGATCACTGCCGTGGCATGGGTTATGGGTTCAATCTCCACCAGGGCAGAATCCTTTTCCTGGGCCACCAGGCTATCGTTCACCGAGGCGGCGTTTTCAATGCCGGAATCGTTGTTTTTACCGTCCGATTTGCAGCTGAAGATCAGCAGGCAGGTTATCAAAAGCGTAAGAATAGGTCTCATAATCAGAAGTTTTACCTAAAATTACGCATTTTTAACAACTGCTCCGAAGCTTTTATGTTTATTTTATGAAAGACTGCATCTCATTTTTATGTCCCCGCGGGCGTAAGGATTGTCCTCCTCGATCTCGGTCTCTTCAAATCCATATTTTATATAGAGATATATGGCGTTTTCCAGCTTACGGTTGGAATAAAGGATCAGGTCTTTCCAGCCTTGTTCCCTGGCAAAATCTATGGAATGCTTCAGCAGTTTCTGACCTATCTTCTGGCCCTGGTACATGGGCGTGACTGCCATCTTGCTCAGCTCATAGCTGTTGTCGGACAGTTTGATCAGGGCCACAGTGCCGACGATCTCCCCATCAAGCCTTGCAAAGAAGATATGCCCTCCCGGCTCCAGGATATATTTTTCAGGATTCCCCAGCACCTCTTCATCGCGAGGCTCTACGTAAAAGTATTTTTCCAGCCAGGCGA
The DNA here is from genome assembly GCA_946887025.1 of uncultured Salinimicrobium sp. The sequence continues at coordinate 6,603 of CAMPJY010000085.1, forward strand.
TGTTCAGCTGCTTAAAATCCTCCGAATAGGCAGGGGAGTAGGGGATGATCTCTATTTCTTTCTTTTTCATTTTTTTTGATTAAATCTAACTTAAATACCACTGGTCAATGCGTATGCAGCCTCATAAAGTCCGTCACCAGATAACTCAGCGCCTTTCCCACGGGATAAATCCCTTCAACTCCTGCCTCGCAGATGTGGAAATATAAACAGTTTCTGTCATTGGCAGCCATTTTCACAAATTCCCGCACCTCGTCAAATTGAAATCCGCTGGGGGACATGGCACTGCTGGGGAAGCCGGCGATGCTGTCACAGTCCAGTTCCAGCCCGAACTTATCATCCCCCACAAATTCTATTGCCTGAATAAATTCCTCCGTCTTGTCCTCATTCTGAAGGTCTTCGAACAAGTGGAATTCCAGCTCCTCCGAAGCAAGCATTTCTTCAAAGATATACTGTGGAGTATAATTCTGATGCAGGCCGAAAACAGAATATTTTTTTAAGTAGCCCCGATCCCTGGCATAGCTGAACCCGTTCCCGCTGTGCCGGTGTTCCAGCTGCCGCAGATCGGTGTGCGCATCTATATTGAGCACGTTAATGGGAGCATTCATGGCGGCAGCTGCAGCCTTGATATTGCCAAAGGCGTTATTATGGCCCCCGCCAATAATGATGGGAGTCTTCCCGGCCTTTAAAATGGTCTCCACGACCTCCGCTACTTTCCAGTCGATCCCGTCCACCAGTTCCCCCAGTTTTATAAGGTAATTTGGATCTGAAGTTTCCAGGTTAGCTGTTTTTTTATTTTCCTCACTGCAATCCAGGCTCCCCAGCAGCAGCAGGTCCTCGGGATGGTTGAACAGATTGTCCTGCACGTTCAGCAGGGCCTGCAACAAAGCTTCCCAGGCCCCGGCGGCACCGGGCTTTCCATGATTGGCGCGGATCCCGATATCTTCCGGAATCCCGAAGAGCACAAATTTGGCATTGCTGCCCGTCAGCTCTCCGAGGGACGACACCAGGCTCAGCTTCTCCCCAAATTTGGTTTCCCCGGGTCTTTTTCCCAGATACTGCTCCAGGTCCCGCGACTTAAATAACTTCAGTTTTGCCATTCGAAAAGTTCAGTTAATTATATTTTCTTCCCATTAATATAGACCGCCTCTATATGATTTGCCCCAAAGGAATAGGGCAGGAACCCATAGGAAGGGATCTCCTCCGTCAGGATCAGATTAGCCGCCTTTCCGCGGGTGATACTTCCGTGGGAATGGCTCAGGTCCATCGCATAAGCCGCATTCACTGTAGCGGCGTTAATGGCTTCCTCGGGGGTCATCTTCATCTTGATGCAGGCCAGGGACACCACCAGGTTCATGTTCCCGCTGGGGGTGCTGCCCGGATTGTAATCCGTGGCAAGGGCCAGCGGCAGATCGGTTTCCAGCATTTCCCGGGCTGGAGCATAGGGGATGCTCAGGAAAAGCGAGCAGGAGGGTAGGGCCACGGGCATGGTGCCGCTTCCCTTCAGACTATCGATATCCTCACGGGTCATCACCTCCAGATGATCCACCGAAAGCGCATTATGCCGCAGCCCCGCCTGGATTCCGCCGATGGAGTTGAACTGGTTCACGTGGATCTTGGGCCGCAGCCCGTATTTCTCCCCGGCCTCCAGTAACCTGTTCGTATCGTCAACAGTAAAATAACCTTTCTCGCAGAAGATATCCACATAGTCTGCCAGCCCTTCTTCCGCTATCTGAGGCAGCATTTCCTCGATCAGCAGGTCCAGGTACCCGTCTTTGTTTTCCTTGTATTCCTTCGGAAGGGCATGGGCCCCTAAGAAAGTGGCTTTGATGGGAAGATCGTAATTCTCCCTCAGTTTGCGGATCACCCTCAGCATCTTCAGTTCTGCTTCAGTGGTCAGGCCATAACCCGATTTTATTTCGATGGCTCCCGTGCCGAGTTTCATCACTTCTTCCAGCCTGCGTGCCGATTGCTGATAGAGCTCCTCTTCAGAAGTTTCCTGCAGCTTTTTGGCGGAATTGAGGATCCCCCCGCCACGGCCGGCGATCTCCTCATAGGTAAGCCCGTTGATCCTGTCGACAAACTCCTGCTCCCGATTACCCGCGTACACCAGATGGGTGTGGGAATCAACCCAGCTGGGAAGGATCATTTTCCCCTGGGCATCAATGCTTTCCTCCGCCTCCAGCTCAGGAAGGTTCCGCATTTCCCCGAAATCAGATATTTTCCCATCCTCCACCAGCAGCCAGGCGTCTTTTATTATAGGCAATTCCTTCATTTCCGCCCCCCGAAGCATTTCCACCCCCGGCTCGCGCACCTGTAGTAATTCCCTGATGTTTCTGAATAATGTCTTCATGAGGTAAAGGTAAGAGAATTCTTTATTAGTCGGGAGTCCGAAGTCCGGAGTCCGAAGAATAAAATCTGCGTTAATCTGCGAAAAAATCTGAGCAATCTGCGGGAAAACCAGACCGGTGATTAGAATGATTCCTATGATTACCATGATAAGGGAAAGATGCTGGAACCTGTAAACAATTTTATTTTCATAATTTAGTACCGGATTTCCCCAAAAGCAAATCCCACCTTATCATGATCAATAAAAATTCCGGAATCAACACCCTCTGCGTACACGCAGGGGATCTCGAAGATCAACAGTTCAAAGGCGCCATTTCCCCCCTCTTTATGGCCACTTCTTATCCTTTTGAAGGAGTCGAAGTGAAGCGGTACCCCCGATATTTCAATACCCCCAACCAGGTAGCCCTGGCGCAGAAAGTGGCAGCCCTGGAACACGGGGAGGCCGGCCTGATATTCGGCAGCGGCATGGCAGCCATCAGCAGCAGCCTTATGGCCTTCCTTCACAGCGGGGACCATGTGGTGTTGCAGCAGACGCTTTATGGTGGCACCAGCAATCTGGTGGTGGAAGAATTCGACAAGTTCGGGATCGAATATTCCTTCACCCGCGACCTGAGACTGGAATCCTTTGAAGAACTCATCAGAAGCAATACCAGGCTTATCTATATAGAAACCCCTTCCAATCCCCTGCTAACTGTGACTGATATAAAGGGGGTCGCCGAGCTGGCAAAAAAACACGATCTGATAAGCATGATCGACAATACCTTTGCCTCGCCGGTGAATCAGAATCCCATCGATTTTGGAATCGACGTGGTGATACATTCCGCCACCAAATACATGGGGGGACATAGTGATATTCTGGCCGGGGCGGTTATCGCTTCGGAATTTCATATTGAAAAGATCTTCCAGCTGGCAAAGAACTTCGGGGGCAGCCTGAGTGACTATACGGTATGGCTGCTGGAACGCAGTCTGAAGACCATGGGGATACGGGTAAAGGCCCAGAACGAGAATGCCGGATTCCTGGCTAATTTTCTGGAGAATCATCCGGAAGTGGAGCGGGTATATTATCCGGGATTGAAATCGCATCCCGATCATGAGCTGGCAAAGCAGCAGATGCGTGGTTTCGGGGGAATGCTTTCTTTTGAATTAAGGGAAGGCCTCGACGCCCTGGAATTTCAGAAACAGCTGAAGCTTATCAAGTCGTCCATGAGCCTGGCCGGGGTGGAATCCACCATACTTTCCCCAAGCCTGACTTCGCATGCCCTGCTCACTCCGGAAGAAAGGGAAAGCCAGGGAATCCGCGACGGACTGCTGCGCTTTTCCGTAGGAATAGAGGAGAAGGAGGACCTGATGGAGGACCTGGAGCAGGCGATACAGGCAGTGGTATGAAGGGGAAATTGAAAAATTGAAAGATTGAAAGATTGAAAGATTGAAAAATTCCAGAATGGAAAATCTCAACTCTTAACTCTTAACTCTTAACTCTTAACTAAGATAAATGAAACTAGACATACTAGCCATCGGGGCGCATCCCGATGATGTGGAACTGGGCTGTGGGGCCACTTTGGCAAAGGAGATTGCCCGCGGAAAGAAGGTGGGGATCCTCGACCTTACGCGGGGGGAACTCGGTACCAGGGGCACGGCAGAGATCCGCGATCAGGAAGCCAAGGCGGCGGCGGAGGTCCTGGGGGTGAAGATGCGGCATAACCTCGAATTCAGCGACGGCTTCTTCGTCAACAATGTTTCTCATCAGCTGGAGGTCATTAAAATGATACGTAAATACCGGCCCGACCTGGTGCTGTGCAATGCCGTGGAGGATCGCCATATAGATCATGGAAAGGGAGCCCAACTGGTGGAAGATGCCTGCTTCCTGAGCGGTCTGCGACGCATTGAAACCATCTGCGGGGGGCATAAACAGCATGCCTGGCGACCCCTGAACGTGTTTCATTACATCCAGTGGAGGAACCTGGAGCCGGACGTGGTAGTAGATGTCACCGGATTCATGGACCAGAAAATGGCTTCCGTGAAGGCCTACGCCTCGCAGATATTCAACCCCAACAGCAAGGAGCCGGAGACGCCTATCTCCAGCACGAATTTCCTGGACAGCATCGACTACAGGGCCAGGGACTTAGGGCGGCTGATCGGCACCGAATACGGCGAAGGATTCACTGTGAGCCGTTACGTGGCGGTGGATTCGCTGTTTGACCTGAAATAAAAATTTAAAGAAATCGGCTATTTTTCTTTTGTATAAGAGAGGAAATATGCTACATTTGCATCCGATTTAAAATGGTGGTTGTAGCTCAGCTGGTTAGAGCGCCTGATTGTGGTTCAGGAGGTCGCCGGTTCGAACCCGGTCTTCCACCCAGATAAGCCTCTTGGAAACAAGGGGCTTTTTTTGTGGGGTAAAGTGAGGGATGCATAAAACCCTGGCGCTACCAATTCTGAGGCTCTTTAGTCTCAGTCTCTGCAGGACAAAATCATTTTTTGAAATTTAAGTCTGGATTTTGCATTTATATTTACACCGAAA
>CAMPJY010000086.1 GCA_946887025.1 uncultured Salinimicrobium sp.
ACCATCGAGAAAAACAGCGATAATTTCAATATGCTTGTGATGGGTCCCTGGAGTCACGGGGACTGGGCGAGAAACAAAGTCAGACAGGCTGTCGGAAATGTTTATTTTGGTGACAGCATCTCCTACAATTATCAAAAGAACGTGGAGACCCGGTTCTTCAACCATTTCCTGAAAGGAGAGGGCGACGGTTCTGTTGCACTTCCGGAGGCTTATATGTATGATACTGGATTAAGGACGTGGGAATCCTATGAAGCCTGGCCTCCCAAAAAGGCAGTAAAAAAATCTTTCTTCCTGGGGGATGATCAGCAGCTGACATCCGGCCCTTCAGAAGGTGCAGAGGAATTCATAAGCGATCCGGAAAAACCTGTTCCTTATACGGAGGATATCAAGGTGGTATTCACCCCGCGAAAATTCATGACCGACGATCAGCGTTTTGCTGCTCGCAGGCCTGATGTGCTTGTGTACGAGACGGAAGTGCTGGAGGAGGACCTGAGCCTGGCAGGGGAAGTGCTGGCGAAATTACAGGTCGCCACCACGGGGACTGCGGCTGACTGGGTAGTGAAAATCATCGATGTATATCCGCCCGATGCAGAGGATTTTGAGGAAACCTCAGAGAACCAGAAGATGAGCAACTATCACATGATGGTCCGCAGCGAAGTGATCAGAGGCAGGTTCAGGAACAGTTTTGAAAAACCCGAACCTTTTGAACCCAACACCAAAACTGCGGTAAACCTGAAACTTCAGGATGTGCATCATACTTTTAAGAAAGGGCATAAACTGCAGATCCAGGTGCAGAGTACCTGGTTCCCGTATATTGACCTGAATCCGCAGACGTATGTGGATAATATTTTTGAGGCGGAAGAGGAAGATTTTCAGAAGCAGACACATACGGTGTATCATGATTCGGAGATCGAGGTGATGGTTTTGGAATAAAACCTGAATTCTGAAGCCGGATTTATAAAATTAAGAGAATGAGAAAATCAGTTGCAGTAATATCATTTTTTGTACTTCAGCTAATCCTGGGCTGTGCAAACTCCGAACAGAAGGAATTTACCGAGGCTGAGCGGGCGGCGGAGGCTGAAGAGCTTTCGCAATTTTTTGAAAGGGAGTTTCAGGTGGACCTTCAGCGATCCCCGATGCTACAGACCCGGCTCGGAATAAAGACGGAATACGGGAAGTGGGACAATTTCTCCCATCTGCAGTATGCGAAAGACCTGGAAATTGCAAAGAGGCGGAATTCCTATCTAAAAGATTCGATCGAAGTGGAGGCCCTGGGGGAGAATTCACGGTTGAGTTACCGGCTTTACAAACAGAAGGTGGAAAATGAGATCGAAGACTATAATTTCCGGTTTTATGATTATCCGGTTAATCAGATGCACGGGATACATGCAGAACTGCCGGCTTTCCTGATAAATATGCATCAGGTAGAGACCGTAAAAGATGCGGAGGCCTACATATCCCGGCTGAAAGGTATTCCTGAAGTCATGGAAGACGTGGTGGAAGGGATGAAGCTGCGGGAGATCAACCATATCATACCTCCTTCTTTCGTTTTTGACCATACCATCGAGGCCAGCAAGAATATCATTTCGGGTAAACCTTTTGAAAAATCTACTGAAGCCAGCACATTACTTGCCGATTTTCAGAAAAAGGTGGAGGCCCTGGATATTCCTTCCGAAAAGAAACAAGCCCTTCTGAAAAGCGGGGAAGAGGCTTTGGTGAATTATGTACAGCCGGCCTATACCAAACTTATTGATGCCCTTAAAGATCAACAACAGCGGGCGACCGCCGATCATGGGGTGTGGAAATTTCCAAAAGGAAAAGAATTTTACAGCCTTGCCCTAAAGAGGAATACTACCACAAACCTTACTGCAGAGCAGATTCACCAGTTCGGGCTGGACGAAGTGGCCAGGATTCATAAGGAAATGGAAGAAATTAAGGAGGAAGTGGGTTTTGAAGGGAGTCTGAAGGATTTCTTTGTACATATGCGTACCAGTGAAGAGTTTTACTACCCCAATGACTCCATTGGAAGAAAAGCCTATCTGAAGGACGCAACCGATATCATTGAAACCATGAAGGGAAGGCTGGATGAGCTTTTTATCACGCAGCCTGAGGCAGCTATTGAAGTAAAGGCCGTGGAACCCTTCAGGGAAAAAAGTGCAGGAAAAGCTTTTTACAGCGCTCCGGCGCCTGATGGTTCCCGTCCGGGATACTACTACGCAAATCTTTACGACATGACAGCCATGCCCAAATACCAGATGGAGGCTTTGGCCTATCACGAAGGTATTCCGGGGCATCATATGCAGATCGCCCTTGCCCAGGAGCTGGAGGACATCCCCAGGTTCAGGAGGATCAGCTTTTACACCGCCTATGTGGAAGGCTGGGGCCTTTACGCAGAACTGGTTCCAAAGGAAATCGGATTTTATGAAGACCCCTATTCTGATTTTGGCAGGTTAGCCATGGAATTGTGGCGTTCCATCCGCCTGGTGGTCGACACCGGGATACATGCCAAAAAGTGGACCCGAGAGCAGGCAATAGAATATTATATGGAGAATTCCCCAAATGCGGAGAGCGATGCCATAAAAATGGTGGAGCGACATATAGTGATGCCGGGCCAGGCAACGGCTTATAAAATTGGAATGAACAAGATCCTGGAACTAAGGCAGAAAGCCAAGGAAGCCCTGGGCGAGGAGTTTGACCTAAAGGAATTCCACGAGGTGGTACTCACCAAAGGCGCCCTTCCGTTGAATATTCTGGAGGACAATGTAAATGAATGGATCAACAGTAAAAATCCCCAACAATAAAATGACCAGGAAAAATATTCATCAATCCGAGCTCTTTGATTCCCTGAAAACAGTGGAACTAATCAATTCCAGAAAGACCAGGCTTGAGGTTCTGAATTATGGAGCTGCCTTATTCAGCTTAAAATTCATGAGACCGGATGGGGAATACCTGAATGCTGTGGTATCTCCCGAGAAGCCGGAGGATTTCCTGGCACAGGATTACTGGAAACACAACAAATGTTTTGGAGCTTCTGTGGGCAGGTATGCGGGCCGGATTTCGAATGGCGGCTTTAGCCTCAATGGAGAAGATTATTCCCTGTATACCAACAATGGGATTCACCTGCATGGCGGGAAATTCGGTTTTACCTATAAATTCTGGGAGATAGAGGAGATTAAGAAGCACGATAACCCTTCGGTACGATTATCTTATTTAAGCAAGGATGGGGAAGAGGGCTATCCTGGAAATATGAAAGTTTCTGTTACGTATACCCTAACTGATGAAGATGTTTTAAAGATTGAATATTCGGCGACGACAGATAAGGATACAGTGGTGAACCTTACCAATCACGCTTATTTTAACCTGAACGGGGGAGGGGATATAACCGATCATCTGCTGTACATACCTGCTGAGGAAGTTCTGGAAGCTGATGAAAGCCAGTTTCCCACCGGGGATTTTGTGAGCCTTACCAACAGCAGGAAGGATTTCTCAACTGCAAAGCCTCTGGGAGAAATTCCGCTGGACGATGTTTTCGTTTTGAATAAAAGCAGGAAAGAGGAGGTGGTGCTAAAGGGAACCAAAAGCGGTTTGACCCTGAAAATAGAGACCAATCAGCCTGCCGTTGTGGTCTATGCCCCGGAGGAGCTCCCGACGGATTGGGATTATCAGACCCAGGTGGCGGCTAAACATCCCTCTGTTTGTCTGGAGACCCAGAATTTTCCGGATGCCCCTAACCACAGCAAATTTCCCAGCAGTGTCCTGAAATCAGGGGAGGTTTATTCCAATAAGATGGCGTGGTCGTTCAGATTTGAGGATCAGAAATAGCCTCGATTCCTTTGTGAACTTATTGTTCATAATAAATAAGCGTATACCATACCATTATTCCGGATTTAATTTTATTTTTAAGAAATTTTTTAGAGTTTTCCTCTGAAGGAAAATGTTGTTGTTTCACATTAAATCAGGTTTATGGATTTTGCTTTAGTCGATAAAATCATTTTTGCTGCTTATGCGGTCTTAATTTTTGGAATAGGGATCTGGGTTTCCAGGGGAAAGGGAGAGACCTCCGAAAGTTATTTCCTCGCAGATAAGAGTCTGCCCTGGTGGGCTATTGGAGCTTCGCTGATAGCAGCCAATATCTCGGCGGAACAATTTATTGGAATGTCGGGTTCGGGCTTTGCGGTGGGGCTTGCAATCGCTTCTTATGAATGGATGGCAGCCATCACGCTGCTGATAGTGGGTAAATTCTTCCTCCCCATATTTATTGAAAAGAAGCTGTACACCATTCCTGAATTTGTGGAGGTGAGGTACAGCACCAACCTCAAGACAATCCTGGCGGTGTTCTGGGTCTGTCTCTTCATATTTGTTAATCTTACTTCGGTCTTATACCTGGGAGCCACTGCCCTTGACACCATTCTTGGAACGGGAGACGGCTCCATTTTCATGTACTCCGTTATAGGTCTGGCTCTTTTTGCTGCGGGCTATTCCTTATATGGAGGGCTTTCGGCTGTTGCATGGACTGACGTGGTGCAGGTGGTACTATTAATCGCTGGTGGATTGGTGACCACTTATATGGGACTTACACATCTTGCCGATGATGGAAATGTGTTTTCAGGAATGGTAAGGTTATATGAAGAAGTACCCGAAAAGTTTTCAATGATCATAGAAAAGGGTGAAATCTTCACCCCCAATGGGAAAGATGCGTGGTGGGATCTGCCAGGATTGGCGGTACTTGTAGGAGGAATGTGGGTAGCCAATCTTTACTACTGGGGCTTTAATCAGTATATCATTCAGCGTACTCTGGCAGCAAAGAGTCTGAGGGAATCCCAGAAAGGGATAATCCTGGCTGCATTCTTAAAACTGCTTATTCCCCTTATAGTTGTGGTACCCGGGATCATTGCCTATGTGATGAATATGGATGAAAATGGGGAAATAATACAAGGGACTGCCGATGCTTCCTTTTTTACGTCCCTGGGTGGGGTTATTAATGACAATGCCTCTCCCTGGCTGATCAGGGAATTCGTTCCCATAGGTTTTAAAGGTCTTGTGGTTGCTGCTCTGGCTGCCGCCATTGTGTCCTCTTTGGCTTCCATGCTGAATTCTACGGCGACTATTTTCACCATGGATATTTACAAGCCTTATTTTCAGAAAAAGAAATCGGAAAAGAATCTGGTATCCGTGGGAAGGATCACAGCAGCCATAGCCCTGTTAATCGCCGTAGTCCTTGCCCCCCAACTGGCGAGTCTTGGACAGGTATTTCAATATATCCAGGAATATACAGGAGTGGTGAGTCCGGGGATACTTGCAGTATTTATGCTGGGGTTATTCTGGAGGAAGACCACCAATAATGCCGCTATCTGGGGAGTTCTTTCCTCTATACCTATTGCATTCTACTTCAAAGTAGGGCCCAACGGCTGGATTGATAGTCCATTGTTCGTAAACCTGCCTTTTATGCACCAGATGATGATCACCTGGATACTGGTGATGCTGCTCATGGTGGTGATCAGTTATATTGAAGGGAAAGGAAAAAACCAGGAGAAATCCATAGTCATCACACCTACCTTGTTTAATACAGGTCCCGCTTTTAATATTGGAGCCTTTGCGGTTTCGCTGATTGTGGTGGCCCTTTATGCAATCTTCTGGTAGAATTTATCAGGTACAAAAAAAATCCGCGGAGTAGTTCCGCGGATTTTTTTGTACTCATATTTCTCCTGAATTATAAAGTTCTGAGTCTTTCTGCTGCTGATTCTGCAGTGATATCTCTCTGTGGGCCTGCAAACATTTCATAGCCTACCATAAATTTTCTGACAGTGCTGGAACGCAAAAGGGGGGGGTAGAAAGACATGTGGAAATGCCATTCGGGATGTTCCTGCCCATCGGTGGGACGCTGATGAATACCTGAAGAGTAGGGAAATGAGGTTTCGAACAACTTATCGTATTTGATGGTGAGGTCTTTCAGAATTTTGGCAAAGGCTGTTTCCTCTTCGGGAGCAAGACTGGCAATACTCCGGTGCTGTTTTCTGGGGATGATCATGGTTTCAAAAGGCCAGACTGCCCAATAAGGGACCAGGGCTACAAAATGTTCATTCTGGAGCACCAGCCTTTCCTTCGCTTCCAGCTCCTGTTTCAGGTAATCGGATAACAGGCTGGTGTGGTGTTGGTCCCAGTGTTTTTTCAGGTGCAGGTTCTTCTTTTTCACCTCCTCAGGGATGCTGTACTGCGCCCAGATCTGTCCATGTGGATGCGGATTGCTGCAACCCATCACTTCCCCTTTGTTTTCAAAGATCTGAACGTAATTGATGTCTTCTCCGGAGCCCATTTCAAGAAATTCCTCTTTCCATTTCTGCACCACCTTGGTAATATCTTCGACAGTCATTTTTGGAAGGGTGAGGGAATGGTTTGGGGAGAAGCAGACTACTTTGCAGTAACCTGTTTCAGCCTGTGCTATGAAAAGACCGTCTTCTTTTTTTTCATGGCCTCCTTCAGGGAGCAGGGCGGCAAAATCGTTCTGGAAGGTAAAAGGATCCTTGTAATCCGGATTCACTTTCCCTCCGGCCCGAGTGTTCCCCGGGCAAAGATAACAGCCAGGATCGTAAGAGGGGCGGTTTTCATCAGGCAGGCTTTCCTGCTTCCCCTGCCAGGGTCTTTTATTTCGGTGCGGGGATACCAGGATCCATTCCCCTGTGAGTATATTGAGGCGTCGGTGCGGTTTTGAATTAAAATCGTCCATTACAAACTGTTTTTAGTGACTGTGGTTCCCTCACTGGGAAGTACTGAATAGGCTTTTAAATCTATACCAAAACGATCAAAATAAGTTTTGGAGACTTCGGTTACGTACTCCTCAATCTTACTTTCTTCAATAACATTTATGGTACAGCCTCCAAAGCCTCCCCCCATCATCCGGGAACCGTAAACATACGGATGATCCTTAGAGAAATCCACGAGGAAATCCAATTCCGGGCAGCTGACTTCATACTTAGAGCTCAACCCTGCATGGGATTGGTACATAAGTTTTCCAAATTCAGTCAGATCTCCGGCCTTCATGGCTTCTACAGCTTTCTCGACCCTAATATTTTCTTCGATAACATAAGAGGCTCTTCTTAGCAGGACTTCAGAAAGTTCTGAAGAAAATTCCTGAAGCTGGGAAAGACTGACATCCCTTAATGAAGTGACCTCGGGATAGTTTTTCTGAACCGTCTTTACGACCTCCTCACATTGTTTTCGTCGGGTGTTGTATTCGCTTTCTGCCAGCTGGTGAGATACCATGGTATTCAGCAGCAGGATCTTACAGTCCTTGAAATCCGCGGGGATAAAATCTGCTTCCAAATTTTTGCAGTCCAGAAAAATAAGGCTGTCCTTTCTGCTCATTACCGATGCGAATTGGTCCATGATCCCGCATTTGGTACCCACGAAGTTGTGTTCTGCCCTCATGGAGAGCTCTACGATCTCATCCTTGGAGAGTCCAAGGTTAAACAATTCGTTCAGGCCGGTAGCCAGTCCACATTCCAGGGCTGCAGAAGAGCTCACTCCTGCTCCGAAGGGTACCTCACTGTTGAGGATACAGTTGAAACCTTTAACGTTTTTTCCCAGCTTGCCAATTTCAGAAACTACGCCGAGAATGTAGTTGTGCCAGCTGGTCTCGCTGACTTTCAGGTCGCGGAGATCAAACTGTAAAAGTTCCTCGAGATTCCGGCTGTAAATGTTGCAGGTATCGGAATGGTTCTCGGAAAACTCGAGATATATCTTTTTATCAATGGCTGTTGGAAGGACGAATCCAAGATTGTAATCCGTATGTTCTCCAATCAGGTTTATCCTTCCGGGTGAAGCTACGCTCAGGGAAGCTTTAAAATTCTTAAAAGTAGCCGTGAAGGGTGGATCTTGAGAGATTTTATTCATGAAGGTTTTTTATGGATGAGAATTTTCCAACTATTTATTTAAAGTCAAAGATAATAAACGTATTTTGTACATTAATTTTTTTATTGTTTAAATTGTCCTTTTTTTGTAGAACAAAATAGTTTCTAATGCCAGACACCAAATTACTACCCCAGGATCATTACCTGCAGAAGGATAAAATGTATGTGGCTACCGATTGTATCATTTTCGGGTTTGACGCAGGGACTCTTAAACTGCTGGTATTCAAAAGGAGAATAGAACCTCTGAAAGGCGCCTGGTCCTTAATTGGTAGTTTCGTAAAACTGGAAGAAGATGTAGCAGGGGCGGCGGCCAGGGTACTGGAGGAAATCACGGGATTGGAAAATGTTTTTCTGGAAGAGCTTAAATCTTATGGCGCTGCAGATAGGGATCCGGGATTCAGGTGTATCTCCATTGCGCATTTTGCGCTGATCAGGATCAACGACTATGACAAGGAACTTGTGGAGCGGCACGGGGCCGTATGGTTTGAAATTGACAAGCTGCCAGAACTGGTGCTGGATCATAATCAGATGGTGCAGGATGCGCTGGAAAGATTAAAGGCTAAAGCCAGATTTCAGCCGATTGGATTTGAACTGCTCCCGATGAAATTCACTATTCCTCAACTGCAGTTATTATACGAAGCTATATACCAAAAACCGCTGGACACTCGGAATTTCAGAAAAAAGGTGCTGTCATTGAATGTGCTTGTGAAACTGGAGGAGAAGGACAAGACCACCTCCAAAAGAGGGGCTTTCCTTTATAAATTTGATGACAGAAATTACCAGAAGCTTTTAAAATCCGGTTTTAATTTCGAAATATAAAAATATTAGTAATAATTACATTAAATAGAACTAAAATTATGGAGCAACCAATTAACAGACGGGCAGTAATAAAGAATCTTGCCCTTGGCACAGGGGCCCTAGGGCTGGGAGGGATGATGAGTTCATTTTCTTCTCTGGAGATGCTTAAAAAATCAATTCCTGCCGGTGCGAATGACAGGATCAATCATTCCGTCTGCAAATGGTGTTTCCCGGATATTCCCCTGGTTGAATTCGCGCAGGAATGCGTAAAGCTGGGAATTTCAGCTATAGACCTGCTCAAGCCTTCAGAATGGGATACCGTGGAAAAACATGGACTGGTCTGTTCCATGGCTACTGATGATTTTGCAGCGATCGAGGATGGTTTTAACGATCGCGCCAACCATACAGAGCTGCAGGAAAAATATCGGGAGCTTATCGATAAAGCTGCCTCCCACAATATAAAGAATGTCATCTGTTTTTCAGGGAACCGCAGGGGAATGGATGATTCAACAGGGATAGCGAACTGTGCCGAAGGTCTTATTCCTCTTTTGGATTACGCTGCTGAGAAACAGGTAAACCTTGTGATGGAATTGCTGAACAGCAAGGTTGACCATCACGATTATATGTGTGACCATACGGAATGGGGAGTTGCTCTGGCCAAGGAAATGGGACGTGACAATTTCAAACTGCTTTACGATATCTACCATATGCAGATCATGGAAGGGGATGTTATCGCTACCATAAGAAAACATCATGAATACATTAATCACTATCACACTGCAGGAGTTCCCGGAAGGAATGAGATCAACGAAACCCAGGAACTCAATTATCCGGCTATTATTAAGGCCATTGCCGACACAGGTTTTGATGGCTTTCTTGCCCAGGAATTCGTTCCTACCTATGAAAATGAACTGGCAGCTTTGGAAGAGGCTATAAAGATCTGTGATGTATAAGCGAAATACTTATATAGGGAGTAGCAAATTTGCTAGGGTTGGACTGCTATTTCTGGCATTATTCCTTGGTTCCTTCTCGCTGGCTGCTCAAAAGGACCCAGTAAAAGGGAATGTATATGTAGATGAGGCCGGGGTGATGCGCTGGGGTCATAACAAAGCCGAGGTGGAAGGTTTTGGTGTAAACTATTCGGTCCCTTTCGCCCATGCCTTTCGGACTGCAGAAAAGCTGGGAATCGATGTTAAGGAGGCTATTGACAAGGATGTGTATCATTTCTCCCGACTGGATTTCGACCTTTTCCGTATCCACGTCTGGGATACGGAGATAAGTGATGAGGAGGGGAATCTTCTTGAGAATGAACACCTGGATGCGTTTGATTATCTTCTGCAAAAGCTGAAGGAGAAAGGGATCAATTATGTCATTACTCCAATAGCTTATTGGGGGAATGGCTGGCCCGAACCTGATGAAGATACTCCGGGGTTCTCCAATAAATACGGGAAAGAGAACAGCTTAACCGATCCTGCGGCTATTGAAGCCCAGGAAAACTACTTATACCAGTTCCTGAATCATGTGAACCCGTATACCGGTACAGCTTATAAGGATGAGCCGAATCTCATAGCTTTTGAGATCAGCAATGAACCTCATCATAAAGGCACCCCCGAAGAGGTAACGGCTTTTATAGAAAAGATGGTCACCTCCATGAAGAAAACGGGTACTGAAAAGCCTATATTCTATAATATCAGCCACAGCGTTCATCTGGCAGAGGCTTATTTTGATGCCGGGATAGACGGGGGAACTTTTCAATGGTATCCCACGGGCCTGGGATTTCAGAAAGAGCTGGAGGGGAACCTGCTGCCCAACGTCAACGAATATGAGATTCCCTTTGATTCAGTTATTAAAGCCAATGGAGGAGGGAAACTGGTTTATGAATTCGATGCGGCGGATGTGAATAAATCCTATATGTATCCTGCCATGGCGCGAAGTTTCCGGGAAGCAGGAATGCAGATCGCCACGCATTTTGCGTATGACCCCACTTATATGGCCTTTGCCAATACTGAGTACAATACGCATTACATGAACCTGGCTTATGCTCCCAGTAAGGCCCTGGCCCTTATGATAAGCGGAAAAGTGTTCCATGAAATTCCCATGAACAAGGATCTGGGAACGTATCCGCAGAACCTGGAGTTCCAGGATTTCCTGATTTCCTATCCGGATGACCTTGCAATATATAATTCTGCAGAAGAGTTTGTTTATACCAATTCCAATACGGAGACGCCCAAAAATATCAGGTCTCTGGAAAAGATTGCAGGATTCGGAAATTCACAGGTGGTAAAATATGAAGGCAAGGGAGCTTATTTTCTTGATAAACTAAATGAAGGGGAATGGCGGCTTGAAGTCATGCCTGATGCCATTGTGGTGGATAACCTTTTTGGAAAGAACAGTCTCGATAAAACGGTGGCAGTCATTAATTGGAGGCCGTGGGAGATGAACCTCGATTTACCAGATTTGGGCACCAATTATAGTGTTACAGCCATACATGAGGGCAATAATCTGTCTGTAGAAGCGGTAGAAGGAAGTTTCCGGATCAGTCCGGGTACCTATATCGTCACCAGAAAAGGGAAAAAACCTTCTCTCGAGCCTGAAGCGAAGTGGGAGGGAGGCCGCCTGAATGATTTTACGGCTCCTGCTACCACTGTT
>CAMPJY010000087.1 GCA_946887025.1 uncultured Salinimicrobium sp.
ATTTCTAGCGGGAGAAATTGGATTATGGAGGTTCTCCATATTTCTAAGATAGTAAAATCCTTGTCCCGTAGTATTAAATTTTACTTAAATGTTTAAGGCATAGGGGGAAAGGTCTGTAGGGATATAGTTAAGTAGTTGAGCGATTTAAGGAGGTTCTGCTAAAATGGAACAGAAAAAGGAGGAGTTTAATTAGCAGGGGAAATAATAATGATGTGGGGTCAGCTTTTCCGTTCAGCGTAGACAATATAATAACGGGGCACAAATTGTCGCAGTAAGGGGCGGAGGCCAATGTTTTTTACTGGATTGGTCCATTTATGCCTTGCCTTGATTTCCCAGCCAGATTTTTCAAGCAGCCAGTCGAACTGCCAGTCCTCAAATTCGTGATAATGCCTGTCCCAGGGGTCCGTTTTACTTCGGTAGGCGGGGGAGAACCAGAGTTTTAGCGGAATACTGGTCACCAGCTTCTCCGCCTTGATTTCCCGTAAGACATTAAAAGGCGCCAGGAGATGTTCAAATATTTCGAAGGCTGTCACCACCTCTGCCTGACTGGAGCTGACGGCTTGGGTGTGTAGATCCAGATCTTCCCCTGCGGTATTAGAAACCGAATATCCAGCCTGCTCCATGATTTCTGAAAATGGGTTTTTCACTCCTAAATCCAGAACTGTAGCCGGAGCGGTTACATGCTCCTGAAGGAATTGAAGGGTTTGCCTGTAACGCTTGTCAGGATAAGTTCCTTCGTACATGCTTATAATTTATACACGATGGCATTGATATTCATCCCCGCACCCACGCTGGCAAAAATGATGGTATCTCCTTTTTCCAGCTTCTGGTCCTCCAGTTTTCCTTTCAGGATCAGGTCGAGGAGGGTAGGAACGGTCGCCACGCTGCTGTTCCCCAGTTCATGTATGCTCATGGGCATGATGTTTTCAGGGGCAGCCTGTCCATAAAGTTTATAGAAACGATTGATGATCGCTTCATCCATCTTCTCATTGGCCTGGTGGATCAGGATCTTTTTGATATCCCCTATCGGCACCCCGCTTTTTTCGAGGCAGGATTTCATGGCATTGGGAACTTCCGTCAGGGCGAATTCATAGATCTTGCGTCCATGCATCTTGATATACCGCCTTTCACTGTCATGCGATTTATTATAGGAGGGGCCGAAGAAGATGTAGTTTGCTTCTTCAAGTGCAAAGGTTGCCGATTCAAAGGCCAGGATCCCTCCATCGCCTTCTGATGTTTCCAGGACAGTGGCGCCGGCGCCATCCGAATAGATCATGGAATCCCTGTCGTGAGGATCTACCACCCTGGAGAGGGTTTCTGAACCTACCACAAGGCATTTTTTAGCCATCCCGGCCTGCATAAAGGCGTTTGCCTGGATCACGGCCTGAATCCATCCGGGACAACCGAAAAGCACGTCAAAAGCGACGCAATGCGGGTTTGTTATCTTCAGTTTCTGTTTTACCCTGGAAGCCAGACTGGGGACGGTATCGCTCTGGATACCCTGATGAGGAACATCCCCGTAGTTATGCGCAACAATGATATAATCTAGTTCTTCCGGATCTATGCCTGCATCTTCTATTGCCCTTTCCGAAGCAAAAAAAGCAATATCTGAATTGGCGAGCTCGTGGTCAATATATCTTCTTTCCCTGATCCCTGTGATCGCCTCAAACTTCTCAATGATTACATTGTTGGGGTGTTTAAAAGCAGTTCCGTCTTCATTTAAAAACTCGTGCTCATCAAAAGCGGAGTTCCTCTCAATCCTCTCGGGAATAAAACTTCCCACACCGGTAATTCTGATATTCATTTTAGTATTAATTGGGGGTAAACAATTCAAAATTAATAAATACAGGCTCGGAAAAATAACATAATCTGAAATAAAAATTCCATTTTACTGAATTGTCAGGGAGAAACCAGAAGTTTTGACAGATGCTAATTATTTCCTATAATATTCAATGATTTGTTAATCCTTAGTTAAATTTATATAACAAAGAAGCCGAAGAATAGTTCTTCGGCTTCTTTAGAATCATTTTTAGAGCTTATACGTAAGCTTCTATGGGATCGCAGGTACAGATAAGGTTTCTGTCGCCATAGGCGTCATCAACTCTTCTTACTGAAGCCCAGAATTTGTTATGCCGCAGGTATTCCAGCGGATAGGCTGCCTTTTCCCTGTTATAAGGGAATAGCCATTCATCAGAAGTCAGCATGGACAGCGTATGTGGCGAATTCTTCAGCACATTGTTTGGTTCGTCCTCAGAGGCTTCATCGATCTCTTGTCTGATGGACAGGAGGGCGTCGCAGAAACGATCCAGTTCCGCCTTGCTTTCACTTTCCGTTGGTTCTATCATCAAAGTTCCCGCAACCGGGAAGGAAACGGTAGGGGCGTGGAAACCATAATCTATAAGCCGTTTCGCGATATCGGTCACTTCAATGCCTTTAGCTTTAAAAGGACGACAGTCAACAATCATTTCGTGGGCTGCACGTCCGCGTTCCCCGCTATATAAGGTTTTGTAATGACCTTCCAGGCGAGCTTTGATATAGTTGGCATTGAGAATGGCGTATTCGGTTGATTTTCTCAGACCTTCGCTACCCAGCATGGTAATATATCCATAAGAGATCAGGCACACCAGCGCAGAGCCCCAGGGAGCTGAAGAAATGGCTGTGATAGCTTCTTCTCCACCCGTTTTGATAATGGGGTTTCCGGGAAGGAATGGCACCAGTTGTTTGGCAACACATATAGGTCCTACTCCAGGGCCTCCACCTCCGTGAGGAATGGCGAAAGTCTTGTGAAGGTTCAGGTGACAAACATCGGCTCCAATGTTGCCTGGGTTGGTCAATCCAACCTGGGCATTCATATTGGCTCCGTCCATATATACCTGCCCTCCGTTGTCGTGGATGATCTTGGTGATCTCCCTGATCGCAGATTCAAACACCCCATGGGTGGATGGATAGGTCACCATCAGGCAGGAAAGGTTGTCCTTGTGTTTAATGGCTTTTTCTCTCAGGTCATCCACATCGATGTTTCCTTCGGGAGTGGACTTGGTCACAACAACCTTCATTCCCGCCATTACTGCGGAAGCGGGGTTGGTACCGTGGGCCGAGGAGGGGATAAGACAGATATCTCTGTGAGAATCGCCTCTTGATTCGTGGTATGCTTTGATTACCAGTAAACCTGCATATTCTCCCTGTGCGCCTGAATTTGGCTGCAGGGAAGTAGCAGCAAAACCGGTGATTTCAGTCAGCTGGTCTTCCAGTCTTTTCAGGGCAATCTGGTATCCTTCAGCCTGCTCAACAGGAACAAAAGGATGGATATTGCCCCACTGCGGATAGCTGAGTGGTAACATTTCTGAAGCAGCATTCAGCTTCATGGTGCAGGACCCAAGGGAGATCATGGAGTGGTTCAGGGAAAGATCCTTGCGCTCCAGTTTCTTGATATACCGCATCATGTCGGTTTCAGAATGATATTGATTGAAAACCTCATTGGTGAGGAACTCCTTCTTTCTCTCTACATTTTCCGGAATGGCAGTGCCTTCTGCAAGAGCAGAAATCTTTTCACTCTCTTTCCCGGCGGCCTCAGCAAAGATGGCGATGATGGTATTTACATCGTCAAGATTGGTGGCTTCGTGAATGGAAATGGACACGAGGTCATTGGCAGGATAGTAGAAGTTAACTTCATTCTTTTCAGCAATGGCTTTAATTTTCGCAGCATCTGTCTTGATGAGGATAGTGTCAAAAAAGGCGGAATTCAGTTGCTGATAACCAAGTTTTTCCAGGCTTTTCGCAACCGTCAGGGCGCTGCGATGTACTTTTCCTGCAATGAACTCAAGGCCATCAGGTCCGTGGTACACGGCATACATACCTGCCATTACAGCCAGTAATACCTGGGCGGTACAAATGTTGGAAGTGGCTTTATCTCTTTTGATATGCTGTTCCCTTGTCTGCAGGGCCATACGAAGGGCGTGATTTCCGTCGGCATCTTTGGTTATCCCAATGATCCTTCCGGGAATACTACGTTTGTATTCATCTTTGGTAGCAAAGAAAGCGGCGTGAGGTCCTCCGTAACCCAGTGGGATTCCGAACCTCTGGGTAGTTCCTACCACCACGTCAACCCCGAATTCTCCCGGAGCTCTCAGCTTTACAAGACTCAGGATATCTGCAGCTACCGCTACTTTAATTCCGGCCTCCCTGGCATTGGCGATGAAGTTTTCATAATCGAAAACCTGCCCTGTCTTTCCTGGATATTGAAGAAATACCCCGAAAAAGCCTTCAGAGAAGTCAAATTCCTCGTGATTTCCAATGACGAGTTCGATGTCCAGAGGAATGGCTCTGGTTTTTAAAATGTCAAGGGTTTGTGGCAATACTTCTTCAGAAACAAAGAATTTATTGACATTGTTTTTCTTCTGGTCCCTGTCTCTCAGGGCCTGTAGCAGGGCCATGGCTTCGGCCGCCGCAGTTCCTTCATCGAGAAGGGAGGCGTTTGCGATCTCCATCCCGGTCAGGTCGGCAACCACTGTCTGGAAGTTCAGGAGCGCCTCCAGTCTTCCCTGGGCTATTTCAGCCTGGTAGGGAGTGTAGGCAGTATACCATCCCGGGTTTTCCAGAATATTGCGCTGGATCACCGAAGGCATGATGGATTGGTGGTATCCTAACCCGATATATGTTTTAAAAACTTTATTTTTGGCAGCTAATGCAATGCTATGCGACAGATATTCCTGCTCACTCATGGCGGGAGCCAGGTCGAGGTCTTTTTTCAGACGGATATCATCGGGAATGGTTTCGTATATCAGCTGGTCCAGGGATTCGGCTCCAACTGTATTCAGCATGTCTTGAAGGTCACTTTCTCTGGGACCTATATGACGTAGGGCAAAAGAATTTGTATTCATTAAAGTATAGTTGCGTTTTGTGCCGCGAAAGTACGGATTTTAATAGTAAATTATAGGCTAAAATTTCCCCGAGTATGTTAACTTTTTAAAGCTGAATCGCTTGGAATTCAGAGAGAAATGGGAGTATTGAAAAATCTATTCGATTTTTACATCAACAGCAGTATCCACGTGGCCTTAGGGGTGGTGGCACTGACTGTGGTCAGCCTGCTGCATTTTGGACTTTCAGTGGATACTGAGTTACTGGCATTTGTGTTTTTTGGTACTGTAACTGGCTATAATTTTGTGAAGTATGCCGGCATTGCGAAACTGCACCACAGGAGCCTTGCCAGGAACCTGAGGGTGATCCAGGTCTTTTCCTTACTAAGCTTTTTTGCGCTTTGTTATTTCGCTTTTAAGGCGGAGTTCGAGGTGCTTTTGGTTGCTGCAATTCTGGGATTCTTCACTGCTTTATACGCACTGCCGGTCCTGAGTGGGAAAAAGAATCTGCGGGATGTGGCGGGGTTGAAGGTATTTGTAATAGCCTTTATCTGGGCGGGCGTAACCGTTCTTTTTCCAATAGTGGATGCCGGAATAGGAGTAGGCCGGAGTGTGGTACTGGAACTAGGTCAACGCTTTTTATTCGTCCTGATCCTGATCCTTCCCTTCGAGATCAGAGATTTAAAATACGACAGGGAGAGCCTGGGAACACTGCCTCAAAGGCTGGGGGTAAAAAAAGTAAGATATCTGGGTTACCTGCTTATAGGGCTGTGGATCGCGCTGGAATTCTTTAAAGAAAATGCCAGCATGAATTCTATCCTTGCAATAATATTTGCAGCCGTCTTTACGGCTTTTGCCATTCATCATTCCGATGAAGATCAACCGCCCTATTTTGCGTCTTTCTGGATAGAAGGGATCCCTATCCTGTGGATGCTATTTTTGGTGATCCTTACCAATATTTGAAGATTCAGCCTCCATTTTTCTTCGAAGTGCCTCCTTTTCATCCCTGGAGTAACTTTGTATCCCTGCTTTTTTAATTAGACTGGTGAGTTTGGCATTATCAACCTGATATTTTCTGCATGCCTCACACAGGAGGTAATGTAATCGAAGTCTGATCCTATCCCGGAAACCGGCCTCCCTGTACTGGGCTTTATCGCAGAGGCTTTCAGCTTCGGAGCAGTCAAGATGAAAGAGTCGAGTTATTTTCATGTTCAAAACCAGTTTTCTTCGAGACACTTTGCCAGAGAAGTTCTGGCCCTGTGAATAATTACCCATAGGTTAGACGGACTTATATTAAATTCATTACAGATGGCCTCGGTTTCTATCCCGTCAATTGTCTTCATTTTAAAAATAGTCGCCTGTTTTTCGTTCAGCTGCTCGAGACACGAAAGTATAGCCAGACCCAATTCCCGGTTTTCTATGATATCCTCCGCATTGCTACCCGAGGCATCCTGCACCTTTTCCTCCAGCCAGTCGCCCTCTTCTTCGTTCGTGCGGGGGGAGAATTTTACCTCCGCCTGGCCTTTGGCTGAATTAATTCGGCGGTAGTAGTCAATGATCTTTCTTTTCAGAATGGAAATCAGCCAGGTGCGCTCGGTGGATTCACCCTTGAAGTTTTTTTTAGATTTAAGGGCAGCCAGAAAAGTCTCGGAGATCAGGTCATTGGTAACCTCCCTGTCATTTACACGTACTATGGTGTAATTGAACAGGTAATCGGAATATTTATCAATCCAGTTTTCGGGATTAATAAGGCTATTTTCCATAATTTGAGGTTAATAATCTCAAAAATAGCAAAAGATTTGGTAGGAATTTAAAGGTTAAGGAATTACTTAACACTACCGAAGCTCGCCCGGTTCTACACCTCGAAATCTTCATCCTCAATCAGACCGGCCCGCTTCAGGAGGGCATCAGGACGTGGTTCTTTCCCCCGGAATCTCTTGTACAGGGTAAGTGGATGTTCAGTTCCCCCCTGACTCAAAACTGTTTCCCTGAACTTGTTTGCGGTGTCGCGGTCGAAGATGCCCTGTTCCTTAAAATATTCGAAAGTATCCGCATCCAGCACCTCTGCCCATTTGTAGGAGTAATAGCCTGCGGCGTATCCTCCCTGGAAAATATGGGAAAACGAGGTGCTCATACAGTTCTCCTTTACATCAGGATAAAGCCGTGTCTCCTCAAATGCTTTTTCCTCGTGTTCTTTGACATCGTTAATACCTGAGGGGTCGATGGCGTGCCAGCTCATATCCAAAAGGCCAAAACTGATTTGCCGTAAAGTAGCCATACCTTCGTGGAAAGTGGCTGATTTCTTGATCTTCTCTACCAGTTCCATCGGGATAACCTCCCCGGTTTGGTAATGCTTGGCAAAGAGTTCCAGAGCTTCTTTTTCATAACACCAGTTCTCCAGCACCTGACTTGGCAGCTCCACAAAATCCCAGTAAACATTGGTGCCCGAAATACTTGGATACACCGTGTTGGCCAGCATTCCATGAAGGGCATGTCCAAATTCGTGGAATAGGGTAGTGACCTCGTTGAAAGTCAATAGTGAAGGTTCATCTTCGGTGGGCTTCGTGAAATTGCAGACAATCGAGATATGTGGGCGTTCATTCTTCCCGTGCCGTTGTTGCTGAGGTTTATAGGAGGTCATCCAAGCCCCGCCGCGTTTTCCCTCCCTTGGATGGAAATCGGCATAGAACAGGGAGATCTCATTGTCGTATTCATCGGTAACCCGATAGGTCTTCACCTCCTCGTGATAGGTATCCACATCAAAAACCTCCTTGAATTTCAGGCCATAAAGCTTTTCGGAAATAACAAAGACCCCATGGATGACCTGAGAGAGTTCAAAATAGGGTTTTAACTTTTCATCATCGAGATCAAAGAGTTTCTGTTTCAGTTTTTCGCTATAGAAAGCCCCATCCCATTTCTCGAGCCTGTCTATTTGATCGAGACCTTTTGCGAATTCCTCCAGCTCCTTAAATTCCTTTAGGCCTGCAGGACGGGCTTTCTCCACCAGTTCATGGAGGAACGAATCCACTTTTTCGGGAGTTTCAGCCATACGTTCTTCCAGAATGAAATGAGCGTAGGTGGGAAGTCCCAGTAAATTCGCTTTCTGATGTCTCAGTTTAACTATCTGCAATACATTTTCCTGATTATCCAGCTGGTCCCCATGGAAACCTTTGGCTCCAAAGGCAAGGGCCATCTTTTTACGGAGTTCCCTGTTCTCGGCATATTGCATAAAAGGCAGGTAGCTCGGGTGGTGCAGGTTGAAGATCCAGCCTTCCTTGTCTTTCGATTTCGCCAATAGCCTGGCAGCGCTCCGGGCGCCATGGGGAAGCCCTTTCAGGTCCTCCTCATTCGTCAGGTGGAGTTCAAATTTATTGGTTTCAGCCAATACGTTTTCCCCAAACTTCAGGGAAAGGGAAGAAAGCTTCTTATCTATTTCCCGCAGCTGCTGTTGTTTTTCTTTCGAAAGGTTGGCCCCATTCCGGGCGAACATCTTGTATTTTTTGTCCAGAAGCGTTTGTTGTTCCACAGTCAGCTCCAGAGAATCCTTTTGGTCGTACACCTTCTTTACCTTGTCAAACAAGCTTTTGTTCAATATGATATCGTTCTTGAAATCTGTAAGGATAGGGGAAACCTCCTGCGCTATCTTCTGGATCTGGTCGTTAGTCTCGGCGGAGTTTAAATTGAAGAAGATACTGGTGATCCTGTCCAGCTCGCTTCCCGCAAACTCCAGGGCTTCTACTGTATTCTCAAAATCCGGTTCCCCTGTGGCCCTGGTGATGGCCTCTATTTCCTCCTTCGCCATTTCAATGGCAGATTCTATTGCGGGTTTGAAATGTTCGGGTTTTATCTTGGAAAAGGGAGCAGTTTCGAAGGACTGCAGGAGCGGATTTATGCTGGACATGATATATTTTTTTGAAAGTTACGCCGGCTTTTTTGAGAAAGTGGATGCCAAAGAATTATTTTGGTTCAACTTTAACTGCCTTTAGGAAAATTTTAATATATTTACTTCTAAGTAGCTTTTAAGGTTTTGATTAATATATTTAGAATGGTTAATAAATAGTATTATCATTAAAAACGCTACGGAAAGCCACGCGAAAGCGTGGCTTTTATTTTTTGATCTTCTTCGCTCCCTCAATTACCTTTTCCTTCAGCCCTTCCTTGTATTTTACGACTTCCTGAAGAATGGCCTTATCGCCCGACCCGAGGATCTGGGCAGCAAGAATTCCGGCGTTTTTCGCACCGTTCAGTGCAACAGTGGCAACGGGAACCCCCGCGGGCATTTGAAGAATGGAGAGTACGGAATCCCAGCCGTCAATGGAGTTACTTGATTTTACAGGAACTCCTATCACGGGAAGGGGAGAAAGGGATGCTATCATTCCTGGTAGGTGGGCTGCTCCTCCCGCTCCTGCGATGATGACCTTGATGCCGCGGGTATGGGCATTTTTCCCGAATTCAAAAAGTTTCTCCGGAGTCCGATGCGCAGAAACGATGTCCACCTCTACATCAATCCCCAGGTTCTCAAGAATATCAATGGCTTCCTGCATTATTGGCAGATCGCTGGTGCTGCCCATCACTATGGCGACTTTTTTCATATGATTCGATTTATGGCTGCAGATGCTTTGCCTGCAATCCAAGTCAGTTATTTACTTATTACCTCAATGGTTTTTTTAACCTCCTCAGCAATTTTCCTGGCTTCCCCAAGATCCTTATTGACAATGGTCACGTGACCCATTTTTCTGAAGGGCCTGGTTTCCTTCTTTCCATAAATATGAGGGGTCACCCCTTTCATCTTCATGATGTCAGTAATATTTTTATAAACAACTTTTCCGGTATGGCCCTCAGCCCCGACCAGGTTTACCATGACCCCTCCGACTTTGCTTTCGGTATTTCCCAAAGGCAGATCGAGGATTGCACGTAAATGCTGTTCGAATTGATTAGTATAGCTGGCTTCGATGCTGTAATGCCCGCTGTTATGGGGGCGTGGGGCTACTTCATTGACCAGGATGGAATCTTCCTCTGTAAGGAACATTTCCACAGCCAATAGCCCTACATGCTGAAAAGCCTGGCTAACCTGCTCGGCTACTTTTCTTGCCTTTGAGGCTATGCCATCATCAATGCGGGCGGGACAGATGACATATTCCACCTGGTTCGCCTCCGGATGGAATTCCATTTCGACCACCGGATAGGATTTAACTTCCCCAGATGTATTTCTTGCGACAATTACTGCGAGTTCATTCTTGAATGGAATGAGTTTCTCTGCAATACACTCCCCCTCGGAAAGCTCGTTCAGGTCCTCTTTACTTCGGATTACGGAAACCCCTTTGCCATCATATCCTCCTGTAGCGCTCTTCCAGACGAAAGGAAGATTTATACTTCCCGCTTCAAGGGAAGATTGAAGTGCCGTTTTGCTTTCAAATACCTCGAAGTCTGCAGTTGGGATTCCCCTTTCCCTGTAGAACTTCTTTTGAATCGCCTTGTTCTGAATAAGATTCAGGGTAGAGGAGGAGGGGTAGACTTTTATTCCTTCCTTTTCCAGTACCTCCAGAGCTTCTACATTTACCGACTCTATTTCGAAAGTCAGGACGTCCACCTGCCTGCCGAAGGATATCACCGTCTCAAGATCCATCAGGTCCCCCCGTTGAAAATGATCACAGGCCAGCCTTGCGGGGGCCTCTGCACTGGGATCCAGTACATGGGTCTGGATGTCAAATTTTCGGGTCTCGTACAGCAGCATCTTTCCCAGCTGCCCTCCACCGAGGATACCTAATTTGAATTCCGAAGAGAAAAAATTGACCATTCCAAAAGTGTTTTAGCAAAAATAATTGATTAACTGAGAAAAGCCGAAATATTCTTCGACAATTGCCCACGAAATTAGCGGGAAAGAGTTGATTGGATTCCTTATCTTTGCTTCCCGAAAAAAACGCGTGTTTTGGTGCAATTACATGATTTAAAGTTTACCCCCTTTATCAGTGAAGCTGAGATCATTTCGGCTATTGAAAAAGTGGCAGTTGATATCAACGCGGATTACAAAGATGAGACACCGGTTTTTCTGGGAATTCTGAATGGAGCTTTCCTTTTCGCTTCTGAATTGATCAAACGTTTTAATGGGAATTGCGAAGTCAGTTTTGTGAAACTCAGTTCCTACCAGGGGACCAATTCCTCAGGAGAGGTGAAATCCCTGCTGGGCCTCAGCCAGTCTTTGGAAGGCCGCTCAGTTATTGTTATTGAAGACATTATTGACACGGGTAATACGCTCGAAAATATTTACGAACTTCTGGAAAAGGAGAAGGTAAAGGAATTCCGCATCGCTACCCTGTTTTTTAAACCGGAGGCCTATAAAAAGAATTTTCCGATAGATTACTACGGAATGCAGATTCCCAATGACTTTATCGTTGGCTATGGCCTCGACTACAAGGAACTGGGACGCAACCTGAAGCAGGTATACAAACTTAAAGAAGATAAAATGACCAACCTAGTATTGTTTGGCCCC
>CAMPJY010000088.1 GCA_946887025.1 uncultured Salinimicrobium sp.
TCGCTGCCGCAGAGGTAAATGGAGCCCATGGCCAGGCCACTGTGAACCCCGAAAAAGGTGGAAATGGAAACATCCACCCGCGCGATCTCCTGGGCGATGATGCCTTCCATCAGAAAGGTTTTATGGGGGCAGCCGTAACCCTCGTACGGAAGTCCGGTAATATTTAATTCCGCGAATTTGGGAATGATTTCAAAGGGGAATTTGGCTTTATTCCAGCAGTCGTTGGCGATAGGCCTTATTTCATCTTCCATGAAATTCCGAACCTTCAGCTGCAGCTCCCTGTCCTCCTTGGAAAGTTTATGGCTGAGGTTATAAAAATCCCCATCAATTGATGGCAGATCGCTGCGGGCTTTTCTGCGCTTGGTCTTCAGCATCTTCATCAGGCCTTTCAACTGATTATCATCCAAGGTTCCCAAAGCTTTCATGGCCTCGGCGAGGTCAATTTTCTCATTGATCTTTGCCAGCTGGTCCAGGTCCACATTCTGCAGAAGATTAATGGTATTTTTTATTTTATCGAAGAAGGCCATGGGTTGAGTTTTTTTAAAATTAGGCATAAAATGCCATTGGGGATGTTAAAGCTTTCGAAAGAAGGAATCCTGTCGGGAAGGATCTTTGATTTTTCAGATGCTTTTAGAGTATCTACTTTTTTGTATCTTCGGTAGAAATAGAAAAAACATGAACTGGTTTTTTAATGCAGAGAAGAAAAAATTAAAAGGTCCGGCATTGTTCCTGATTCTTTTGCTATTGGTTTTATTAAAAGTCCTGTTCGGTTAGAGATTCAATGGAATGAAGATCCACACAACAAACTACCAGAACACCTTTATTGAAGTGGCGGAGGATTGTCCAGCCGTTCAGGCCGAAGCCCCGAAGCCCCCGAATGGAAAAGAAACGGTGGCGAGTCTGGAGTTCCGGCTCATCCAGGAAAATCCATATAAATTAACTTCGGATGATGTGCTTTTTCAGGTACACGCCTTGCGGAAAGATCTGACAGGTGAAGAACTTGCGGATGCGCGAAAGGAATTCTTTTCAAAAGGGCAGGCCTGTATGCGCGCTTCCCCGTTAACCAAGAGATATGGATGGGGAGTGCATTTTGATCCGGAAGGAAAAATGGCTTTGGTGCCAAGGGGGAGTGCAGATTATGAGAGGCTGGTACAGGATGATGACCTTCAAAAATTCAAGGCCATGAGGTCCAGCAGGAAATAATTTGCCAAGAATCCACGAATAGTAAATAAAAAATATTCGTGAATTCGTGGCAAAAATACCAGTTGCAGTATTACAACCCGAAATCCTTTTTCACCTTATCCACGAAATCCAGCTTTTCCCAGGTGAAGAGTTCCACCTCTTTTCGAACTTCTCCGGAATAAGGGCTTTCGTAAATTTTGGTAACCGTTCGGGGCTGCTTCCCCATATGCCCATAAGCCGCGGTTTCGCGGTAAATAGGATTGCGAAGCTTCAGGCGTTTTTCAATGGCAGCAGGCCGCATATCGAAGATCTCCGCAGCTTTCTGAGCTATTTCCCCGTCAGATAATTTAACCTTGGAGGTGCCATAAGTCTCTACGGCAATGGAGGTAGGTTCAACCACCCCAATGGCGTAAGATACCTGCACCAGGACTTCATCTGCAACCCCGGCAGCCACCAGATTCTTGGCGATGTGTCGGGAGGCGTAAGCAGCCGAGCGGTCTACCTTACTTGGGTCCTTGCCTGAAAAAGCTCCACCCCCGTGGGCCCCTTTTCCTCCGTAGGTATCTACAATGATCTTCCTTCCGGTAAGGCCGGTGTCTCCATGCGGACCACCAATCACGAATTTCCCGGTTGGGTTGATGTGATAGGTGATATTGTCGTTGAAAAGTTTTTGAACTTCCTCAGGAAAATGAGCCTTTACCCGTGGGATCAGGATCTCCACGATATCCTTCTTGATCTGGACCAGCATTTTTTCGTCATCCTTGTCGAATTCATCGTGTTGGGTTGACAAGACTATGGCGACTATTCGCTGAGGTGAATTTTCGTCACTGTATTCTATGGTTACCTGGCTTTTGGAGTCCGGACGCAGGTATTTTATTTCATTGTTTTCCCTGCGGAGTTTCGCCAGCTCGATCAGCATCTTATGTGAAATATCGAGCGCAAGTGGCATATAATTTTCTGTTTCGTTGGTAGCGTACCCAAACATCATTCCCTGGTCCCCTGCTCCCTGCTCTTCCTTGGTTTGTCGGTCTACTCCCTGATTGATATCCTGGGACTGTTCATGGATAAGGGAGATCACCCCACAGGAATCACCGCTAAAGCGATATTCCCCTTTGGTATAGCCGATTTCATTGATAACATCCCTGGCAATCTGTTGTACATCCAGATAAGTGGCGGATCTCACTTCCCCGGCCAGGACCACCTGCCCAGTTGTAACCAGGGTTTCGCAAGCGACCTTGGATTCTGGATCAAAAGCCAGGAAATGGTCTAAGAGGGTGTCACTTATCTGATCTGCAATTTTATCAGGGTGGCCTTCAGACACGCTTTCTGAAGTAAATAAATAAGCCATGCGTCTTTATTTTAAGTTTGAGGGAAATTCTTCGACGTGAAAGGCTAGAGGAGTTTTCACTGCTTTAGCATTTTTTAAGGGTTGCAATCAGTCAAATCATTCCCTGTATAAGTACAGTTGCAAATGTATAAAAAGATATATAATAGCCTTGGCGTTTTTTAGAAACTTTTGACCCTTTATCTGTATTGCCACGAATTAACGAATATCATTTTCCAAAATAATTCGTGGATTCGTGGCTAAAGAAAACCCTCCTGAAATACCCCCATTGAAAAAAAAGTCAAAATAAATTTGTTTTATAATTTTTTCTGTCATTACCTTTGTGAACAACAAACAACGAAATGAACCAGGTAATTTGTAATATGATGTGCATGATGTGGAAAACCTCCGCAGCGCGCTCTATTGCATAAACCGTAAATTATAAGATTGCAAAAAGCCGCTGCCAACCGCAGCGGCTTTTTTGTTTCAGTATCTTTCAGAAAAATGATAAACTCCCTCAAAAGGGAAAAGAATAAAAAAATGATCAGGAATTCGGCAATAACAAAAATAATGATGAGCGCCATGATGATGGTGATGTGTCAAATGATGCGTCACCTAGAAAGCTCTTGCCGAAAACTTAGGATATGATTTAGTTGTGTTTAGTTCAATTTAAAGATCCCTTCGGCAAGAGCGTCGAAGGGATTTCTTTTTAGAACCAGGAACCAAGAACCAAGAATCAAGAATCAAAAATCAAGAATAGTAGATCATGAGCAGAACCAGAAAAAGATTACAACGAGAAAAAAATCCAGTTTCTTATCTCAAGTCTCTAGTCTCTAATTTCTCAATCAATAACCCTTAATACTTTAAATTATGAGCACACCAAAATTCGCAACCAATGCACTGCACGCAGGACACGATGTAACTGCCCACGGGGGAACAAGAGCCGTTCCGATTTATCAATCCACTTCCTTTGTTTTTGAGGATGCCGACCATGCGGCAGACCTGTTTTCACTGGCAAAACCGGGATATATCTATACCCGCCTGAACAATCCTACCAATGACATCCTGGAACAGCGACTTGCCGCCCTGGAAGGAGGGATTGCAGCTGTGGTCACCGCTTCAGGAATGGCAGCTATCAGCACCAGCCTCCTTACCCTTCTTAAGTCTGGAGATCATATTGTGGCTTCCAACAGCCTGTACGGAGGAACCTACAATTTGCTGAGTGTTACCCTGCCAAGGCTGGGAATTACAACAACTTTTGTGGATCCTTCCAATCCGGAGAATTTCAGGAATGCCGCGCAGGAAAACACCAGAGCCTTTTTTGTGGAGTCTCTTGGAAATCCAAAACTTGACGTCCTGGACCTTCAGGCAATTTCCGAAGAGGCCAGAGCCCATAAAGTTCCTTTCATAGTTGATAATACGGTCGCCTCTCCTTCTCTTTTGAATCCTATAGAATACGGGGCTGATATTGTAATCCACTCCCTTACCAAATACATCAACGGAAATGGGACCGCTTTAGGGGGAGCCATTATTGATGCCGGGAAATTTGACTGGGCCAATGGGAAATTTCCAGAATTTACAGAGCCTTCTGCAGGATACCACGGGCTGGTATACCACGATGCCCTGAAAGAAGCTGCCTTTATTGCCAAGGTGAGGATCGAAGGTCTGCGCGACCATGGAGCTGCCCTGAGCCCCCTGAATGCTTTCCAGATCCTGCAGGGATTGGAGACTCTGGAGATCAGGATCAAAAAACACAGCGAGAATGCCCTTGAGGTGGCGAAGTGGCTTCAGGAGCAGGAAGAAGTGGAATGGGTGAATTATCCAGGACTGGAAACCAGTGAATATTATGAGCTTGCTCAGAAATACCTTTCTAAAGGACAAAGCGGCCTTATCACTTTCGGAGTGAAGGGAGGATATGAATCGGCGAAGACCATAGTAAATGAGACAAAACTTTTCTCTTTGTTAGCCAATATTGGTGATACCAAATCCCTGATCATCCATCCATCCAGCACCACCCACCAGCAGCTGACCGAGGAACAGCAAAAACGGGCAGGGGTTACAACCGACCTTATCAGACTTTCCGTGGGGCTCGAGGATCTGAACGATCTGAAGGCGGACCTGAAGGAAGCTTTTGCGAAGATCAAAAAGCAGGTGCTGGCTTAATCAAGGGGTAGCGGTAAGATTTTCATCCGCGGCCCCTTTCTAATTTAAAACAGAGGGAAATGCTAAATAAATTGAAGATAGAAGATTTTAAGAATTCCGCGGGGAAGGTCCAGGATATTACACTGTCCTACCAGACCTTCGGGCAGCCGCTTCATCTGGCGCCCGTTGTTCTGGTGAACCATGCCCTCACCGGGAATTCTGAAGTCTGTGGAGAAACAGGTTGGTGGAAGGAGCTGATAGGGGATTGGAAAAGCATAGACACCAGGAAATTCAGCATTCTTGCCATTAATATTCCGGGGAACGGCTTTAGTGAAAGAGAAGAAAACCTGCTGCACAATTACGAAGAATTCACCTTACGCGATATTGCGGAGCTGCAGGCCAGGGTATTGGGAAAACTGGAGATCCATAAATTATTTGCCATTGTGGGAGGTTCAATTGGAGGCGCTTTAGCCTGGGAACTTGCTGCCCTTAAACCTGAGCTGGCAGAAAATGTCATTCCCATAGCCACCGATTACAAGACGACGGACTGGGTACTTGCACATTGTACGGTGCAGGACCAGATCCTAAGGAATTCCAGTAATCCCGTTTTTGATGCGCGTATGCATGCCATGACTTTTTACAGGAGTCCCCAGTCTTTTACTCAGAAATTTAACCGGTCTAGGAATGAGAACACCTCTCAATTTCAAATCCAGTCCTGGCTTTCGCATCATGGAAAAAAGCTGGAAAACCGATTTCAGCTTGCAGCCTATAAGTTGATGAATCATCTGTTGACTACTATTGATATCAGCCGGGGAAGCGGGAAATATATAGAAGCCGCCAGGAAAATTGAAGGCAATATCCATATTATTCCCGTTAGTTCTGACTGGTTCTTCTTAGCAGAGGAGAACTGGGAAGCTTATGTGAACCTTTCGCTGGTAAAGGAAAACGTGAGCATCTCTGAAATTAAATCCATTCACGGGCACGATGCTTTCCTGATGGAGAACAGGCAGCTGTCCACTATACTCAGACCAATATTTAATCTTAAAAATCACAACAATGAAACCATTAAACATCGTGCTCTTTGGAGTCGGTAATGTAGGGAGCACCCTTATTAAACAGATCCTTGCTGATAAACAGCATTTTCATGAGGCAGGTCTGGACCTGAATATTCCGGTGATCGTTAATTCGCGGCTGGCATTCTTCGAAAAACAAGGGATTCATTCTTCCTGGGAAAGCGATTTCGCCTCGTTTGGCTTCCCATATGAATTGGAGGATATCCTGAATTATGTAAAGCAAAAGCATTACGAAAATCTGGTAGCGGTTGATGCAACAGCCAGCAGCAGTTTTGTCGACAATTATGAGAGACTCGTTGAGGCAGGTTTTCATATAGTGGCTGCCAATAAGGTGGCAAACAGCCTTCCCATAGAATTCTATGAAGGTTTCCGTAAAATCCTGAAAAAGCATAAGAAGCAGTTTTTATATGAAACCAATGTAGGGGCTGGCCTTCCCATCATACAGACCCTTCAGGGACTATATCAGGCAGGGGAGAAGATCACAAAAGTCAGGGGAGTATTCTCCGGCTCCCTGAGTTATATTTTCAATACTTTTTCCGAAGAAGATAAAACCTTCGCGAAGGTACTGGAGGATGCCCAGGTGAAAGGATTCACCGAACCAGACCCGCGGGTGGATCTTTCAGGTAAGGATGTGGGGAGAAAGCTCCTGATTCTCGCGAGAGAGTTAAACCTGAAGAA
This sequence comes from uncultured Salinimicrobium sp., assembly GCA_946887025.1. The sequence goes on from CAMPJY010000088.1 coordinate 6,400, forward strand.
GGAATTAGCAGATGTAAAAATTGAAGATCTGGTACCGGCCCGGCTTAACGGGGAAACTTCCCTGGCTTATTTCAAAAAAAACCAGGACAGCCTGAATCCAGATTTCCAGGCACTTAAAAATGACCTTGAGTCAGATGAGGTGCTTAGGCATGTGGGCGAACTTGATCTGGTGAAAAGTGAACTCCAGGTAAAACTCGTGAAGGAAAAGAAGGCTTCTCCATTAGGAAACCTGAAAAATGCGGATGCCTCTTTTGAGATTTTCACCGAATCTTATGGGGAACAGCCTATAGTCATTCAGGGCGCCGGCGCAGGAGCTGCCGTTACGGCTCGTGGAGTTCTTGCGGATTTGATTAAATTAGCGCAAAATATTCAGAATGAAAATTCAACTAAAAAGACTGAACAACGATTACCACTTTGAAACCACCAACGAGCGTGGGCATGTGGTACATTTGGATAATAAAGGGGAAGCCGTGGCGCAGGGAGCAAGCCCCATGGAGCTTTTATTAATGGGAATCGCCGGCTGCAGCGGGATTGACATCGTGATGATCCTGAAGAAACAACACCTGGAGCTCGAAGACCTGCAGATGGAAGTGGAAGGCAGGCGCAAGGATGACGGCAACATTCCTAACACTTTTACCAATATTCACGTGAAGGTGTTCCTGAAAGGGGAAATTCCGGAGAACAAAGCCAGAAGGGCAGTGGACCTTTCTTTCGAAACTTATTGTTCTGTGGCCAAGATGCTTGAAAAGGCAGCCGCAGTTTCCTATGAGGTTTCCCTGAACGGGAAATCCATTGACTAAGATAATTTTTATTAAAGACTTTTGGAATTGGCATTACGATGCCCGTATATTTGTAGTCCAGTTCTTTAATGTATTAGATCGTTATCAAGAAAGGTTGAGGGATTAGACCCGGTGAAACCTTAGCAACCCTCCCCCTGGGAGAAGGTGCTAAATTCTACTCCGTTTACGGCAGATAGATAACAGAAAAGGAATTCTTCCGGCTTCTTTTTTTGATAAGGATATCAGATATCAATAACATGTCAAAACTAGAAGACTTACTCTCTCAAAAAATATTAATTCTTGACGGTGCCATGGGCACCATGCTTCAGGAATATAAATTCACAGAAAAGGATTTCCGTGGACAGGCTTACGCCGACTGGCCGGTGCCTTTACAGGGAAATAACGATCTGCTTTCCCTCACTCAGCCGCAGGCCATTGCTGCCATTCATCGAAAGTATTTCGAGGCGGGGGCTGATATTGTGGAAACCAACACTTTTTCGGGTACGCGTATCGCCATGGCCGATTACAAAATGCAAGACCTGGTATACGACCTGAATTACCAGTCCGCCAAAATAGCGAAACAGGTGGCGCAGGAATTTACTGCAGCCAATCCTGATAAGCCACGTTTTGTAGCCGGGGCTATTGGGCCTACAAATAAAACCGCCAGCATGTCTCCAGATGTGAATGATCCGGGTTTCAGGGGCATTACTTTTGAGGAGCTATACCAGAATTACAAAGAACAGGCACAGGCCTTAATAGATGGGGGGGTTGACATTTTACTTGTGGAAACAGTTTTTGATACTCTAAACGCCAAGGCAGCCCTTTTTGCTATTGATGAACTGAAGGAAGAGCAAAACCTGGATATCCCGGTAATGATAAGCGGGACCATAACCGATGCCTCCGGGAGGACACTTTCAGGCCAGACTGCGGAGGCCTTCCTTATCTCCGTTTCCCATATTCCATTATTAAGTATAGGTTTTAACTGCGCTTTGGGAGCCAAACAGCTGACGCCATATCTGGAGGTGCTTTCCAGAAATTCCACTTCCGGGGTTTCTGCTTATCCCAATGCAGGTTTGCCCAATGCTTTTGGGGAATACGATCAGGATGCGCAGGAAATGGCAAGCCAGATAAAGGAATACCTCGATAGGGGCCTGGTAAATATCCTCGGGGGCTGCTGCGGGACTACTCCCGCTCACATAAAGGCCATTGCCGAGATTGCAAAGGATTATAAGCCAAGGCCGATCCAAAGGGAAGAATTGGCAGACCTCAGTTAATTCAGACAGAGCAAAAGGAATCATGACGAAAATTATCGCAGCAGAGCAGGCAGAAAGAGATATAATGGAGAATTCTTCCAAGGGCGTTAGGCCCTTAAGGCTTTCGGGCCTGGAACCCTTAAAAATCACCCCGGAAAGCAACTTTATCAATGTTGGGGAACGCACCAATGTTGCGGGATCCAAGAAATTCCTTCGGCTGATCAAGGAGGAAAAATTTGAGGAAGCCCTGGCTATTGCACGGGAACAGGTGGAGGGCGGAGCCCAGATCATCGATGTAAACATGGACGACGGTCTGATCGACGGAAAGGAGGCCATGGTGAAATTCCTGAAGCTGGTGGTTTCTGAACCGGATATCGCCAGGGTGCCCATCATGATCGACAGCTCCAAATGGGAGATTATAGAAGCCGGCCTTAGGGTGGTGCAGGGGAAATGTGTCGTGAATTCCATCAGCCTTAAAGAAGGGGAAGCAGAATTTCTGGAGCATGCCAGAAAGATCAAACGATATGGAGCCGCAGTAGTGGTGATGGCCTTTGATGAAAAGGGCCAGGCCGACAATCTGGAACGGCGAATAGAAATAGCAAAGCGTTCATATGAGCTTCTTACAAAAAAAATAAACTTTCCTCCGGAGGACATCATCTTCGACCTCAATATTTTTCCCGTGGGGACCGGAATGGAGGAGCATCGCCGGAATGCAATCGACTATATAGAAGGTACCCGGTGGGTGAAGGAAAATTTACCCCATGTGAGTCTGAGTGGGGGAGTGAGCAATGTTTCCTTTTCCTTCAGGGGAAATAACCCCGTCCGGGAAGCCATGCATTCGGTTTTTCTCTATTACGCCATAAAAGCCGGGATGAACATGGGGATCGTGAATCCAGCCCTTTTGGAGGTTTATGACAACATCCCAAAAGATCTGCTGGAGCATGTTGAGGATGTGATCCTTGACAGAAGGGACGATGCTACGGAAAGACTTCTGACTTTCGCCGAGACAGTGGTTGGTTCCAAAAAGGAAAGTACGGTGGATCTCTCCTGGAGGGAAAAACCTCTGCAGGACAGGATAACTTATGCCCTTGTAAAAGGGGTGGATCTTTATATCCTGGAGGATATTGAAAAAGCCAGACTAGAAGCCGATAAACCTATCGAGGTGATCGAAGGGCCTTTAATGATAGGCATGAATGTGGTGGGGGATCTTTTCGGGAGCGGAAAAATGTTCCTGCCACAGGTCGTCAAATCTGCCAGGGTCATGAAAAAAGCGGTGGCTTATCTGCTGCCGTTTATTGAGGCTGACAAGACTTCTGTCAGACAAAGCGCAGGGAAAATTGTGATGGCTACCGTGAAAGGGGACGTCCACGATATAGGTAAAAACATTGTAGGGGTGGTATTGGCATGCAACAATTATGAGATCATCGATCTTGGAGTGATGGTGCCTGCCGAAAAGATCATAGAAACTGCAAAAAAGGAAAACGCCGATGCCATAGGATTGAGCGGTCTGATCACCCCCTCCCTGGATGAAATGGTTTTCCTCGCCAAAGAAATGGAACGCCAGGATTTTGTGGTGCCCCTGTTGATTGGTGGTGCTACCACTTCCAAGGCACATACCGCAGTGAAGATTGCCCCTCAATACTCAAATGCGGTGGTGCATGTAAACGATGCCTCCCGTGCTGTAACTGTGGTGGGAAGCTTGTTGCAGAAAGATTCCAAAGTCAGGTATATAGAGGAATTAAAAGCAGAATACGACCTATTCCGAAAGAACTTCCTGAAGCGGAGCAAGATCAAATCTTACCTCAATATTGAGGATGCCAGGAAGAATAAGTTTCAGATAGACTGGAAAAATACCGGGATCTCAAAACCTGAGAACTTAGGCGTTGAGCTAATCGAAGATTTTGACCTGCGGAAACTTGTGGAATATCTTGACTGGACCCCCTTCTTCAGAAGCTGGGAACTTCATGGGAAATATCCTGCAATCCTGGAAGATAAGGTGGTAGGAGAGCAGGCCACGAATCTTTTTAAAGATGCACAGGGGTTACTGAACAGGATCCTGGATGAAAAATTGCTGAAAGCCAAAGCTGTTTTTGGCCTGTTCCCTGCAAATTCTGTTGATGATGACGACATAGAAGTGGATTACGGCGGAAAGGAAAAGATCTATTTCAGGACCCTCCGGCAACAGCTGAAGAAGCATGAAGGGAAACCCAATTTTGCCCTTGCGGATTTCGTTGCGCCCAAGGAATCCGGGGTTCAGGATTATGTGGGCTGCTTCTGTGTGAGTACAGGATTCGGGACCGAGGAACTGGCAGCAGAGTTTGAAAGAGATCACGATGATTATAACTCAATAATGATAAAGGCACTTGCAGACCGGCTTGCGGAAGCCTTTGCGGAATACCTGCACAAGGAAGTAAGAACGAGCTATTGGGGATATGCCAAAGGTGAGGCTTTGACCAATGAAGAACTTATTGGAGAAAGCTATAAAGGGATTCGTCCCGCACCCGGATATCCCGCCTGCCCCGATCACCTGGAAAAGCAGACTATCTGGAAACTGTTACAGGTGGAAGAGCAGATAGGAGTGAAGCTCACGGAAAGTCTGGCCATGTGGCCCGCTGCCAGTGTGAGCGGGTATTATTTTGCCAATCCGGAAGCCCGTTATTTCGGAGTTGGAAAAATACTTCCCGATCAGGTAAGGGATTTCGCAGAGAGAAAAGGGATTTCCCATGAATTGGCAGAACGCTGGTTAAGTCCAAGTATAGCTGACAATTGAGGGGGAAATTCCAATAATAAAATT
>CAMPJY010000089.1 GCA_946887025.1 uncultured Salinimicrobium sp.
CCTTTTTAGTTTCCCCTCAATTCCCCCTTTTTATTTTCCCCTCAATTCCCCCTTCGGCTTACCGGAAATATTGCTGGTTGCCCTTGTGATGTATTATTAACTATAATTTAAATAATATGAAAAATTATTCTTTTACGGGGATTTTGTTGCTATTGGTCATGATGCTGGCCGGATGTACAAATGACAATTTATCTGAAATTACCGGCGAGGCGGCGGCCTTAAAAAATGATCCGGCTTCTCTTAAGGTGGAGGCTTCGGGTCTTGCAGGACCTTTATTTGATCTGGAAACGACACCCAATGGAAATATACTCGTTGCAGATGCGACCAGGGGGATCACCGACCTTTATGGAAATGTTGAAGTCGCCCTTCCCGGAGCTACTTCTGTAAGTTCCGTTGGACAGGGAATGATGTGGGTGACTACAGGCCCTGAAGGGGAAGGTATTAATGATGAGCGGCAGAGACTATACCGGGTTAACAAAAATCGCGTGGAGCAGGTGGTGAATCTTTTCGAATTTGAATCCACCAATAATCCTGCTGGTGCAAGCGTAGACTCCAATCCTTTTTCCGTCAAAGCTTTAAATGGGAATGAAGCCCTGGTGGCTGATTCGGGGGCTAACGTGCTGCTTCGGATAGATAAAAAAGGGAATATTGAGGTATTGGCGATCTTTCCTTCTGAAGAGGTTTCAACTGATAATATAAAAAGTCTGGGAGGTTGCCCTGAATCCGGAGCAGCTTTTTGTAATTTACCGCCTACTTTGGTAGCACAACCTGTACCCACTTCAATAGCCATTGGTCCGGACGGGTACTATTATGTAGGGGAGTTAAAAGGTTTTCCCGCACCTACAGGGGAATCCAATATCTGGCGGATCTCCCCGGATGCCATGGGAGCTGAATGCGGATCTTCCGGGGATTGTGTGAAGCTTTTTGAAGGCGGATTCACCTCCATTATTGATATGGCCTTTGGTGACGATGGGAAGTTATATGTAGCAGAAATGGACGCCAATAGCTGGTTCGCTGTCGAGGCAGGCCTTGGGGCAGGGGGAAGGATTAAGGTCTGTGATCCTCAGACGCTCACCTGTGAGGTGGTAGCCGAAGGGATCCCGATTCTGACCTCCATTGTTTTTGACAAAGAGGGGAACCTTTGGGCTACCAGAAATGCTCTTGTTCCCGGTGGGGCTGAAGTAGTGAAAATTCCGCTATAGATTTATTCTTAATCAGAAGTCAGCAGCATTCTGATACAGGAAATGACAGGTTCTTTCGGAAAGAAAATCAGGTATTTTCTTTCCGGGAGTATGTCATGTAAAGGAGGAAGAAATTATTTTTTCCTAATTTTAGGAGAATTCTAACAACCTGAACCTTTATTCATGAAAAACTATCTCTGCCTGTTATCCCTGTTTTTTATTTTTCTCAGTTTCCCATTGTCCGCCCAGGAAATTTCCATGGAGGATTTTGCGAAATTTTCCTTTCCCTCTGAGCTGGTGGCATCCGGAAATGGGGAACAGCTGGCCTGGGCCATGAATGAACAGGGAAAAAGAAATATTTATCTGGCAAAAGGACCGGATTTTAATCCGAAGAGAATAACTGATTTTAATGTGGATGACGGGCAGGAGATCAGCAGTCTGCAGTTTAGTCCCGATGGCAGCTTCCTGGTCTTCGTGCGTGGAGGCGACCATGGAGGCGGGAATGCCGAAAGGCCAGTGAATCCACTTCACCTGACTGATGAGCCTGAAGTGGAAATTTATAAACTAGATCTTGAGGATCTGAATCTGGAAGTGATCGGGGAGGGGGACGACCCGATAATATCCGTGGAAAATCAATTGGCTTATGAGAAAAATGGGCAGGTGTGGGTTGCTGATCTGGAGAATAATGAGTCCACTGAACAACTGTTCGAAGTCAAAGGAAGAATGCATTCCCTGGAATTTTCTCCTGATGGGGAGAAGCTGTTATTCGTATCCGATAGGGGGGATTACTCCATAATCGGAGTTTTTGAAGAATCCCGGCCCATACAATGGCTTTCTCCCGGATTTTATTCAGATCAGAGTCCGCGTTGGTCTCCTGACGGCAAAAAGGTGGTATATGTCAGGACTCCCGGAGGGGATGGAGCTGCGCTACCTATTCTGGAACAAAGACACTCGCCCTGGGAAATCAGGATAGCCGATTTGGCTACGGGAGAAAGTTTCCAAAGATGGAAGGCGCCAGAGACTCTTCAAGGCTCTGTGCCTACTGTGGATGGGCGTTTTAATCTGCATTGGGCAGCCGATGATCGGCTGGTGTACCTCACCTATGAGGATGGCTGGCCTCATTTATATTCAATGGATGCTGAGGAGGGAGGGTCTGAACTGCTTACTCCCGGAGATTTTCATGTGGAACATGTAGAATTGAGTCCTGATGGGGAACGATTGATTTTTTCTGCCAATGGAGGGCCTGAACCTCAGGATCTGGATCGGCGCCACATTGGACAGGTGGCTGTGGACGGGTCAGGTTTTGAATGGAGGACTACAGGCGAAGGTATTGAAGCCCATCCGGTATTTTTGGGGGATGAGGGAGCCATTGCTTTTCTCAGTGCTACAGCCAAGCGACCTCTGCTACCGGCCGTTCAAAAGGATGGAAAGATTATGTTATTAGGGGAGGATCTTATCCCCGAGGAATTTCCTCAGGAAAAGATGGTGGTTCCCACACAGGTTTCTTTTCTGGCTCCTGATGGCACCAAAGTGTATGGGCAGCTGTTCGAGAAGGAAGATGGTAGATCCGATAAACCGGGAGTTGTCTTTGTGCATGGAGGACCACAGCGACAGATGCTGTTGGGCTGGAGCTATATGGACTATTATTCCAATACTTACGCAATCAATCAGTATCTGGCGAATGCAGGATTTGTGGTGCTTTCGGTGAATTACCGCCTGGGAATAGGCTATGGCTATGATTTTCATAAACCCGCCGACACCTATTATAAGGGAGCGGCCGAATACCAGGACGTGAAAGCTGCCGGGGAATATTTAGCCGGCCTCCCGCAGGTCAATGCAGAGAAGATAGGCGTCTATGGCGGCTCCTATGGAGGTTATCTCACGGCACTTGCACTGGGGAAGGATTCTGATCTTTTTAAAGTGGGAGTGGATGTACACGGAGTTCATGATTTTGAAGGCAGGTATGATGTGCCCGAAGGTTTTGAGGTGGCTCCCGATTATGAGAAAGCCAAGGAGGTGGCCTGGAAATCATCGCCCTTTGCCTATCTGGACACCTGGAAATCCCCGGTACTTTTCATTCATGGAGACGACGACCGGAATGTGAATATCAGTCATACCGTCGATTTAATCAGAAGGTTTGATGAGAAAAACCTGCCTTACGAGTTCCTTATGGTTCCGAATGAAACGCATCACTGGATGAAGTTTTCAAATATGGTCATGGTGGATGAGCATATCGTCAACTTTTTGGAAGAACATCTTCTGGATTAATCCCAAATGATCAATTTGCTTAGTTGCTTTCACTTCATCGAAGAATCTTACCGTTCATCTATAATTCCGACAAAAAGTATATAAATCAATGTTAATCTATTGAAAAATTTCCTGTCTTCTGATTACATTTATAGGACAAATGTACCCCCAGAATGAAGCGTTTCAAGATCAACAAAACGGTAGTTATTGCCACCCTGATATTTATTGCTGCCGCAGCCCTTTACTTTCAATATCTCATAACTCTTATTTAATAAGCAGGTTGCGATTTACCCGAAGTGCGAATCCATAGCCTAAATCCCAGGGCTCTGATCCGGGATCCCCTTGTTTCAACAAAAAGTTTATTTTATTGTTTGTGGCAGCCTCTGAGGGTATTTCTTTATTTTTGTTATAAAACCAGCCATTTTTCATTATGGAAATATTTTTAGAACTCGACACCTGGATTGCCCTGCTTACGCTGACCTTCATGGAAATAGTATTGGGGATTGACAACATAATCTTCATCTCTATTGTCGCAGGTAAACTTCCGGCGGACCAGCAGAAAAAGGCTCGCTTTTGGGGTCTTGGTCTGGCCCTTGTCATGAGGATCCTGCTCCTGTTAAGCATTACCTGGCTGGTGGGGCTTACGGAACCTGTGACCACCATCGCAGGATTCGAATTAAGCTGGCGCGATATCATACTTGCGGTGGGAGGGGTTTTCCTGCTGGTCAAATCCATCTTGGAGATCCACCACAAAGTGGAGGCGGTCGAAGAACACGATTCTACAGGGGGCGCACCCAAAAAGATAAATGGATTTTCTTCTGCGATCCTTCAGATCGTTATGCTGGACATTATATTCTCCTTTGATTCCATTCTAACCGCAGTAGGTCTAACAGATCAGATCCTGTTAATGGTAATTGCTGTTATTGTATCCATAGTGGTGATGATGATTTTCGCCAAAGCCATAGGGGATTTCGTGAACAGATATCCCACAATCCAGATTCTGGCCCTGTCATTCCTTATCTTGATCGGCTTTATGCTGGTGGTGGAAGCCCTGCATACGCACGTTCCTAAAGGATATATCTATTTTGCCATCTTCTTCTCCCTAATCATTGAAATGCTGAATATTCGTTATCGGAAGAAAAGGGAATTGCCACACGGATAGGCCCCTGAGGTGGATGAAGTAATAAAGCCGAACCAGCTGTTTCAACCTGGTTCGGCTTCTTGTTTTACGCGGGGGTGATTTCTACTCTATGGAGTACAGGATAGGCTTAAAGCTCCCGTTGTTGCTGTCTTCTGCAGAACAGGCGGTGAGGCCTACGATCAGATCCATTTGCGCTTCAAAAAGAACATGATCACCTGCCTTGCTTAATGGAGGTTCCACCGTAAGTTTCCCGTTCGGGTTAAACTGTACGTTCATGAAAATATTAAAAGCCGTGGGAATATCATCGGGTTCGATCCCGTAATCCTTCAGGTTCGTATACAGGTTCTCAAAGCAGCTGGGATGGTATCCCTGGTGCTGATACATGATCTCAAAGGTTTCCTTGCTGCAGGGGGCAAGGAGAAAATCGTTCCTCCCATTGGTGTCCTCCAGAATCTTCATCATTTTCTGACTCCGATTGCTCCAAAGGAAATTGCCTTTGCTGATCAGGATGCTCTCCTCAAAATCCAGGGTCTTTCCGGAGGATAATTTTTCCCTTTTATCCAAAGCATTAAAAAGAACCATATCGCTTACCTGTTCCCCCTCTGGATCAATCACCTTTAGTTTCTGTCCCTTTTTCAGTTCGAAGGCAGCCCCGGACTGCTTGTTTATCTTAAATTCCATGTTCTTTCTGGATTTCTTCACTAAGTTTTTCTGCTAATGGGTCCCCGGTTTCTCTAAGATGTCGGACCACTGAATCAACGTCTTCCTTTTCATATCCCTGATGCAATTTGGCAATCCCTTCCATATGCGTGGGTTCACACCAGAATCCGGTGATCTGGGGAAGGTGCTCCCTGAGCATGTCTTTTGGAATATTCTTATAAAAAAGAGGAGCTGCCTGTTCCTTTTCAAAATGTGCCACCAGTTCCTCGAGACAATATTCCAGCTCCGCCTTTGTCTGAAGCCTTATTCGGACGTTTACATGTACTGCGGAATAATCCCAGGTGCTGATATTCTTTTCGCGATACCAGGAGGAGGATACATAGGAATGAGCCCCTTGAAAAATCACCAGGGCCTCTGTTCCATCCTTCAGGGATCGGAACTGCTCATTGTGATTCGCCATATGAGAAAAGAGTTTGAAATTGTCGGCCTTGCCTTTCAGGAGGAAGGGCAGATGCGTAGCCACTAGTCGGGTGTCCTGAGTTACAAAGGTGGCGAAAGGATGCTGTTTTATAAAATCCAGGAAATAGGCTTTATCAGTCTTCTGGTATTTTTTTGGCTGGTACATGTTCTAAATTTTTGTGAAGGAAAGGACATTTCCAATCTTCTCCAACTTTTCTTCCACTATACTGCCTGGCTTCACTGCCTTCATTAAAATCCTGGAGCATTGGGTTAAGGTTGCCCTGAAGTTCAATATCGCGTTCGCGTATCCTTTGTTTGACCTGCTCGTATCTCCCCTTATTGCGAAGATTCTCAAACTGCGAATGCAGATTGAATGCAATGGCGGGATAAGGAGCCTGCCGTGCTTTTCGGGAACTATTTGGATGAAGACCTACCATGTAGAAGGCATGGCCCCCAAGGCTGAAGCTGAAGTCGGCGGCTTCGGGATCCTGATTAACTTCCGGATCCCAGGGAATGTCATCCGCTTCATGAAGAAACTGGAGTTGTTTCCATAGTAACTGCTCAAATTCCTCCTCAGAATAACTGATTTTTCCGTCAAATACGGCAAGAAAAGTATAAACCAGATCTGTCTCCTCATCATAAGATTTAAGGTAGTTCCTCAGGTCCTGAAGCAGCAATTCAGCGGTTGACCGGGAACCTAACTCCGGATAGACATGAAAGTCCAGATTGTCTCCCCCAAAGACGGCCTGTGCCATAATACATGGATGATCCCCGACGACAATAAATTCCTCAAATTCCTGTAAAATTTTTGACTCTTTGGGTTCCTCCTTTATTTCCGATCGCATAACCTCAACTGTTTTGGTAATTCAATAAAACTAAATTGTTTCCTAGTAAATGCGTAGTGTATTCAGAGAGCTTTAATGAATTTATAGGAGTTCTTTAACACGGGGAGGTATCCAACCCTAACTATGGTGAACTGATGTAACTCATTCCTTGTCGTCGTCATACCTGAATATGAGGTAAAGCATGAGGCTGTTCAGCAAAAGGGCAGTTCCGTTCGTGGCGATTATTGGGAAATCGTTTTTAATGATCCCGTACACGACCCATAGGGCGAGGCCTGTTACCAGTACGAAGAACATCCCCGGAGAAACATCTTCCACCTCCTTTGTCTTCCAGGCTTTCAAAAGCTGAGGCACTACAGCAGCTGTCGTGCAGATTCCTGCTACCAGCCCTAGAATATTGGTCCAATCCAAATTATGTGGTTTAGAGGTTTGGGGATTTTAGTTGTTCTTTTTTGTTTTTGGGTTTCTGGTGTTTTTCCAGAATTAAATCCGTTCTGACGCTGTTTTAGCCGCCAATCATTTCGCCTCCGTTTACATGCATTACCTGTCCCGTCATATAGCTGCTGTCCTCACAAGCCAGATACACATATGCAGGAGCCACCTCACTTGGCTGGCCTGCCCGACCCATGGGTACGTCCTGTCCGAATTTGGTCACATCGTCAAAGGTGGCGGGGATCAGCGGAGTCCAAATGGGTCCCGGAGCCACTCCATTGACCCTGATCTTTTTCTTGGCCAGCATGGAGGAAAGGGAACGCGTAAAAGCGGTGATGGCTCCCTTGGTGCTCGAATAATCAAGTAAATGACTGCTGCCACGGTAGGCGGTAACGGAAGTGGTGTTGATAATGCAGTCTCCTTCCTTCAGGTGGTTGAGGGCTTCCTGAACCGTATAGAAATATGGATAAATATTTGTTTCAAAAGTCGTCTTCAGCTGCTCCTGTGAAATTTCCTGAGGAGAATTTTTCGGAAACTGCATGGCGGCGTTATTCACCAGGATATTCAGGCCGCCAAGTTTCTTCACGGTTTCCTTCACCACCTTTTTACAAAATGCCTCCTCCTTCAGGTCCCCTTCGAGCAACAGACATTCCTGCCCGGCTTCCTCCACCATTGCTTTTGTTTTCTCCGCATCCTCATCCTCGGCGAGATAGACTATGGCCACCTTGGCCCCTTCTTTGGCAAAATGTACAGCGACGCTGCGGCCTATTCCGCTGTCCCCTCCTGTGATTAGGGCGACTTTGCCTTCCAGTTTGCCGCTGCCTTTATAGTTTTTTCTGATGATCTCCGGCTCCGGGTGCATCTTCTCCTGCTTTCCCGGTTGTGATTGCTTCTGATCCGGAAATTTCTTCGGCTTGCTCATATGCTTCTTTTCCTTCTAAATTAGAAAACAGGCCTGAGGTTCAGTTCCGTTTAAGAAAGATTTAGCTTGATATTTAACAAAGCAGAAAAACCAGTTTCCCCACTTTCAAGCCGTAAGGCAATAAAAATAAATACCTTTGCGCCTGAAAAGACTAACGGGCAAAGGAGAAAAAATGACAGAACAGGATATTCTGATAATCGGCGGCGGGGCAGCCGGATTTTTTACGGCGATAAATGCCGCCGAAATGAATCCTGCAGCCAGGATAAGTATTCTGGAAAGGGGGAATGAGGTGCTGAATAAAGTGAAGATCTCCGGTGGCGGCAGGTGTAATGTCACCCATGCGGAATTTGATCCCAGACAGCTGACAAAGAATTATCCAAGGGGCGAAAAAGAACTTCGCGGGCCCTTCCATTCCTTTATGACGGGGGATACCATCGCCTGGTTTGAATCAAAGGGAGTGGAGCTGAAGATCGAAGAGGATGGACGGATGTTTCCCGAAAGTAACTCTTCGCAGACGATCATTGACTGTTTTCTTGAGGAAATTGAGCGGCTGGGAATTCAGCTTCTTAAAAAACATTCAGTTCAGGATATTTCGTGGGAGAATGGGAAGTGGAGAGTAAAAACAAAAACCTCCGATTTCACTGCCTTGAAACTGGTGATTGCCACAGGGAGTAATCCGAAAATATGGAACCTGCTGGAGAAGCTGGGCCATTCCATAGTACCGCCTGTTCCATCGCTATTTACTTTTAATGTCAAGGATACCAGGATCAAAGATCTCCCCGGAGTGGCCACCCCGGCAAGCGTAAAGATCTTGGGTGAAAAACTGGAAACTGAAGGCCCTCTCCTCATAACCCACTGGGGGATGAGTGGCCCCGCCATTTTGAAATTGTCAGCCTGGGGTGCAAGGGAGCTGAGTGAATTGCCGGAATTTGAAATCCAGGTCAACTGGCTTTTGGACACAAGAGCTGAAGATGTAGTGTCTGAATTGAAGGACCTGAAACAGAAGTATCCGAAGCAGCAGATATTGAAATATTCCCAGCTTGGACTACCAAAACGCTTATGGCAGAACCTGATTTCCGCAACAGGGATTACTGACGATTTCCGCTGGGCCGATCTCAGCAATAAACAAATAGCAGAGATGGCAGAAGAACTGACTGCAGGGGTATTTAAAGTTCATGGAAAGAGTACTTTTAAAGAAGAGTTTGTCACCGCAGGGGGAGTGGATCTGAAGGAAGTGAACTTCAAGACTTTTGAGAGCAGGATTCATAAAAACCTATATTTTGCAGGAGAGGTGTTAAATATAGATGCCATCACGGGCGGTTTTAATTTCCAGAACGCCTGGACCGGAGGATACCTGGTGGCACGGGCTGTATCTGAGGATTTAAATTGTTTAGTCATAGTGCCAGCGGCACGTTAATTTAATAGCCCCGGGTGGAGCCCCTCAGAGCTGTGTAGTGTGGGGTGCCTTTTCTACAAAGATTTGCTCTTCCAGGGCTTTTTTTGCCTCCAGAGGAGGGACATCTTTGTAGAAATTTACCTTCCACCACCTCCAGCTCCGTAGGAGCGGCACTTTTTCGATTACATATTCAACCTCCAGATCTCAAAATTCAATACCAGCACGAAAAGCACCCATACTACATAGGGATACAGGAGGTAAGCGGCGGTGTCAGTCACGATCTTAAACCACTTTATGGTATAGAGGACGAGAATCAAAAGAGCCAATGCATTCAGCAACCCAAACATGGTGTTCTGCAGCCCGAAAAAGAAAATTGGCCAGGAAGCCGTCAATATAAGCTGAAAACCGAAATGATACAGGGCTACCTTTACCCATTTGTGATAAAATCCTTTGCTCCAAACAAGTCCTGCTGCAATTCCCATGAGGATATAACTGAAGGCCCATCCAATTCCAAAGGCCAATTTGGAAGGTGTAAAAAATGGTTTTTCAAGGGCAGCGAACCAACCATTCATGGCGGCTTCAGTCGCTGCAGACGACAGGAAACCTATTAAAAGGCAAGCGGCTACGACAATCGAGCACCTTATCAGCTTTTTCTTCATTGTGGTCAGTTGGTCCACTAAATTAAGAATTTATTTGAATTGACTGTAAACCCCTTAAAAAGTAAAATTTATCTTTGCCCAAATCCTTTTCAATGACCACAGCCGATTTTGTTCCGACAGCTTATTCAAATGACCTTTCCCATGGGGAAGTGACCTGGCAGGCTCCTAGTAATATTGCTCTGGTAAAATATTGGGGCAAGAAGGTAAACCAAATCCCGGCGAACCCTTCCATCAGCTTTACGCTGGATTCCTGCCGTACTACCTCAACCCTGAGCTTTCGGAAAAAAGAAAAGCAGGATTTAGAGTATGACTTCGAATTGTGGTTTGAGGACGTAAAAAAGGAATCCTTTCGCCCTAAAATTGAACAGTTTTTCCAGAGGACAGAGCAGTACCTGCCATTTTTAAAGGATTACAGATTTATAATTAAAACTTCCAACAGCTTCCCTCACAGCAGCGGGATTGCCTCCTCGGCCAGCGGGATGAGTGCTCTGGCGCTTTGCCTTATGAGCCTTGAAAGAAAATTAAATCCTGATATGACGGAAGCACATTTCCTGAATAAGGCTTCTTTCCTGGCGCGTCTGGGGTCGGGGAGTGCTTGCAGAAGTATAGAAGGCGAACTGGTGGTCTGGGGAGCTCACAAAAATATTAATGGCAGCAGCGACCTTTTTGGAACAAAATATCAAGGGGAAGTTCACGCTAATTTCCAAGACTTCCAGGATACCATCCTCCTGGTAGACAAGGGGGAAAAGCAGGTAAGCAGCAGCCTGGGGCACGACCTTATGAATGGGCATCCCTTTGCTGAAAAGAGGTTTCAGCAGGCGCACGAGAACATTATTAAACTAAAAAAGATATTTAAATCCGGGGATCTGGAGGAATTCGTTAAGGTTGTGGAGAGTGAGGCCCTTACCCTGCACGCTATGATGATGACGGGGCAGCCTTATTTTCTGCTGATGAAACCAAACACTCTTGAAATCATTAACAGGATCATGGAATTCAGGAATTCCAGCGGCCTGAATCCCTGCTTCACCCTGGATGCCGGAGCCAATGTTCACCTGTTGTATCCAGAAAACGAGAAATCAGCTGTTCAAAAATTCATTCAGGAAGAACTGTCGCAATTCTGCCAGAATGGGCAATATATTAACGATCGGGTAGGAAATGGGGCACGGGAATTGAATTAAAGAAATTTCATTTCTAATCCCTATGTTGTTGAGGTAGTTGTGGTTTCAAAGAAGTGCCGTATATTTGTAGCGTACAGCTAAAAACTGACGCATTGAAATAATG
>CAMPJY010000090.1 GCA_946887025.1 uncultured Salinimicrobium sp.
GCTGGATACTGCGCTGAGGAAACTTGATGCCACAGATCCGGTTAAATATGATTTTGCACTTTTTGGTCTGGGGGTTTTCGAAAAAAACTAAGGTTTTCTTTTGGCCCGGCTTTTTATCGCAATGAGACATATATATTTTTAACATTATATTATTATTTATTGGTGTTTATTAATATCTTTAATTTCTGTTAGGCCCCAGATAATCCATTTATGATCGAAGAAACTCTTCAGGAATCTGAAAAAAAGCGATTTACCGCAGAAGATCCTTTGTTGAATTCCCAGCAAAAGACTGACTTTGATGAAATTGCCTTCCTCACCAGGCAAATTTGTAAATCTTCGGTTGCCGTCCTGAATATCTATGAAGAAGAGCCAGATCAGATCTTTTCCCTGAGTGGCCTTTCAAAAGATGCAATTCCATTTTCGGGTAAATTGGCTGGAACTTTCGAAGGGGAACGCAGGGTTCTGTATCGGGAGGATTTTCATTCCGCTTTCTTTACTGAGGTTCCGGAACTAGGGGATTTTTCTTTTTATGCAGGCATTCCGCTTCTTTCAAAGGATAAAAAAGCTTTAGGCATCCTTTATGTCCTGGATTCAAAAATTAAAAACCTGACGGAAGACCAAGAACTCTCCTTCACTATTTTAGGAGACCAGATTATCCGGTTACTGGATTTTAGAAACCAGCATAATGAATTAAAAAGTGTTCAGCTTAAACTTCGCCAGAAATACCGCGATCTGGAAAAATTTGCCAGCGTGGTATCCCATGATATTAAATCTCCCCTGGCGAACATCATTTCACTGACAGAGTTTTTAAAAGAAGAAAATAAAGATGCCTTTAATGAGGAAACCAGGCAGTATCTGGAATTCCTTATCCAGTCTTCCTATAGCCTGAGGAATTACGTTGACGGGATCCTCACCTTCTACCGAAGTGATAATATTCTTGAGAAGGAGAAGGAGGATGTGGACCTATACCAGCTTTTGCGGGGAATTGCTTATTTATATCAGGTGAACCCTGAGGTCAAAATTAATTTTCCGACTTCTGGCACTCTCCAAAACGTGAACAAGGCTGCCCTGACACAGATATTCCTCAATTTAATTGGCAATGCCCTGAAGTATAACATTAAAAAGACGCGGGAGGTTAATATTTCTTTTCAGGAAACTGGGGATCATTATTATTTTCAGGTCAAGGACAACGGAAATGGTATCCCTGAAGGGGATTTTGAAAAGATTTTTGATCTCTTCACCACGCTTGATCAGAACGACCGGGATGGACATCCCGGAAGCGGAATTGGGCTGGCTACCGTTAAAAAAATGCTGGATCATATGCAGGGATCAATAGAACTGGAGTCGGAACTGGGGAAAGGCAGTAATTTTAAATTCAGAATAAAGAGAAAGTAACCTCCATTTTTTATCTTTGATAAATTCCTGCTAAGAATGCTCTTCAGACATCCAGAATTACTTTATGGGCTCTTTCTATTGGTGATTCCGGTTCTCGTTCATCTGTTTCAATTGAGGAGGTTCAGGAAAGAGAGATTCACGAATGTCAAGTTCCTAAAGAAAGCCATTCTGCAGACCCGAAAAAGTTCCAGAATAAAAAAATGGCTGATCCTTCTATTCAGGTTACTGATCTTTGCCAGTTTAATTATTGCTTTTGCACAGCCTTACATTCCAACTTCAGAAGAAGGTATCCGGGACCAGGAAACAGTTATTTATCTGGACAACTCCCACAGCATGCAGGCAAAGGGACAAAAAGGCAACCTTTTAAAAAGAAGCATTCAGGAATTATTGGAAATTCTTCCTCAGGATGAAAAAATAACTTTTTTCACGAATAACACGGATTACGTAGGGGCGGATTACAATCTCCTGAAAAGGGAATTACAAAGTCTTCCCTACTCCTCCACACAACTGGACTGGAAGACAATTACCGGAAAGGCGGAAAATTATTTTTCAGATAACCAGGATTCTGAGAAAATATTTTTGGCTATTTCTGATTTCCAGGTTCATGAAGAAATGAAGGCACTGGAAGGAAACGAAGAATTTCAGCCTTATCTGGTGAAGCTTCAATCCGAATTGAATTCCAATGTTGCCATTGATACTGTCTTCATTTCGGAGCAAAGTCTTGATGAGACAATTATATCTGTTTCCATCAGGTCCTTTGGTGAGGACTTAAAGGATATCCCGGTATCCCTTTATAGTGGCTCCGATCTTCTGGCTAAAAGAACCCTTTCACCGGAGCAGAAAAATTCAGTTACAATTGAATTTCCTCTTTCTGCTGCTGCAATCGAAGAGGGAATAATTAAAATAGAAGATTCAGGACTTGAGTTTGACAACTCCCTTTATTTCAGCATTAATGAACAGGAGCCAATCAATGTGGTTGTGCTGGGAGACGGGGATGCCGCTTTTCTTGAAAGGATTTATCAGCAACCGGAATTTAGCCTGAATTCTTTTTCTACCAACCAGATCGACTTCAGTAAACTTTCCCAGGCAGACCTCGTAATTCTGAATGAAGCCTCAGAAATTTCACTCTCCCTCCAAAGTTCCCTTGAACAGTTGCAAAAGGAAAATGTCTTTATTGTCATTATTCCCTCTGACCAGGCGCAGATTGAAAACTACAATTCCCTGCTCGGAGGATTAAATCTTCCCTCATTCGAGGAAGAGATTTCTGAAGAAAAACTGATAACTGAAATTGTATACAGTCACCCGCTCTTTCATTCTGTCTTTGAAGATCAGGTTCAGAATTTCCAATACCCGAAGGTGGATTCTTATTTCAGGTTGAACAGAGGGGCTGAGAAAATCCTTGGCTTTGAAAATAAGGAGGAATTTCTGTTAAGACGGGGGAATGTATTTCTTTTTACCGCTGCTTTGAACGAAGAAAATTCGAATTTCAAGAACGCTCCATTAATTGTCCCCACCTTTTATAATATTGGAAATCTGGCTTTAACGCCTGCCAGATTATACTATACCCTTGGTAGGAGCAATAAATTTGATGTAAGTATCAGCTTGCAAAAGGATGAGATTTTAAAGTTGGCATCTCCCGATTTTTCATTCATCCCTTTACAGCAGAGTTATCCCAACAAGGTGGTAATAAATCTGGAGGATGAACCTGAATCAGCTGGACATTATCAAATTAAAAGCGACAGCTCAGTTATCAAGACTTTGAGCTTTAATGTAAATCGACAGGAAAGTCTTTTGAATTTCCGCAGTCTTAATTATTTAGAAGGTTTTATTGTCGAGAATTCCATACCTGAAGTGTTTGAGACTGTAGAAAGCAAAACTGAAATTAATGCGCTTTGGAAATGGTTTGTTATTTTTGCACTGTTCTTCTTATTGATTGAAATGCTCATTCTAAAATTCTTTAAATGAAAATACTGGTAAAATCTGCCAAGGTTATAGACAACGAAAGTCCATTTAATAATAAAGTTGTAGATATTTTAATTGAGGACGGGATAATAAAAGAGATTGCTTCCCCCATTAAGGTAAAAAAGGTAGATCAGGAGATTTCATTCGAGAACCTCCACGTTTCGCAGGGGTGGTTTGACAGCAGTGTAAGTTTTGGGGAACCCGGATACGAAGACAGGGAAACTTTGGAAAATGGGCTTTTGACTGCGGGGAAAAGTGGGTTCACAAGTATTGCCTTAAATCCGGCCAATCTTCCGCTCACAGATACTAAAGGGGCCGTCAGTTTTCTAATTTCAAAAGCCAAAAGCTCCCCGGTCGAACTTCATCCGATTGGAGCACTGACTAAGGAGGGTAAAGGTACAGACCTTGCAGAACTGTATGACATGCAACAGGCAGGGGCAGTTGCTTTTGGGGATTACCAGTCGGCTATTACCAATCCAAATCTGCTAAAACTTGCACTTCAATATGCCCAGAATTTTGACGGATTGATACAGTCCTTTCCTCAGGATAATAAAATAGCAGGAAATGGGCAGGTAAACGAAAATGAAACAAGCACATTACTTGGATTAAAGGGAATTCCCTCCCTTGCTGAAGAATTACAGATAACCAGGGATTTATATATCCTGGAATATACAGGGGGGAAATTGCACATTCCCACCATCTCAACCGCAAAATCAGTAGAGCTGATCCGAAAAGCAAAAGAAGATGGACTCGATGTGAGCTGTAGTGTTGCCATACATCATTTGGTTCTGACTGATGAACTTCTAAAGGAATTTGATACCAATGCCAAGATTCTCCCTCCCCTACGCACCAGGTCTGATGTCAAGGCTTTAATTGCAGGGATTAAGGATGGCACTATTGATATGGTGACCTCTGATCACTTACCAATTGATGTGGAGCACAAAAAAATGGAGTTCGACAATGCCCTTTTCGGAAGCATTGGACTGGAATCAGCACTAGGGGCGTTATTAAGAGTGCTCCCGGTCAAAATGGCAATAAAGATGTTAACTGCTGGGAAAGTCAGATATAATCTTTCTGAGGAAATTATAGAAGTTGGATCCAGGGCAAATTTGACCTTTTTTGATCCGGATCATGAATATACCTTTAATTTACCTGATGTCCATAGTACCTCTAAGAATAGCGTCTTTTTTGGGCAGGAGCTAAAAGGTAAGGTCTTTGGTGTTTTTTCGAAGAACATCTATCTTCAATCCTGACTCCTTCGGACTTTTCATCTAAATCATTTTTTAAGTAAGCCATAAAGTCTGGATAAAATTTATCTTTGTAGTTGTTTTAAAAAGAATTTAAATGGAAAGCATTGCAAGGGATGGAAGGGCGGCAGCCGTAGTGGCTTATCTCACGATATTAGGCACCATTATCAGTTATTTCATGAACAATGACAGCAAAAATCCTTTTGCAGGATTTCATATTCGTCAGGCCCTTGGAGTCCATATAACCTTTTATATGTTAGGTCTCATTATCTCATGGTTTGACAGCTGGTTCATCTCCATAGGTTTCTACATCTTTATTCTGGTTCTTTGGGGATATGGAATAATCGGGGCCATTCAGGGAGAAAGAAATGAGGTTCCATTCCTTGGTAAGCATTTCCAGAACTGGTTCAGCACAATAGAATAAATGGAACAACATAATTTATCTCTGGTACATCTAATCCGCAAACCCAGTGTAGCTTCAGAGAAAGCACCACTTTTGTTAATGCTTCACGGCTATGGAAGTAACGAAAGTGACCTTTTTTCCTTCGCCGACGAGATGCCGGGGGAATTTTTTGTTATTTCTGCCAGGGCTCCATTGGCACTTCAACCCTACGGTCACGCCTGGTATAATATTTTCTGGGATAATTCCACCGGAAAATTCAGTGACGATGAGCAGGCCAGAAAATCAAGAGACCTGATAGCAAATTTTATTGAGGAAGCTATTTCTACTTACAATCTGAATGATGAAAATGTTACTCTTGTAGGCTTTAGTCAGGGGACAATTCTTAGTCTGGCAGTAGCACTATCCTATCCAGAAAAGATTAGTAATGTAATTGGCCTTAGCGGGTACATAAATCCCGAAATTCTTAAAAATGGATATCAGGCAAAGGATTATTCCAGGCTTTCGGTATATTCATCCCATGGTACGTCGGATCAGGTAATCCCTATCGCCTGGGCCCGTAAAACCAAACCGTTTTTGGATGCACTTGGAATTGAGAATGTTTATTCTGAATATCCTGCAGGTCATGGGGTGACCCCACAAAACCTGGCGGAACTTAAGGATTGGCTACAAAGCCACCTTTAATCAATATTTCGGGTAAAGTAAGGCTTCTTTGGTTTCAAGATGAAGGTTCTTGTTGTCATCAACGTAATAAGTGATGAACAATTCTCCCCAATAAGTCCCATCCGTAAAATCAGCAATGATCCACTTGTGGTTGAGGATCCTTATTTTATTGATCCTCATATCTCCTTCCATGCCTTCGTAAGGAACGAGAGGATGATCCTCGGAAGCTTTATTTTTCCCGATGATTTCTTCTTCAATTAGCCTGATTATTTCAGAGGCTTCCATTCCACGTTCTTCGAAATAGGACATCGCCTGGTCATTGGATGCAAAACCGGATTTTTCCGCATCAGCCCCATCAGCCTGAAGGGAGTCTAATTCTTTTTGTAATAGATTCAGTTCTGTATTTAATTCGGCTACCTCAGTCTTTTTAGATTCGAGCATTCTCCTTGAGGTGACATATAGGAAAACCGCAATTAGGGCTGTAAAGACAAATAGATATAGAAGAAATGACCGTCGCATTAAAGTTTAAGTTTGAGATTATCGTATGCCAGAAAAACATTATCAGGCAGTTGGGGCTGGACTTCGTCATGAAATCCCATGGTATGGCTTATATGGGTTAAATATGCTTTCCTGGGGTTTACTTCCTGAATAAAAGCCAATGCCTCTTCCAAAT
This sequence comes from uncultured Salinimicrobium sp., assembly GCA_946887025.1. Next base: position 6,341 of record CAMPJY010000090.1, read on the forward strand.
TAAAATGAGAATGGTGTGGTTCCTTTCGAAGAGCATTCACCACCAGGACTTCAAGCCCTCCTAATTTCTTCATTTCTTCCGCAGCTATTGTTTTCGCATCGGTTATATAGGCGAAATCATCTATCCTGTAGCCAAATACCTGGACCCGGTTGTGCATAACATCTATAGGGACCACAGAAATGTTCTCAATTTTAAAGCTTTTATTCTCAATGATGTGCTCCCTCACACTTGGAGCCCCAGGGTATTTATCCTCTGCCGAAAAAATATAGTCAAACCTTTTTTGGAGCGATTGCAGCACTCTTTGATGAGCATAGATGGGAATATCCCCCTGCTTAAAGAAATAGGGCCTTATATCATCTAAACCGGCTGTATGGTCGCTATGTTCATGAGTAAAAAGAATAGCATCCAGCCTTTGAACTTTATTGGACAACATTTGTTGCCTGAAATCAGGACCACAGTCAATTACCAGAGTAAGTCCTTTATATTCTACCAACACAGAAACCCGTAACCTTTTATCTTTCGGATTTTCACTTAAACATACCGGATGACTGCTCCCAATTACGGGTACTCCCTGTGATGTTCCAGTGCCCAAAAATGTGATGTTCAACAGATTTATTTTACCACAAAACTAAGTATATTTTTTTGTTTAGGTTGCCATTTTAGTACCTTTGATGATGGCTTTTTAGGAGCCTGCCTTATAAAAAATCAGCTATGCCAATAACCATTATGGGGGATCGTGAATTTGAAAACATCCCTTCTATAAAAAGTAAAGCTTTACGAATTAACCTGAACGAAAATATCTACGGCACCTTTTCTGAAATAGGAGCAGGACAGGAAACAGTTCGTAATTTTTTTAGGGCTGGAGGGGCTTCCGGTACCATAGCAAAAGCTATGAGCGCCTATGATAAGGATTTCAGTGATGCCATCTATGGGGTCGAATCCGATCGGCGATATGTAACCGAGGAACGCCTTATTAAAATGCTTACCCACGAAATGAATCTGATTGAACAGAGGATTTCAAGGGAAAAACATCCAAATAAATTATTTTTCAGTTTTGCCAATACTGTGGCAACCATTGATTTTGCCAAACAGTATAAGGGACATGGATGGGTTGGAATAAAATATCAGGTTCATCCGGAGGAAGATTATAATGAGATTATCCTTCACGTACGGTTTCATGAAAATGACGCCAGGCTTCAGCAAAACACCCTGGGGATCCTGGGGGTGAATTTAATTTATGGGGCCTACTATAAATATGACAATCCTAAGAAATTGCTGCGCTATCTTTATGATCATATTGATAAGGATCAAATCGAGATCGATACCATAAATTTTTCCGGGCCACGCTTCGAAAAGGTAGATAATCGTCTGATGAGTTTACAGCTGGTTAAAAACGGAATGACGGAGGCCGTTATGTTTGCACCCGATGGAAACAACGTTCTTCCTGCTAAAATTCTTTATAAAAAGAATATTCTTGCTCTAAGGGGAAGCTTTCGTCCGGTGACCAAGGTCAATATGGATATGTATAAACAATCCCTGGAGCTGTTCCTTAAAGAAAACAAAGTATCAAAGGAAAATACAGAGGTTATTTTTGAAATTACGCTATCCAATCTCAGGGCCGAAGGAGAAATTGATGAACGGGACTTTATGGACCGTGCAGAGCTGCTTTGTTCCCTAGGCCAGACTGTTATGATTTCCAATTTTCAGGAATATTACAAGGTAGTAGAATATTTCTCCCGTTACACAAAAGAACGTATGGGACTGGCTATGGGAGTCAACAATCTCGTGGATATTTTCGACGAAAAATATTACCGACATCTCAGCGGCGGAATTCTTGAGGCCTTCGGGAAATTATTTTTTAAGGACCTCAAAGTTTACCTGTATCCTCTGAAAGACCAGGAATCCGGAGAGATATTTACCAGCGAAAACCTGAAAGTTCACCCTCGTATGAAAGAGTTGTACAAATTCTTTAAATACAACGGTAAGGTCGTGGATATCAGAGATTATGATCCAACGATTCTTGATATTTATTCAAGGGAGGTATTGCAAATGATTGCTGATGGAAAACCGGGATGGGAAGAAATGTTACCTGAAAAAACAACTGAAATGATCAAACAATTCAATCTCTTTAGCTACAGGAAGGAACAGGCTATAGAGAAGGCCTAGAAATTTTTTAGGAAACTAGCAGTATATCCTGTGTTTTTGCACGTTTAATGCACCTCTTTTTAAGAGAAATTCCTATACATATATTTAAGAAAAGTTAAACTGACTTGGTTAAAGGATAAAATCTTCGAGATTTAAATCAAAATTCCAAGTAATGTTTAGATATATAGTCTTCCTTTTATTTTTTCTATGCTTTTCCCTTACCCAGGCCCAAACAACTTTTAATCCCGAAAACGATTCACCATATGAATTGAATTGGGCTGTCGATGGTCCATACCTCGGTGCAAGTATTGGATTGAATGTTTTAGGACTTAAACTTATAAAGGATAAAGATCCGCTGACAGAGGAATATTTGAACACGCTTTCAAAAGATGATGTTTTTATTATTGATCGATGGTCTGCTGGGAATTATTCAAGTAATGCTGATGAGTTGAGCTATTATCCATTTTATGGTTCCTTTGCACTCCCCATATTATTCCTTATAAATGAGAACGAAAGAAATCATTTCGGCCAAATTTCAGTGATGTATATCGAATCAATGGCTACAGCGGGAGCTTTATTTACATTGACGGCTGGACTGGTACAAAGGAGCCGTCCTCTGGTATATAATACCGAATTACCCCTTGAAGAACGAATTGACAATGATGCCCAACGCTCTTTTATTGCCGGACATGTGGCTGCAACAGGCGCTGCCACTTTTTTCTTTGCAAAAGTTTTTAATGACTTTAATCCTGATTCATGGGCCGGGCCATACGTCTGGGCCGCAGCTGCAATTATACCAGCCTGGGTGGGGTATTTAAGGATTGAGGCAGGAAAACATTTTTTGACGGATAGCCTTCTTGGGTATGGGGCGGGAGCTCTCAGCGGAATTCTCATTCCTGAATTACACAAGAAAGAAAATGAGAATATAAGCCTTACCCCCTTCTATGGTACGTATTACAAAGGGATCAGCATTAATTATACTTTTTAGTAGTACACCGGAGGTCTGTAAACCACATTTCCCACAGTTTGTATAATTTTCTTTATTTTTAGCTTCTTAACCAGCTAAAACAAATGAGAAAAATTACTTTCCTACTCCCCCTGTTCCTATTTTGCTATTCAATAGTCAATGCTCAGGACCTTAAAATACCTAAAGACACCCTAATAACCACTGATCATACTGTTACCATTAAAGGAGAACGGATATCATATTCTGCCACTGCCGGGATGCAGCCCGTCTGGAATTCAGAAGGGGAGGTCATCGCTTCTTTATTCTACACCTATTATAAAAGAAATGGGATCAATGACAGGTCAAAAAGACCTTTAGTGATTTCTTTTAATGGAGGCCCCGGATCAGCCTCTGTGTGGATGCATATTGCATATACTGGGCCCAGAGTCTTAAAAATTGATGATGAAGGATACCCTCTTCAGCCGTACGGAGTAAAGGAGAATCCGCACTCCATTCTGGATATTGCTGACATTGTTTATGTCAATCCTGTCAACACCGGTTTCTCCAGGATTATTGAACCGAATGGGGACGAAAAAAGGGACCGGGATCAGTTTTTCGGTGTCAATGAGGACATAGAATACCTGGCAGAATGGATAAATACTTTTGTCACCAGGAATGATCGTTGGCTGTCCCCAAAATATTTGATTGGGGAAAGTTATGGAACAACCAGGGTATCAGGCCTTGCATTGGAATTACAAAACAGTCAATGGATGTATCTCAATGGGGTTATTCTTGTTTCTCCCACTGAGATAGGAATTGAACGGGACGGGCCGGTGGAAATTGCCAACCGTCTCCCCTACTTTGCTGCAGCTGCCTGGTACCATAAAGTCCTGCCTCCGGCACTACAGAACCAGGACCTGGAGGAGTTCCTTCCAGAGGTAGAAAAATATGCAATTAATGAACTTTTACCTGCCTTGGCAATGGGAGGCTTCCTGGAACCTGAGAAACGGGAGAATATCGCCTCTAAAATGGCCTTTTATTCAGGAATTTCAAAAGAGGTGTTTTTACAGCACAATCTGGAAGTTCCTTTTGGATACTTCTGGAAGGAGCTTTTGAGAGATGAGGGATATACGGTTGGCAGACTGGATTCCAGGTATCTTGGAATGGACAGGAAGGTTGCGGGGGATTATCCTGATTACAGCGCTGAACTCACCTCCTGGTTACATTCCTTTACTCCCGCTATTAATCACTACTTAAGGAATGATTTGAATTTTGAAACGGATCTGACCTATTACATGTTTGGACCCGTACATCCGTGGGACAGGTCTCGCAATAATACAGGGGAAAATTTGCGTCAGGCGATGGCTCAAAATCCTAACCTGGATGTTTTAATCCAAAGTGGATATTTCGACGGGGGAACCACTTATTTTAACGCTAAGTATTCCATGTGGCAACTCGATCCCAGCGGAAAAATGAAGGACAGGATAAGTTTTAAAGGCTATCACAGTGGCCATATGATGTACCTGAGAAGTGAAGACCTTAAAAATGCGAATGACGATATTCGGGATTTCATTCAAAATAATCTGCCACAGGAAGGAGAACCTGCAAAGTATTAAACAATCATATTGTGTAAAACAAAAGGTCTCATGGTTACTTACTATGAGGCCTTTTTTTTGTCTTGCGCGTAATTATATCTTTTTTAACTGAACTTCCTAAAGTATTCTATAAAGACATTGTA
>CAMPJY010000091.1 GCA_946887025.1 uncultured Salinimicrobium sp.
AGTAATGTTAAGAATCCGGAATTTCAGGCTCCACCAGCTTTTTCAATTTTTCCAGCGATTCCTGCCAGCCGAGATAGCACATCTCCACCGGGATGATTTCGGGTATCCCCTCCTGCAGCACTTTAAGTTCGGTGCCGACGGAGCCTTTCTGCAGACCGATGCTGGTGGTAATTTCCCCGGGTAGATTGGGATCGTCGAAGCTGTCGACATATTTAATGAATTCGTTGGGCTTTATTTCAAGATACTCGCCATGAAATGATTGAGCATTCCCGGTACTGAAATTAATAAAGGTCATTTTAAATCTGCCGCCCACCCTGAAATCCATCTCCTGTACGGTGCATATGAATCCGTATGGCGGGAACCAGGAAGCCTGGGCATCGGGATCTGAAAATGCCCGGAACAGCTTTTCGGGGCTGGCTTTGATTACTCTGTGGAAGGATGCCTGATTTTTCATTTTATTTTTGTTTTTACTGGTTCGAAATATTGTTTAGAAGACTTTATCCAGAGGCAGCGCGTCTATCCCTCGACGTACTTGCTGCGCCGGGCGGTCCTGGCGGGATATATCTTTGGATTATAGATATAGGAAACAGCCAGGATGCCCAATACCACCAGGGGCATGAGCATAAATCCGAGGTTTTTGTCTACCACCGCGTGACTGATGAAGGCAAAGACCAGATTGAAGGTCAGTCCCGCATAAGCCCATTCCTTTAACCTGGCGGGTATGCCGGGAAGGGAGATGGCCGTTACGCCGAGAACCTTACAAATGATCAGGGTATAGGCAAAATAATCAGGATACCCCAGAGGTTTGGTGCCTGCATTGGCGTATTCCGGCGCAAACAAAAGGGTGCCTAGGGGCATCAGCCCTTCCCAGAGGATCAGGATGATGGTTGCTGCCCAGAAGATGATTCTGTTTTTCTTCATGATTTTAGATTTTGATTATTGTTTATTGGATTCCACATACTTTCCAAAGTTGTTCAGGATCGCCTGCCAGCCCTGTTTCTGAAATTCAGGATCATTTTCTGTTTCCGCATCAAAGGTGGTGGCTACGGAAGTTTTCCCCTCCTGTTCCGCAAACAAGGTGGTAGCCCTCCTTCCGTCACTCATGGTGTAGCTGATCTCCTTATTAGGTTCCACCTTGTTATAAATGCCTTCAAAATCAAAACCGAAGCTCCCATCCCGGGCTTCCATCCTGTTTTTGAACCTGCCGCCTTCCCTGAGGTCGTTCTCGCTGCTGGGGCAATGCCAGCCGGGATCGGCAGTATTCCATTGCTGAATGTCTTCCGGAGTATTCCAGGCCTTCCAGACCTGCTCCACGGGCGCATCTACTAAGGCTTCGACTGTGATTCTTGGTACTTGTGTCATTGTTATTGGTTTTAAAGCTTATATACCAAAATTAATACACAAAGCTTTAGGCTGCCTGTTGTGAAAATGACAAGCTTAGGGGTTGATTATGCCAACAATTCATTATCTTGTTGCCTCATCTGTAATGATATGCTAATTTCCGTCTTTGCGCCCGAGTATGGAACTATTGAAGCCGTCACCCCGGCATTCAGGGCCTTTAATACTGCCAATGAATTCCGCAGCTCCCATGGCAAGGAACCCGTATTTAAGGTAGAATATGTTGGGCTGAATCAGTATGTACCTGCGAACAACGGGGAATACACTATTAAAACTGACAGACTGCTTAAGGATGTGACCCATACGGACCTGCTTATTATCCCCCCTACCTTTGGCGACACCGGCAAAGGGATCCGGGCCAATGCAGCAGCCATTCCTTACTTTAAAAAGCTATACCGGCAGGGTTCCAGTCTTGCCAGTCTGTGTGTCGGGGCCTTTCTTCTGGCTGAAACAGGCTTGCTCGATGGGAAAAAGTGCTCCACCCATTGGGCATATATAGATGAATTCAGAGCCAGATATCCTCAGGTGGAGGTGGAAGATGGGGCAGTGATCTCGGAACACGGGACTATTTACAGCAGCGGTGGGGCCAACAGCTTGTGGAACCTGATCCTGTACCTGATAGAAAAGTTTTCTGAAAGGGAAACCGCCGTCATGATCTCCAAATATTTCGCCCTGGATATTGGGAGGGACAGCCAGTCCCAGTTTGCCATCTTCCGAGGCCAGCGAAACCATCATGACGAGGATATTCAGAAAGTACAGGATTATATTGAGGCCCACTATGAGGAAAAAATAACCATCGACAGCCTGGCGAAACTGATCCATACCAGTCGCAGGACCTTTGAAAGAAGATTCAAGGAGGCCACCAACAATACCCCCATCGAGTATCAGCAAAGGGTAAGGGTGGAAGCTGCCAAGAAATCCTTTGAAGCTTCCAGAAAGAATGTTTCGGAGATCATGTTTGATGTGGGATATAATGACACCAAAGCCTTCAGGGACATCTTCAGGAAGATTACGGGGCTTACGCCTATTGATTACCGAAACAAATTCGAGAACCTGCGGCCCGTATAAGCTTTCATTGGCGTCCTATATCCGTGTCGCAATATATTTAACAGCCTCTGCCTCAATAATTAACAAAATTAAGCTTAAATTGCTATACCCTACCCTCGATCGATCAAACGATTGATCAACTACTGCAATTTTCTGGAATCCCCCAACCTTAGTTCCCCAACTGCTGCCCCTTCCTACACAATTGAAAGCTTGAGTATGAATTTGGATTAACTATAATTCAGCACATTATGGAAGATATCAAGGAACCGGGTACCTACCCGGACACCTCCATGGAAGTTGTCAGGGAGCTGAAACGCAGGGAAGCGGAACTGGATCTCATTAAAAAAGTACAGCGGGGAATCTCGGCAAGGCTGCAGATGACGGAGATCTACACCATTGCAGGGGAAGAGCTGCGGCGATTCTTTGATGCCCAGGTCGTAGGCATAGGCACTTTCGATTTTGAAAAGGAAACAGAGGAATTCCAGTATCTGTTTGAAAACGGGGAGCTGCTTTCTCCCCCGCCCAGACCTATCCCCAGAACCAGGAAGATTCTGATTGATACCAGAGAGATCATCCACTTCAATGAAAAGGTGAAGGAAAACTGGGACCTGTTAACGGGGGAAGACACCTCCGCAGTCCCGGGAACGGGGGAAGCCCGATCCGCGGTATATGTTCCCCTGCTTATCGACACCAATGTGATGGGGTATCTCACCATTCAGAATTTGGACCGGGAAAATGCCTTCAGCCAGAGTGAGGTTCGCGCCCTGGCCACCCTGGCTGACAGCCTGAGCATCGCCCTGGAGAACGCCCGGCTCTTCAGCGAAGCAGAACAACGGAATGCGGAACTGGCGGTAATCAACAGTGTGCAGCAAGGCCTGGTGGCAGAAATGGATATGCAGGGCATCTATAACCTGGTAGGGGACTGCATCAGGGACCTGTTCGATTCTCAATGCACCGGGATCAGTATCCTGGATTACGATACCCGTATGGAGCACCACCGGTATCTGTATGAAGACGGACAGAAGATCTTTGCTCCACCCAGGCCCTTCCATAATATTTTAAAACTCCTGGCAGAAAAAAATTCCATAGTCCTGGTCAATGAAAATATTCCCGCTTTTTTAGAAGGTCTCGGAGAGGAGTATAAATCGGTCGAAGGGACCAGGCATGCGAAATCCATGATTTTCGTTCCCCTGAAGGTCGGGGAAGTTTTAAAAGGTTACGTCACCATTCAGAATCTCGACAGGGAAAACGCCTTTTACGAGTCGGATGCACGTCTCCTAAGCACCCTTGCCAACAGTATGAGCGTAGCCCTGGAAAACGCCCGCCTCTATAACGAAACCGAGCAGCGAAATGCCGAACTGGCGGTGATCAATAGTGTGCAACAGGGGCTGGTGGCAGAAATGGATATGCAGGGCATTTATGAACTGGTAGGAGAACGGATCAGGGACCTCTTTGATGCCCAAACTACCTCGGTGTGCACCTTCGATCACGAACAGGGTACAGAAACTTTCCATTATATTTTTGAAGATGGAAAACGACATTTTCTGGATCCCAGACCCATCGATAAAATGAGGCAGCTCCTGATACAGAAAAAGGAACTGATCTATATGAACGAAAAGATCGACGAAAAATGGGAAGCTTTGACAGGCGAATGCCCATCTGATCTTCCGGGAACTAAAGTATCCAAATGTGCCCTGTATGTTCCAATGCTGGTGGGAGATAGCGTCAGGGGATATGTAAGTCTGCAGAATTTTGAACGCGAAAATGCCTTCAGCGAGGTGGATATCCGCTTGTTGAGCACCCTGGTAAACAGTATGAGCATTGCCCTGGAAAATGCCCGGCTTTTCAATGAGACCACCCGGCTACTGGAAGAGACCGAACAGCATGCCACCGAGCTGCAGACGGTGAACAATATCAGTCACGCCCTGGTCTCGCAGCTGGAATTCAACCGCCTGATACAGCTGATCGGGGAGCAGATGCGTACGACTTTCAATGCGGATATCGTTTACCTGGCGCTGTACGACAGAAAAAACAACCTCCTGAACTTTCCTTACTATTACGGAGACACCTCTGGTTCCAGGCCCTTCGGAAATGGGCTTACCGAAAAGATCATTATAAATAAGGAACCCTTACTGGTAAACCAGGACTTGGCGGAAACCTATGAGAAAATTGAAGCTGTTAGACGGGGGAAATGGGTAGAATCTTACCTTGGAGTTCCAATCATCATTGGTGAGGAAGCCATCGGGGTCATCAGCGTGCAGAGCACCGAGCGGAAGAACAGATTTGCGGAAAGCGATCTGCGCCTCCTCAATACGGTAGCTGCCAATGTGGGGGTCGCCATGCAGAATGCGGAGGCCTACCAGAAACTCCAGGCCGCCCTGACCGACCTGAAGGCAGCGCAGGAGCAGCTGGTACAACAGGAAAAACTGGCTTCCCTGGGGCAGCTCACCGCGGGGATCGCACATGAGATCAAGAATCCGCTCAACTTCGTCAATAATTTTTCCGACCTGAACATCGAACTGCTCGGGGAGGTACGAGGGGAACTTCAGAAGATGGATCCCACTCCCGCTATAGAAGACATGCTGCAGACCCTTTCAGATGTCCTGGAGAACCTTGAAAAAATATATGAACACGGGAAAAGGGCCGACGGGATCGTGAAATCCATGCTGCAGCATAGCAGAGGTGGTAGCGGAACCCTGGAAAGCACCGACCTCAACAACCTGATAAGGGAATACGTCAACCTCGCCTTCCACGGAATGCGGGCCGGCAAAAAAGCCATTAACGTTTCCATAGACCTCGATCTGGATGAGGAGGTAGGCTGCGTTTCCCTGATCGGGGAAGACTTCAGCAGGGTCATCCTGAACCTTTGCAACAATGCCTTCGACGCCATGAGAGAAAGATCAAACGCTGCCACAGCGCCGAAGGACTACCTTCCTAAGCTCAGGGTCCAGAGCAGGCGGGATCACGACACGGTTTTTATAGAAGTTGAGGACAATGGCTGTGGTATTTCAGAGGAGCTGAAGGACAAGATCCTGCAGCCTTTCTTCACCACCAAAAAAGGCACCGAAGGCACGGGTCTGGGGCTGAGTATCACCCATGACATTATCAAAAGCCATAAAGGCAGTTTGAATATAGTCACGGAGAAAGACAGGTTCAGTCGCTTTAGTGTCTCCCTGCCGGGGTAGGAACATTTACCGGGGAAGAACGCGATAATCGTGTCCTACATGAAATATATTAACAAACTTTTAATTTCCGGTTGCTCCGCAATTCGCCTCATTAAAATTAACTTGAAGAATGATATGTAAAAACCATAGCTTTTGAAGTCTCTTCAACCACTCTTTATCCTCTTTATTTTAAGCAGTTTCCCCTGCGCCTTCCTGCAGGCCCAGGAAACCCCTGAAGTCGATCTTGGAGGCGCACTGAGGTTCAATTACAACCTCTCCTCCTGGAAACCCGAACAGAAGAAAAGAGGCGGGGATTTTGGCTATGACATGTTCAGGATCAATGCGGTTGCAGCCTATAAAGGCGTCTATGTCAACGCAGAATTCCGCCACTATTCTGAGTCCTTCGGGGGAGGCATGCTGAAACAGGGCTGGTTCGGCTATCGCTTCACTGAGACCGAGGAACTTCAGCTGGGCCTCACGCAGGTGCCCTTTGGGATCCAGCAGTACAATTCCCATAACTGGTTCTTCAACCTGGGATATTATATGGGGCTGGAGGACGATCACGATATGGGGATCAAATATTTGAGCCTGGGGGAACACCTGGAATGGCAGCTGGCCTACTTCAAGAATGCCGAGGAACTGAGGTTTGGGGATGTTTCCGCCGTCTCCCACAGCAGATATTCCTATGACGTGGCGGGTAACAATAAGGAAGTGCATCAGGGAAATGTGAAACTCGTCTACAAGTGGGGCGACAGTCTGCAGTCACGCCTGGGGACATCCGCCCAATACGGGGGACTCTACAACATCATCACCCAAAAGACAGGAAATCATTACGCCCTCGCCATCCACTACGAGGCGGATTACAACCTATGGAATCTGAAAACCGAAGCCATGCTGGTTTCGCATAACCCGAGGAATCAGACCGGGAATTCAGAAGAAGTCATCACCATGGCTGCTTACGGGGCGCCTTATGAGGTCGCAGCCGATTTCAATCTGTACACCTTTGCCATTGCCAGGAATGTTCCGGTGGACTGGGGCCCGATCTCGAACCTGCAGTTCTACAATGACTTCGGGTATATGCAGAAGAAGCAGGCTGCTTTCGAGGATTCCTTTATGAACGTCACCGGGGTCCTGCTCACGGCTGGAAACCTGTACACCTATATAGATTATGCCGCGGGCTATAATCACTCCTGGCTGGGAGGCAACTTCCTCGACGACTTTGCTGCGGGTAATCCGGAAGCCAGCTGGGAGGCCCGGTTCAATATAAACTTCGGATATTATTTTTAAATTGAAAGCAAAACCAACCAACCATGGCTAAAAAGATCATAAGAAGTGATGAACGCAAATCCATCTTCGGACTGAATGTCAACGGACCGGTCTTCTTCACTTCCACCATCATCATCATCCTCAGTATAGCCCTGACCTTAATCTTCAGGGAACAGGCCGAAGGTTATTTCACCGACATCCAGGAGTTCGTTGCCAACACAGGTGGCTGGTTCTTCGTACTCTGCGTGAATATTTTCCTCATCTTCGTGCTCTACCTCGCCTTCAGCAAATTCGGCGACATCCGGATAGGCGGAAAAGATGCCAAACCAGAATTCAAGACCCTCTCCTGGTTTGCGATGCTGTTCAGTGCGGGGATGGGGATCGGGCTGCTGTTCTGGAGCATCGCGGAACCCATGACGCATTTTATGACACCGCCGCTTACGGAAGGTGGCACTCCTGAAGCTGCACAGGAAGCCATGAACTTCACCTTCCTGCACTGGGGTTTCCACGCCTGGGGGGTCTATGCCCTTGTGGGGCTTTCCCTCGCCTATTTCACCTACTCCCACGGCTTGCCTCTTACCATCCGTTCCGTCTTCTATCCCATCCTCGGCGACAAGATCTACGGAAAAAGAGGCGACCTGATAGATATCTTCGCCGTGCTGGCTACACTATTCGGACTGGCGACCTCCCTCGGATTCGGGGTACAGCAGATCGCAGCGGGAATGGCACATGTATTCGGAATTGACAGTGGAATCACCACCCAGGTGGTCCTCATATCCGTAATAACCGCTATTGCGACCCTTTCTGTAGTTCTCGGAGTGGATAAGGGGGTGAAATTCCTGAGCGAATGGAATATGCGCATCGCCGTGCTGATGCTGCTGCTCGTGGTGGTGCTGGGGCCAACCATCTTTATTTTCCAGTCCTTTGTACAGAACACCGGAAGCTATTTTTACAGCTTCCTGGAGATCTCCTCCTGGACCGAAAGTTATACGGGGAACGACTGGCAGAATGCCTGGACGGTGTTCTACTGGGGCTGGTGGATCGCCTGGTCCCCCTTTGTGGGCATGTTCATCGCCCGTATCTCCAAGGGGCGGAGCATCAGGGAATTCATACTCGGGGTACTCATCGTGCCTTCGCTCATTACCTTCTTCTGGATCACAGCCTTCGGCAGCACCTCCATTCAACAGGCCCTGCAGGGGGATCAGACCATCCTTAATGCGGTGAATGATAACGTAGCCACTGCCCTGTTCGTGTTCCTGGAAGGTTTTCCATTTTCAGGAGTGCTGAATATCATTGGGATCATCCTTATCGCAGGCTTCTTTATCACCTCCTCAGATTCCGGTTCCCTGGTGGTGGACAGCCTTACCTCGGGCGGGAAGATAGATGCGCCTGTAGGGCAGCGTATCTTCTGGGCCCTGGCGGAAGGAGCTGTCGCAGCCGTACTGCTCATAGGAGGCGGCTTACAGGCCCTGCAGACCGCTTCCATAGTCACCGGGCTCCCCTTTGCCTTTATCCTGCTGTTCATGTGTTATTCGCTTTATATAGGCGTACGGGATGAATATCGCAAAACTGAAGAGAAGAAGGCGCAGAAAGAGCTGGAAAGCTATGAGGAAGTCATTTCAGATATCATCAGAAAAAGAGCTGCCAAACCAAAAAATGAAAATCAGTAAGCATTCATCATGAAAAAGATCAGGAACATACTAGTAGCGCTGGACCTTTCAGCTTTAGATACCAAACTCATCACCTACGCCTCCTTCCTTGCAGAAAGGCTGAAGGCAGAGAATGTGTACTTCGTGCATAACATAAAGAAATATGAGATCTCCGAACTCTTTGCGGAGCATCTGAAGGATGTCAACCTCGATGAAGTCATAGGCGATGAGCTCAACGACAAGGTGAAGGAGCACTTCAAGGCAGCTGCCAACTGGGAAGTGCTTATTTCTGAAGACCCCTACAGCGAATCCCTTATCAAATATGTGGCGGAGAAGTACGCCATCAACCTTGCGATCGTGGGGAACAAGAAACTGGAGAACGGCACGGGGGCAGTGAGCGGGAAGCTGCTGCGCCTGCTGAAATGTGACATCGTTTCGGTGCCTGCCATAGCTCAGGAAAAGATCAACTCCATCTGGGCAGGTACCGATTTCTCCCACGACTCCAGGAAAATCTTTCGGGTGACTAGGCAGCTGCAGGAGGGCCATGACACCAGCCTGAAAGTGGTGCACGTATACAGCGTGCCGGTACAGTTCTCTCCTTATGTCTCTGCCGAAGAAATGGGGCCGCAGGTGAAGAAACACGTCAGTGAGAAGTTTGAGAAATACATTAAAAAACTCGAATATCCCGAACCTATAGAACCCCTGATCCTCCTCGGGAGGGAATCGGGAGCTGCGAAAAAGATCCTTTCAAATACGACTATGGCTGATGTGGATCTGCTGGTGGTTTCCGATACGGGAGGGAATACCTTCTCCCCTTTTGCGGTGGGCAGTGTCACCGAGGAGCTGTTCAACTCCAGGCTGGAGATCCCCCTGTGGGTGGTGAAGTGAGTTATAGCGGGATCCTTGGGTAATTGTGGATCTCCTTTTCCTCCCCATCCCTGCTGTTCAGCACCTTGCTCGGGCGGTTGTTCTTTGCGATCTCCCGCGCCTTCTCCACGGCTGCCTCCTCGTCTTCAAAACTCTCGACCAGCTCATTCTCATGATCCAGGACGTGCCATTGCTCCTTTTCCCGGTTCCACTGAATGCGGTAGGTGCGTTCCCTGATGACTTCCTCCTTTCCGCGGAGCAGGTCCAGGATGATCTTCCCGTCACTGTAGTTCCCATCAGGATACGGCATGGGCAGTAGGGCGAAGAAGATGTAGTAAATGGAGAAATAGGTGAACTGGTAGGTAAAGATGCCCGCTTCCAGATAGCCCTTTTCCACGAGCAGGACCACGGCGATGGTACCCAGCAGATTGAAAAGCGCGCCGCCGGAAAAGATGAGGATATTGGCAAAGCGCTCCTTGCGTTTGATGTTCTCGAAGGTACAGAGACCGTACCAGAAGTAATACTGCCGTATTTCCAGCATTCCCCGCTGAAAGATGGGTTTCCCTGTCCCTACCGTTACCCGGATGTTCTTCCCGCCCATCAGCCAGGCAAAAAATACGTGCCCCGCCTCGTGAAGTATGGAGATGACCGGCAGCAGAATGAAGAAGGCCAGGATGAACTTCGGGATGTCGTTGATTCCAAACATAATGCGTAAGACTGTTGGGAACCAAGTTACAATTTTGGAAGCAGGGACAGGTCCGGACCTAACAGGTTTTTAACACCTGTTGGCTCTACTTCTTACACTTTATCAGATAGAATGGAAAATTTTCATTCACCTCCGTAACTTCAACCAATCCTGATTCACCGAATTCCTCTTCAATAGCTTCCCGGTCGTAAAAAAATATCCTTACCCCTCCGAACATTTCGAACCTGTCTTTGCTGATATAGGTTCCCTGCCCATAAGTCTGGGCTTGTTTTGTTATTACAGTAAAGACCATCAGTCCGTTTTTTGCGAGTTGGTTGTAACAGTCCCGGATCAGCTTTCTTCTCTCTTCCCGGTCAAACAGGTAGATCAACCCATAACAATATATCCCGTCATAGAGTTGCTCGTCAAAAGGCATGTCTGTTACTGACCCATGATAAATCTTCAGGTCGTTCCCAAAATGTTTTTCAGCCAGATCAATGGCGGTCTGCGAAATCTCTATCCCGGTGACGCTCATTTTATTCTCCCTGAAGACCTTTACATTACGGCCATAGCCAATCCCCGGGATAAGCACCGTCTTGACATTATTTGCCACAAAGAGGTCTTTAGACAATACAGTAGACTTTGCAGGTTCAAAACCCCACATTTCCTGTTTGTCCCTAAACGCATCTTCCCAGAATTCTTCCATCGTATTTTTTAAATAATTTCTACTAACCTCAATTAACCTGGTCACGACCGATATACCTAAAGTAGCAAATTTTATTGGAGGAAAAGGCAAAAATCATATAGCACTTCCCGCAGTTCCCGCACTTCCCTCGGGGTCCTTTTTCAGGCCCTGAAACTCTGCATTATAATCATTATCTCCCAATGAAACAGGCTACAAACAGCCCTCAAACAGCCCCCATGGCCGTGTAAAGGGGCTGTGTCAGGGCTGCTTGTACGCAGG
>CAMPJY010000092.1 GCA_946887025.1 uncultured Salinimicrobium sp.
TTCGCCTTCACTTCCTTCGTGGAACAGGGCAGGGCGCGCGGCTGGGAGGTGGTGTTCTGGAATCATACACCCTTCGAGCTTTCGGAATTGGGCTTCCGCGAAATAAAGCTGGAGGGGAAACCCCTGGCCATCACGGATATCATGAAAAGGGCGAAGATCAATGCGGAACTGGACCACTTCAGCCGAAAGTTCCAGGACCCGGTATACCAGACCTACAAATTCCCACCCCTGAAGCACCACCTGAAACAGCGGCTCAAGAACGCCATGGTCGCCTTTTTCGCCACCACTTTGGGCGGGGAACAAGGCCTTCAGATGCTGCGGAAGAAAATGAAACAGGCCGAGCGGAAGTCAGAATTCTATAAACACTGCCGCCGGGTGCTGGAGCAGGAGCAGCCCGATTTCGTCTTCTGCACCAATCAGCGGCCCGTAAATGCCATCGCCCCCCTGACCGCCGCACAGGACCTGGGAATCCCGACGGGAAGCTTCATTTTTTCCTGGGACAACCTGCCCAAGGCCACAATGGTGGTCGAGCCGGATTATTATTTTACCTGGAGTGAGCATATGAAGCAGGAGCTGTTGGGCTATTACCCCTTCATTTCTTCAGAAAACGTCCTGATCACAGGAAGTCCGCAGTTCGAGCCGCATTCCAATATGGCTCTCCGCAAGGACAGGTCGGAATTTTTCCGAGAACAGGGTCTGGATCCGGAAAAGGAATATATCTGTTTCAGCGGGGACGACAGCACCACCTCCCCGGATGATCCGCAATACCTGGCAGATACTGCCGAAGCAGTGGCGGAACTGAACTCCCGGGGCCAAAACCTGGGCATTATCTTCAGGCGCTGTCCCGTTGATTTTTCCGACCGCTACGACCGGGTACTGGCGCAGCATAAGGAGCTGATCCGGCCCGTTGCCCCCCGATGGAAGCAGGTGGGCGGCAGCTGGAATGCCATCCTGCCCACAAAGGAGGACCTGGAGCTGCAGGTGAATACCATCCTTCACACCAGACTGGTGGTGAATCTGGCCTCCTCCATGGTTTTCGATTTTGCGCTTTTCGGCAAACCCTGTCTTTACCTGAATTACGAGGTGGAGAACAAACAGGACCCTGACTGGACTCCGCAGAAGGTGTACAATTTTGTGCATTTCCGGTCCATGCCGACCCAGGATGCGGTGGTCTGGCTGAACGCCAGGGAAGAACTAACAGGCAAGATAGAGGCCGCCTTAAAAGCTCCTGAAGCGCCCTTAGAAGCCGCTCTGCAATGGTTCCGGAAGATTAATGACCAACCTTCAGAAAAGGCTTCAGAAAGGATCTGGGAGGCTTTGGAAGGGGTTGGGAAATAGTTTCAAATTCCTAAAATTCCCATGTAGGGACAGGTCGCGATCTGTAAGAACATGGGATGGTTGGGGTCGTATATTCCGGAGTAAAAACTTTTTTCATACTTTAGCCTGAGTACAACTTTTTCCATGGAAAAACGCAAAATATGCGTCGTGGTCACGGCGCGACCTTCTTACAGCAGAATAAAAACTGCCTTAACAGCCATAAAGAGGCATCCAAGACTCGAACTGCAGCTGGTGATTGCCGGATCAGCGCTGTTGGACCGTTACGGGAATGCAGTGGATTTCATAGAAAAGGACGGATTTGAAATTGCAGCAAAGGTCTTTATGGTACTGGAAGGGGAAAATCCGACCACCATGGCCAAGACCACAGGCCTGGGGGTCATGGAGCTAACCAACGTTTTTTACAACCTGAAGCCGGATGCGGTGGTGACGATCGCCGACCGCTTTGAGACCATTGCCACGTCCATCGCCGCGGCTTACCAGAACATCCCCCTGGTGCATGTACAGGGCGGGGAAGTCACCGGTAGCATCGACGAGAAGGTTCGTCATGCCAACACCAAACTGGCAGACCTGCACCTGGTGTGCAGCGAGGAGGCTTACCAGAGGGTGCTGAAACTGGGCGAGGAACCGGATGCGGTGATCAACACCGGCTGTCCCTCCATCGACCTGGCCAGGCTCGTCTGCGAGCAGCCACAGCTGGATTTCGATCCCCTGCAGAAATACGGGGGAGTCGGCGCACAACTCAACTGGAAGGACGGCTATGTCGTAGTGATGCAGCATCCGGTGACTACCGAATACAAGGAAGCCAAAGCCCATGTGCTGGAAACCCTGAAGGCAATAGTGGAACTGAATTGTCCGGCTTTCTGGTTCTGGCCCAATGTGGATGCCGGCTCGGATGGGACTTCCAATGGGATCCGTTCCTTCAGGGAACTGCAGCAGCCGAAGAACATACATTTCTTTAAAAATATGGAACCCATGGATTTCCTGAGGCTGGTTAAGAATTCCAAAGCCCTGATAGGCAATTCCAGTGCCGGGCTTCGGGAGTGCGCCTACCTTGGGGTGCCGGTAGTAAATATCGGGAACAGGCAGCACCGAAGGAGCAGGGCAGCAAATGTGGTGGATGTGAGCTATGATCAGAAAGAGATCCTCAAGGCAACCAGGGACGCTATAGAAAAAGACCACTACTCTCCTTCTGAAATATACGGAAAGGGAAATTCGGGGGAAAAGATTGCCGAAATCCTGGCTACGGCGGAGTTGAGATTCAGGAAGACCATTACGTATTAAGGACAGGTCGGGACCTGTCCCTCTCAAAAAATATATAATTTTAAACTATTATCAGCTTGCTTTCCGTCGCCAACTATCATTACATCCGAGAAGATTTCTCCGCCCCCTATCCCAGCATCTTCGGGCTTAGTCCGAAGCAGTTCAGAAAGCAGCTGGAAGCGCTGGCGAAGCATGGCAGCTTTATCTCCTTAAAGGAACTGCTGGAATTTCGGCAGAAGCCCTTCGACAGGAATTACCTGCTTATCACTTTCGACGATGGCCTGAAGGAACAGTACGAGCTGGCAAAACCTATCCTGGAGGAGCTGGGCATACCCTTTATTTTTTTCATCAATACTGCAAATTTTCATGAGCAGCAGGTTTCGCTCGTACATAAAATCCACCTGCTGCGCTCCCAGGTCTCCTCTGAGGAGCTGCTGAATGAATTGGCAAAACATACTAACCTAGTTCTGGACCGGGCAGAGGAGAAACTGGCGATCTTCCATTACAACTATGACGAAGAAAAAACGGCTATCCTCAAGTACCTGTTGAATTTCAAATTGTCCCTTCCCGAGCAGCAGGCCTTCATCAATCCCCTGTTTCAGCAGTTGTATGATGAAAGTTTCGTAGCAGCAGAGCTTTATTTCACCGATGAAATGCTGCAGGACCTGCATTCTCAGGATGTTTTGGGTTCACATTCCCATCATCACCTGCCTCTGGGACAGTTGACCCGGGAAGACCTGAAGCACGAGCTGGAAATGACCCAAGCCTTCTTTATGGAGCGATTCGGGAGTCCCTCCAAAGCCATCAGTTATCCCTATGGTTCCTACGAGGCCTGCAGGGGCATCAAGGAGGAGGTAGCAGCCTTCGGTTTTGAACTGGGATTTACCATGGAACGGGCAACCAATGCTTCCCTGCAGGAGGATTCGCTCCTGCTTTCGCGCTATGACTGTAATGATCTGCCTCTGGGAAAGAACGACCTGTTTACGGGAACGAGCCTTTTTCAGAAACCGGAATTGAGAAGATGGAAGGATGAGATGTGAGAGTGGGGAGTTGGAAGTTAGAAGTCGGAAGTCCGAAGTCCGAAGATGGAGCCGGGAAGTAATGATTTTATTTCCGCTTATCTTCGTTTTAACACCTAAACCATAAACCGTGACTGTAGTATTACTCACCAGCACCAGCCTGCGCCATAAATACATTGCCCATCGGCTTGCCGAGGAGTTTAATTTGGAACTGATAATCTCGGAAGGCAAATCGGAAACAATTGAAAAGACTGCCGGACTGCCTGAAGAAGATGCCAATTTCATTTCACGCCATTTTCAGATGCGGGAGGAAAGTGAGCGGGAATTCTTTGGAGCCTATCAGGAGTTTCCTGAGGAGGTTTCCCTGTTGGAGCTGGAGCACAGAGGGATCAATTCCGATGAAACCACGGAGCTGGTGGAAAATATAGCGCCGGATCTTATTGTTCTATTCGGCTCCTCCATCCTTAAAGGTCCGCTGATGGAAAGTTACAAGGGGCGGATCATTAATCTGCATTTGGGGCTTTCCCCCTACTACACCGGTTCGGCCACCAATCTTTTTCCCTATTATCACGACGATCCCGAAGCTATAGGGGCAACAATCCATCTGGCTTCCCGGCAGGTGGACCAGGGCGCGATCCTGCACCAGTTACGGCCCGATTTGGAAGAAGATGATGATCTGCACCGGATCGGGAATAAAGTCATTCAAAAGGCCGGAAAACAGCTTCCGGAGGTGCTGAAAAGCTTCGCCGACAGGAACATCATCCCTCAGCCCCAGCAGCCGCCAGAGAAGATCTGTCTGAACAGGGACCTCACCCCTGACCTGCTGCGGCAGATCTACCGGAAATTCGAGCAGGGGTTGATCAGGGACTATCTCCGTGACAAGGAAAATCGGGATGCAATCAAAAGAATAGTGGAGGCGGAATTGCGGAGCAGATAGCGCGTTCAAGGCTTCCATTTTGATTATTTTTCTTAACTTTAAGAACTTCAGAAAAAGAGAATATGAAAAACATACTCGTGGCCATCGACCGGCCCAAACATGCAGAAAAACTGATAGCCGAAGCGGTAAAACTAGCCAAACTCACAAATGCAAAGATCTGGATCCTACACGTGACGGAGCCGGATCCGGATTCGTACCGAGCTCTGGAGGCGGGGCCTCAGTTTCTCCACGACAAAAGGGTCGAGGACCGCAAAAAGGAGGCTGCTTATGTCAGGCAATGCGCAGAGGATATCAGCAACCGCGAAAATATTTCCGCAGAAGGGGTCCTTATAAAAGGAGAGATCCCCAAGGCCATAACGGATAAGGTGGAGGAGCACAATATCGACCTCATCGTCGCCGGGCATCAGAGAAAGAACTTCCTTTACGGCCTCTTCGCCGCCAACAAGAAAAAAGACCTGGTCGATGAATTAAAAATTCCACTTTTAGCGGTTCCTTTGGGATAAGGCGCTGGCCTTCCCGACTCACGTCCATTTTCCATACATGCAGGGACAGGTCGCGACCTGTCCCTACATGTATAAGGCCTGGAGGTGGGGGAAATCTCTTCTCCCAATATTTTCTTAAAAAAGGATAAAGGCTTATATTCGCGCTCAAATTCAATTCTTTATCTGTAGAGCTGGTATATTTTACATAAAATTCCTTCTCCCGAAGGTGTTAAAAAAATCTGCGGCCCTTATTAAAGGCCCTTTATCCCTCCCCCATATTCAACAGGGCGAGGAGCAGGTCGATAGCTCTATAAGTCCTTCTAAATCATTATTCTTAATCTGATAAAAATCCTCGTATTTATGAGAAAGTTCGTGCTTTCACTATTCTTTTTGTTTTCAATCCTCGCACTCCAGGCTCAGGAATTAAAAATCTCAGCTGAAACGGGTAATGTCTCCCGGGTGATCAACAACGGCTTCATAGAACTGGAGGTTAAAGGGGGAGAACCTCCATATACGTATCACTGGTCGGACCAGAACACCGGCCTGAGCTCCCCGAGAGCCGAGGGGCTTACTGAGGGAATTCCATATGAGGTCATTGTGACCGATAGTCAGGGCCATTCCACCACCCAATCTTTTAAAATCAAAGCGGAGGCAATTACGGAACATTTCAACGGGGCTTTTGTTCCGCTGGTAGAAAGCATGGAGGCCTTTCTTTTCTGGGACCCATTCAGCAGCTTCGGGATCTACGACCCCAAGGTATACAGCGAGAAGAAAAACGTGCCCGTTCCCGGCTGGGAAAGCGGGATCGAAGACAGGTTCATTCTCAAGGAATGGAAAGTCCAAGAGGGGGCCCACGTGGAAGAGGGAGAACTGATAGCGGTTGTTGAATCGACGCAGCAGGGAGATATAGAGGTTTATGCGAATGCTACCGGAAAGCTACAGTATTTCACGCCTGAAGGCGAGGTTATATACAATTCCGAGAACCAGGAACACGTGATAGAGGTCGGAGCCCATAACCTGGCGGCGATCGAATATGACGAGCCGGTGCTCCTGACGCATCCAAATGGAGACCCGTTAAAACATACTATCCCTTTTATTGTCATCTGGTTGATTCTCGGAGCAGCCTTCTTCACCGTTAAAATGGGCTTCATCAATTTCACAGGTGTAAAACATTCCTTACAACTCGCGAAAGGAAAATATGACGATCCCGATGCCCCGGGTAAGATCACCCATTTCCAGACCATGGCCACTGCCGTCTCGGCCACCGTAGGGCTCGGGAATATCGCAGGGGTTGCGGTTGCCATCTCCCTTGGCGGGGCCGGTGCGACCTTCTGGATGGTGCTTGCAGGGATCCTCGGGATGTCCGCCAAGTTCGTGGAATGCAGCCTTGGGGTAAAGTACCGCTTTATCAATTCCGAAGGCAGGATATTTGGCGGACCGATGAACTACCTGCGCTATGGTCTGGAGAAAAGGAATATGAAAGGTCTGGGGAAATTCCTCGCGGCCCTTTTCGCGGTGCTTTGTATTGGTGCAACTTTGGGCGCAGGAAACATGTTCCAGTCCAACCAGTCCTATGAGATCCTCGCAGGCCAGTTTGAGTTCATTCAGGGGAACGGTTTCTATTTCGGGATCGTTTTTGCCGTGCTGGTAGGCGCGGTAATTCTTGGGGGAATCGAAAGTATTGGAAGGGTTACCGGAAAGATCGTTCCTGTGATGGCGGGGATCTACGTGCTGGCAGCCTTCACGGTGATCGGCGTGAATATTGAGAACTTAGGACCCGCAGTGGAAGCCATCTTCAATGGGGCTTTTAATGCCACGGCCCTGAAAGGTGGATTTATAGGGGTGATGATCGTTGGGTTCCAGCGTGCAGCCTTCTCCAGCGAGATGGGAGTAGGATCAGCGGCCATTGCCCACAGTGCCGGGAAGACCCGACATTCTTCTTCCGAAGGTTATGTGGCCTTACTCGAACCTTTTATTGATACGGTGGTGATCTGTACCCTGACAGCCCTTGTATTGATCTTCACAGGAATGCACGAGGTTCAGGGCGTTGGCGGGGTCCAGCTGACCTCAGATGCCTTTGCCACGGTGATTTCCTGGTTCCCTTACCTGTTATCCCTGGTGGTGCTGCTTTTCGCCTTTTCGACCACGATTTCCTGGTCGTACTACGGCATGCGCGCCTGGACTTATCTCTTCGGAAGAAGTGTCAAAAGCGAATTGGTATACAAGCTCATTTTCCTCGTTTTTGTGGTAATAGGAGCTTCCATAGGATTAGGAGCTGTGCTGAGTTTTGCCGATATGATGTTGCTGTCCATGGCTTTTCCCAACATTATAGGACTTTATATAATGGCCGGGGAAGTAAAGAAAGACCTCACGGAGTACAATCGCAAGCTTAAGGCGGGAGAGCTGTTCACCCAGGAACCCAAGGCAGCGGCTTAATTCAGGCCCTCCCCCTCCGGGCTTAAAAGTTCGGGCAGTTCAGGGTTTTGATTTATGCCGGGAACTGGCGTACCAGCTCCATTAATATCTCGTACACCGATATCCCCCGTGCCCGCAGGTCGTCGGTATTCACCTGTACGGCCACTGCGAGCTCAGCGTCCGGAAAATAGACAGCATCGGTGACATAGCCGGGATACCAGCCACTATGCCCGTAGCTCAGGCCATATTTTCCTCCGGGGCGGATCTGCACTCCCAGTCCGTAATAATGCCCCTCCCCTGTCTTGGCAGGTACCTGCTTCCGCATCTGTTCGCGATTTTCTTCGGAAATGACCACCAGATGATAAAGTTCCTTCGACCAGGTGGCCAGGTCCATAACATTGGAAACGAATCCCCCGCCGGCCCATTCGAACTGC
Source organism: uncultured Salinimicrobium sp. (assembly GCA_946887025.1). Next base: position 7,886 of record CAMPJY010000092.1, read on the forward strand.
GGATTGAAGACTAATCGTCCGTTTTCCATCATCGGTCCGTGGAAGGGAAAGGGACTTTGGGTTCCGGAATAACCCACAGCCATATTATCCAGCTCCTGATGTACTGAAGCTTCGGTAGCCTTCAGCCCGTAGGGGTCCAGCAGGTGTTCCCGGATCAGCTGGTACATCTCCACCTCCCCTGTTTTCTCCAGGATATAAGCCATGATCAGGAAATTAGTATCGGCGTAGCTCCAGTCCGTACCCGCTTCAAAAAGAGGTTCCGTATCGAATACATAGGAAATGCTTTCGAGCGGATCAAAGGTCCGGGAAGGATCCTGACTAAATTTCTGCATAAAATCGCCCAGGGGGTAATATTCCGCAATTCCGGAGCTGTGGTTCATCAGCATCCGCATCGTGATACTGGAGGCATTAGGCAGCCTGTGGAACCAGGGTTCATCCCCTATCAGTTCTGAAATAGGATCATCCAGATCATAGAGACCGTTGGTTTCGAGGATTAGTGCAGCCGCCATGAATAAAGTCTTGCCATTGCTTCCCGAAAGCATCCGGTGCTGCGGGTTCATGGGTGCCATTGTCAGCGAATCAGATACTCCGGTGGCTATATTGATGCTTTCCCCGTTAGGAAGCAAGGCTGCAAAAGTAGCTCCGGGAAAGTGATGGGTCTGTTGAAGGGAATCCAGTTTCTGCTGAAGTTTCTGCCCCAATTCAAGCGTTTCGGCAGGGGTCTGAGACTGACTAAAGGAGGAGGTTAACATAATGAGGCAAAGGATCAGGTTTATTTTAATTTTCATGGTTTGGTTGTACGTATGCGGAGTAAAGGTCTGAAAAAATTCTTTTTCTTTCATCATCCCCCATTATGTATGGGGAGGTTGGTACCCGTTTCTGAAAGGAGGCAAGAAAATTTCTTTTTTCTGTAACAAAAGTCCTAACTTCAACGTCCTTTAAATAGTACCCTACCAAATGCATTTAGGATTTTTAACCCCCGAGTATCCCCATGCCCGCACCACCCCGGCGGCCGGTATTGGCACGAGCATCAGGAATATGGCCCTGGCCATTGTTGAAAAAGGGGTACGGGTTTCGGTTTTTGTATACAGCCAGAAAGAGGATCTGATTCTTCAGGAGGACGGTATCCGGATTCACCTTATTAAGCACCGTAACTACAGATATCTGGGCTGGTTCCTCTACCGAAAATTCCTTCAGAATTACCTGAACAAGTACATCGGTGTCGAAAAGATTGATGCCATAGAAGCCCCGGACTGGACCGGAATTTCCGCTTTTATGAAGCTGAAGGCCCCGCTGGTGATCCGCATGAATGGCAGCGATGCCTATTTCTGTCAGCTGGAAAACCGGCTTCAGAAGAAAAAGAACTTCTTCTTCGAAAAGACTGCCTTAAAAGCCGCCGACCACCTGCTTTCTGTGAGTGAATTCACTGCTCAGGAGACGACACGGCTTTTCAGCCTGAAGAAAAAGATCAGGGTCATTCCTAATTCCGTGGATATCAGAAATTTTACCCCTGATAATACGGAGGTCGAGCCTTTCAGCATCCTTTATTTCGGAACCATCATCCGCAAAAAAGGGGTGCTGGAACTGGGGGAGATCTTTAACCGAATCGTGCGCAGCTGCCCTGAGGCCAGACTTTATATTGCCGGGAACGACGTGATAGACCAGAAAACCTTCCTATCCACCCGCGCTCTTTTAATGGATGAATTCAGCCCGGAAGCCTCAAAAAAGGTGAAATGGCTGGGGATGCTGCCATACCACAGGATCAGGGAACAGATTTCCAAGGCACAGGTAGTGGTGCTGCCGAGTTACGCAGAAGCCCTGCCCATGGCCTGGCTTGAAGCCATGGCCATGGAAAAGGCCCTGGTCACTTCGAATATCGGCTGGGCCAAGGAAGTTATGGTTGACGGGGAAACCGGATTTACCGTACACCCTACCGATCATGCAGCCTATGCCGACAGGGTGCTGGAGCTCCTGAAGGATGAGGGGCTTGCCCGGAAAATGGGCGTGAAGGCAAGGGAGCAGGTGAAGGAAAACTTTTCAGCAGAGCTGGTCGCCAGCCGGAACCGGGAGTTCTACATGAATATTTAAAGAAGATTTAAGAATAAAAATCCCGGGTACTCTTCAGAAAAATCCAAAATTGCGATCTACTTAAAAAGATCATCCCTTGAAACTTGTTCTCCTCACCGGCCCCGGGCTGCCGCATAAATATATAGCCACCCGATTATCAGAAAATTTCGACCTCGAACTGGTCATTTCCGAAAACAATGCTGAAGATCCGGAAGAGATCTTTCCTGATGGGGAGGCAGAAATGCCTTTCATAAAAGAGCATTTTCGGAAACGCAGGCAGAGTGAACTGGAATTTTTCGAAGACTACCGGGAATTCCCTGAGGAGGTCCCCCTACGCGAATTGCCAGAGGGCGAGATCAATTCCGAGGAGATTTCGGAACTGGTAGAGAACATAGCTCCTGATTATATCATCCTTTTTGGGTCCTCCATTCTCCGGAGTTCGCTGATGGATACCTATCGTAGCCGGATCATTCATCTGCACCTGGGCCTGTTCCCCTACTACAGCGGATGGGCCACCAATCTTTTTCCTTTTTACCACGATGAACCAGAATGTATAGGAGCTTCCCTTCACCTGGTCAGCGTGGAGCCGGAGGAGGGGGAGATCCTGCACCAGTTACGCCCGGAAATGGAAGCAGAGGACGATCTGCACCGCATCGGGAATAAAGTCATTTGGAAGGCCGGGATTCAGCTTCCCGGCGTCCTCCGAGGCTTCGCCAGCCAGAACATCACTCCCCAGCCCCAGATGCCTGCAGGAAGGATTTGTCTGCAGGAGGATCTCAGCCCTGAGGTGCTGCAGGAGATCTATCGGAAATTCGGGCAGGGAATGATCGAAGGATACCTCCGTGACAAAGAGCGTCGGGATGCAGCACAGCGAATTGTGGATGCGGACCTGCAGCTGGAATAATCTTCAAGTAAGAATTTGCTGCCTTGCTGGTACAAATCTCCTGATTTGGACCCACCGGGTGGCGATTTCCAGATCGCCGTCTATCAGAATCCAGGATGGTCAACTCAGGCAGGTAGCGGAGCCGAATTTTAAGGCAGTACCTGTTTAA
>CAMPJY010000093.1 GCA_946887025.1 uncultured Salinimicrobium sp.
ATCTCGATTCTCCCGATTTTGAGTCCCGTATTCTCGAATTCCTGAATCTTTAAACCAATCGCCAAAGGATTGGGCTAAAGCCCGGAGAAGGGTGGATTATCTTAACACCCGTCTTAAAAGACGGGGCAATTCAGTAATAGAACAGATCGAAGGTTTTTAATGAATTGCCTCCAGCTTCAGCTGGAGAATCAGAAATCCATTCCCACCTGTTGGGGCTTTAGCCCAATTGCGGATTGCAAATCCAGAGCTAAATGTTATCCTTTAAGGCGGGCCACTCAACAAAAGCAGATAAAAAATAAAGGCTGCCTTTTCAGGCAGCCTCAATATTTCTTCGAAAGCAAAATTTATATATTAGTTTCCCTTGCGATGATCTGCCAGGAATTTTTCTAAACCTATATCTGTCAAGGGATGGTTCATCAGGCCAACTATTGATGACAAAGGTCCTGTCATCACATCAGCTCCAATTTTGGCACAATCAATAACGTGCATGGTATGTCTTACTGAAGCAGCAAGAATTTCAGTCTGGAAGCCATAATTGTCGTATATCAGTCTTATCTCCGAGATCAGGTTCAGACCATCAGTGGAGATATCGTCCAACCTTCCAATAAAAGGGGAAACATAAGTAGCCCCTGCCTTGGCTGCAAGAAGCGCCTGTCCTGCTGAAAATACCAGGGTACAGTTGGTTTTTATTCCCTTATCAGAGAAATATTTGATGGCTTTCACCCCATCCTTTATCATAGGTACTTTAACTATGATCTGCTTATGAAGCTTTGCAAGCTCCTCTCCTTCCCTGATAATCCCCTCGTAGTCGGTGGCAATTACTTCGGCACTGACATCCCCGGTGACTATCTCACAGATCTTCTTATAATGAGCAATAATATTCTCTTTCCCGGTTATCCCTTCCTTGGCCATTAGCGAAGGATTGGTAGTAACCCCATCCAGCACCCCAAGTTCCTGGGCTTCCCTGATCTGGTCTAAATTTGCGGTATCAATAAAAAATTTCATAGTGTGTTTGTTTTAAGAAAAGGACTTATTGTTCAAAATTACAACTTATAATGCTTTAAGAGCAGTCGCTCGTACATTTTATCGGGGAGTATCCTTTTAAGAACCACGGAAAACTTCTGCATACTGTCCCCCACTTTATAATGTCCGCGGGGATGTTTTGTATTGATGATCTTAAGAACAGCATCCGCCATCTCCTGAGGGTTCTTCCCCTGATCCACATGCTGATTCATTAATTCAAGCGTATTCCCATAAGCCTCCCTGTAAGGAGAATCTTCAAGAACCGGGGCATGATATCTTCCCGCTGCAATATTGGTGGCAAAATCTCCGGGCGCCACATTCACCATGTCTATATTAAAATTCTTCAGTTCCATCCTGTACGCCTCCGTGGTAAGCTCCAGGGCACCTTTGGTTGCTGAATATATCCCGCGGAAAGGCAGGCCCATATAACCGGCTATGGAGGTAATATTAATGATAAGGCCTCCCCCGTTTTCCCTCATGTCTGGCAACACCGCCTTTATCACCTGCAGGGGACCGAAAAGGTTGGTATCAAAAGCTTTCTTGATCTCCGAATCAGGAGTTTCCTCTATAGGACCCGTAATCCCTACTCCTGCGTTATTAATGAGAACATCAATTTTGCCCGTCACATCAAGGACTTCACGAACTGCCGAAACTATGGTTTCCGGGCTGGTAACATCCATGGCGACAAGGGGGAAAGAAAAAGTTTTTTTGGAATTTTTCGGATTCCTGCTGGTACCAAATACCCTGAATCCGTTCTTTTGAAGATGTTCTGCGATTGCTTTTCCGATTCCAGAGGAGGCCCCTGTAATAAGGACGACTTTGGAAGGATCTATTTTATCCATGAGACTGATAAAATTTGAGGTGCAAAAACAAAAAAAGGCAAGCTACCCACATCACACCGCTACGACCACTTACCCTTGCTGCGTTCCCGCCCTGGGGGATTCAGCAGGAGCTGGTTGTGTGGGACTTGCCGATGCAAATATACGACCTTTCATACTTCCTGCAAGCATTTTCTAAACTGAATTAATTAAATTATCTTGCTGTAAAATAATTCTGAAAAATGAAATTTTCTAATTGCCTGCTGCTGTTATTTTTAGGGTTTTTTATGCTCTCCTGCGGAGAGAATGCAGCTAATAAAAAATCAGCATTTTCCATTAATTTCATCAATGACACCGAAGAATTTCAGCTGGGAGATACCCTGAAGGCGGAAGTAAAACCGCTAACAGAAAAGAATATTGATTCCGTTGCCTATTTTCTGAATGGAGAAAAAATTTCAGGGCCCCAAGGAAGCGAAAACCTTTCCATGGTACTTTCTGAAGAAAAACTGGGAAAATGGGATCTTATCGCAAAAGTGTATTCAGCAGGCGAAGAATCTGAAATAAAAGAGGAGATCACCATCCTTAATGATTCCCCCCCTGTCACCTACACCTATAAAATTATTGCCACCTACCCGCATTCTTCCGAGGCCTATACACAGGGGCTGGAATTTTATCAGGATACACTTTATGAAAGCACCGGACAGTACGGGGAATCTACCCTGCGGAAGGTTGATCTTGAAACAGGAGAGGTCCTGAAGTCCGTTGAGTTGGATAAATCCTATTTCGCAGAGGGAATGACCATTCTGAATGATAAAATATATCAGCTCACCTGGAGGGAACGCGAAGGTTTTATATATGATGTCAATACTTTTGAAAGAATTGGCAGGTTCGCCTACAATCAGAGTAAGGAAGGCTGGGGGCTCACCAACGATGGGGAAAAATTGTATAAGAGTGATGGAACTGAAAAGATCTGGATCCTCGACCCTGAAACCCTTGCCGAGGAAGGATACATTCAGACAGTGGCCCACAATGGAATAAAAACCCAGTTAAATGAACTGGAATGGGTAGAGGGGAAAATATACGCCAACACCTATCAGCACAATGGAGTTGCCATAATAAATCCGGAAAATGGAGCTATTGAAGGAGTCATCAATTTCAGCGGCCTCGCGGACGAGCTGGGTAATAAGGCAGAGCTGGATCCCTCCAATGACGTGCTCAACGGGATTGCCTATAATAAAAACACGGGAAAATTATATGTCACCGGAAAGAACTGGGACAAGTTATTTGAAGTTGAAATTGTGAAGAAATGAAAAATATCCCTGCAGAAACATATTCCCACAGGAGAACGGTGGAAGAGGACGACCTGGATGAGTTAAAGCACGTAAATAATGTGCGCTATGTCCAGTGGATCCAGGATATAGCCAAGGAACACTGGGAAGTCAGAGCCACCAGCCAGCTGAAAAATGATTTCTTCTGGGTGGTCATTCGGCACGAGATCGATTACAAAAAAGAAGGGCTTCTAAACGATGAGCTACTAATCGAAACTTTCGTGGGAGACACCACCTTTGTTACATCTGAAAGGTTTGTGAACATCAAAAAAGCAAGCACCGGCGAACTTCTGGTTGCAGCAAAATCGGTATGGTGCCTGCTCGACACCAGCACGAAACGCCCCACCAAAATAACACCCGAACTTACCGAGGTATTCCACAAACAATAACAAATAAAAAACCTGGCAACTCCTTGCCAGGTTTTTTGCTATAAGTTATCTGCGCAAATCTGCGCAAAAATCTGCGCACTCTGCGGGAACCACTACCCATTGAACAGTGCTCTCCCCTTCATCATCTGATGAACCTCTTCTTTAACCGCATTTAAAGTTCCCTCATCTTCAGGATTTGACAACACCCTGTCCACCAGCTCCACAACTTTCGCCATGTCAGCTTCCTTAAGACCCCTGGTAGTCACGGCAGGCGTCCCAATTCGAATTCCCGAAGTTACAAAAGGCGATTTATCATCAAAAGGCACCATATTTTTATTCACAGTAATATCTGCCTTCACTAAAGCTTCCTCCGCCTCTTTCCCTGAAATATTCTTGTTTCTCAGGTCGATTAGCATCATATGGTTATCAGTCCCTCCGGAGATCACTCCGTATCCTTTATCCATAAAAGCCGCTGCCATGGCCTTGGCATTTTTCTTCACCTGTACCGTGTAGTGCAGGAACTCATCTGTAAGCGCCTCTCCAAAAGCCACCGCCTTGGCTGCAATGATATGTTCCAACGGACCTCCCTGGTTTCCGGGGAAAACAGCAGAATCCAGAAGCGTGGACATCTTTTTCAGGTTCCCGTTCTTGAGTTTCAAACCAAAAGGGTTATCAAAATCTTCTCCCATCAATATCAGCCCTCCCCTTGGACCTCTTAAGGTTTTATGGGTGGTAGTGGTAATGATATGACAGTGCGGAACAGGATCTCCGAGAAGACCTTTTGCTATCAGTCCCGCAGGGTGTGCAATATCAGCGAAGAGAATAGCACCTACTTTGTCGGCTATTTCCCGCATACGTTTATAATCAAATTCTCTTGAGTAGGCCGAGGCACCCGCAATGATCATCTGCGGCTTCTCCTTTTCAGCAATTCGCTCTACTTCATCATAATCTATCAGTCCTGTCTCTTTATTAACTCCATAGAAGACAGGATTGTAAAGTTTTCCGGAAAAATTCACGGGAGAACCATGGGTAAGGTGCCCTCCATGGGAAAGGTCAAATCCAAGGATCTTATCACCCGGTTTGAGGCAGGCAGCATAGACTGCGGTATTCGCCTGGGATCCCGAATGTGGCTGCACGTTCGCATAACTGGCGCCAAAAAGTTCCTTGGCCCTGTCTATCGCCAGTTGCTCCACCTCATCCACCACCTCACATCCGCCATAATAGCGTTTGCCTGGATATCCTTCCGCATATTTATTGGTGAGCACAGATCCGGCTGCTTCCAGCACCTGTTCACTTACAAAATTTTCACTTGCAATTAGCTCTAAACCATTGAGTTGGCGTTGTTTCTCCTCTTCTATTAATTCAAAAATCTCTGTATCTCTTTGCATGGGTACTTATTTCGTTAAATATTCACCAAAAATAACAAATACATTCGGTTCTTACTTGGAAAATAATATATTTGATTCCTAATCATTTTAACAATTCCAAGAAAACCAATTATGCCTTTTACAGCAAATAATCCAAATAGAAAAACCTGGCTGGAAGTCCCAAAAGACTCTGATTTTCCTATCCAGAACATTCCTTTTGGCGTCTTCCTTACCCGGGACGATATTATTACTATAGGAACACGAATAGGTGATACCGCCATAGATTTGGGTGCCCTGCACCAGTTAGGCTATTTCGAGGGAATTCCGTTAACTGATGACATCTTTCTACAAGACACCCTGAATGATTTTATTTCCGATGGAAAAAAGACCTGGAGACTGGTAAGAAACCGGATCGCACATATTTTTGAAGCGGAAAACCCGGCCCTTCGAGACAGGGAAGACCACCGACAGGTAGTGCTCTTCGGCCTAGACGAGATCGAAATGCAGATGCCCGTTCAGGTGGGGGATTATACCGACTTTTATTCGAGTAAAGAACACGCCACCAATGTAGGCAGCATGTTCAGGGATCCTGAGAATGCATTACTACCCAACTGGCTTCACATTCCCGTAGGTTACCACGGAAGAAGTTCCTCCATAGTACCAAGCGGTATCCCGGTTCACAGGCCACAGGGGCAGACCCTGCCCGCAGGTTCAAAAGACCCGGTATTCGGCCCCTCTAAAAGAGTGGATTTCGAACTGGAGATGGCCTTCATTACCACCGACGCCAACCATTTAGGAGAACCCATACCCATCGAAGAGGCTGAAGATTATATTTTCGGCCTCGTTTTATTTAATGACTGGAGTGCCCGCGATATTCAGACCTGGGAATATGTGCCCCTGGGCCCATTCCTTGCCAAGAATTTCGCCTCCTCCATCTCCCCATGGATAGTGACGCTCGATGCCCTGGAACCTTTCCGCACCGCCGGCCCCGAGCCTGAAAAAGAACTCCTGCCCTACCTACAGTATAAAGGCAAGAAAAGTTTTGATATCAATCTTGAGGTTTCCATTACTCCTGAAAATTCAGAGGAAACTGTGGTTTCCAGATCAAATTTCAAATATTTATACTGGAACATGAGTCAGCAGCTGGCCCACCACACTATAAACGGCTGCCCTGTGCTATCAGGAGATATGATGGGTTCCGGCACCATCTCAGGTCCTACCCCCGATTCTTACGGCTCCATGCTGGAGCTTTCCTGGAAAGGGGAAAAACCGGTGAAGCTGAAGGACGGTTCAGAAAGGAAGTTCATTGAAGATAATGACACCGTTACCATGCGTGCTTTCTGTCAAAACGAAAAACACAGACTGGGATTCGGGGAGGTAAGCACCAAGCTGCTGCCGGTCTTCGAAAAAAAGAAATAAACCAAATACCTGTAAATTAAAAGAGCCGCTGAATCAGCGGCTCTTTTTTTATCTTCAGACCATTAAATATTACGGTCACGTTCTCTTCTTCTTTGTTCTTCCCGTTCCCGCTCCATATTCTGTTCACGGTCGGCATCTTCCCGTCGCTGTTCATCCCGATCTCCGATTGCCTGCATAGGCTCCCGACCCTGGTTGTGCTCGCGATCCTGACGCCGTCTTTCTTCTTGTCGCTCTTCCTCTGTCCTTCTGTTTCTTTGATCTTCCATAATTATAGTTTTTAGGGTTAAAAATCAATACCATAAAGATAGGCCATCAGTCAGGTCACAAAAGCCTGATTATAAATATTTTAAAAGGATTTTAACTCTTAACATAAATGGAACTGAGGAAGCCAACCATGAATTTTATTCTAAACAAACTGGGCCAGGGATTCTGCCTTAATTCCGTGATGGGACTCGTGCTGCACCACCTTCCCTTCTTTAATAATTAATAACTGGGGACTTTCATGCCGCACCCCGAATTTCGAAGCGATTTCATTGGAAATCTCCCTGTTGGATAACAGGTCCAGAAAATACAGCTTTAGCTCCTTTTCGGAAGTGGAAGCAAATTCATTCTCAAAATTGCGCAGCACCATCCTGCTTATTCCACAACGGGTGGAGTGTTTAAAGATCGCCACCGTCTTATGATGTGATTCCTTCTCCAGCTCCTCCAGCTGTTCCATCCGCGTGAGCGGGTGCCACGGAATTTCATTTATTTCCTCCTTGGCTACATCCTGTGAACTCTTGAAAATCTTATCTATTAAACCCATGATTTTAATTTTTTATAAAATTAGCACTAAATCAGGATTTCTTCTCTTTAAATCCTCCTAAAGTTCCATTTCCACCCCTCTGCTCCAGGATTATTTCATTAACTTTATATGTCAGAAAGTCAGTAAAATCCTACTTTTATAAGTCATTTTGTCTGCCGTACTTCAATGGCCCGTGAATTGCAAAACAGGAGTAAAACAAGAACAAGACTATGAACCTAAACAACTTCACTATAAAATCACAGGAGGCCATTCAACAGGCGCAGCAACTGGCGCAGGAAATGGGCCATCAGCAAATTGAGAATGAACACCTCTTTAAGGGAATAACCTCGGTCGACGAGAACGTGACTCCCTTCCTTTTGAAGAAACTGAACATCAATGTCAATCTGTTCCATCAGATACTTGACAAGACCCTTCAGAGCTTTCCGAAGGTAAGCGGCGGGGATTTAATGCTATCCCGGGACGCTTCCCAGACTTTGAACGAAGCTTCGAGTATAGCCAAGAAGATGAACGACGAATTCGTTTCTGTAGAACATCTGTTCCTGGCAATTTTTAAATCCAAAAGCAAGGTTGCGCAGATCCTGAAGGATCAGGGTGCCACCGAAAATGGGATCAAGGCTGCCATAGACGAGTTGCGCAAAGGGGAAAGGGTTACCTCACAAAGTGCCGAGGAAACCTACAACTCCCTGAACAAATATGCCAAGAACCTGAACCAGCTGGCAGAAGAGGGAAAACTGGATCCCGTAATAGGAAGGGATGAGGAAATCAGAAGGGTACTTCAGATCCTTTCCCGCAGGACCAAGAACAATCCCATGCTGGTAGGAGAGCCGGGAGTAGGTAAAACTGCCATTGCTGAAGGCCTTGCCCACAGGATAATTGCGGGGGACATCCCTGAAAACCTGAAGGATAAGCAGATATATTCCCTGGATATGGGAGCCCTGATTGCGGGTGCCAAATACAAAGGCGAATTCGAGGAGCGGCTGAAAGCCGTAATCAAGGAAGTCACCTCCAGCGAAGGGAATATCGTCCTCTTCATTGACGAGATCCACACGCTGGTGGGTGCAGGTGGAGGGCAGGGCGCCATGGATGCGGCCAATATCCTGAAACCCGCGCTTGCAAGAGGGGAATTACGCGCCATTGGAGCCACCACCCTTGACGAATACCAGAAGTATTTCGAAAAGGACAAAGCCCTTGAACGCCGCTTCCAGAAGGTAAACGTGGATGAGCCGGATATTGAAAGTGCCATTTCCATCCTTCGCGGAATCAAGGAAAAATACGAGACCCACCATAAAGTCAGAATCAAGGATGAGGCTATCATCGCCGCCGTGGAGCTTTCCGAACGCTATATCACAAACAGGTTCCTGCCCGACAAGGCGATTGACCTTATGGATGAAGCCGCCTCCAGGCTGCGTATGGAGATCAATTCCAAGCCGGAGGAGCTCGATGTCCTGGACAGGAAGATCATGCAGCTGGAGATAGAAATGGAGGCCATAAAGAGGGAAAAGGACGAAAACAAACTGAAAGCCCTAAGGTCAGATCTTGCGAATTACAAGGATGAGCGCAACGAACTGCACGCCCAGTGGAAAAACGAAAAAGACGTGGTCGATAATATACAGGCTGCAAAATCCAGCATTGAAGACCTGCGCCTGGAAGCCGAAAGGGCCGAACGCGAAGGGGATTACGGGAAGGTAGCCGAGATCCGTTACGGAAAGATCAAACAGGAACAGGAACGCCTGGCGGAACTTCAGCAACAGCTGGAAGAAAACCAGAAAGGAAAGAGCCTGATCAAGGAAGAGGTCACCAACGAGGATATAGCCGAGGTGGTAGCCAAATGGACCGGGATCCCCGTCACCAAAATGCTGCAGAGCGAACGCGAGAAGCTGCTTAAACTGGAAGATGAGCTGCATAAAAGAGTTATCGGACAGGAAGAAGCCATCCAGGCCGTCAGTGATGCGGTACGCAGAAGCCGGGCAGGATTACAGGACCAGAAAAAACCCATAGGCAGCTTCCTTTTCCTCGGAACCACAGGGGTTGGTAAGACGGAGCTGGCCAAGGCCCTGGCAGAATACCTGTTCGATGACGAAAGTGCCATGACCCGGATCGACATGAGTGAATATCAGGAGCGCCACGCGGTGAGCCGCCTGGTGGGGGCACCTCCGGGATACGTTGGCTATGACGAAGGCGGGCAGCTTACCGAAGCAGTGAGAAGGAAACCTTATTCTGTGGTCCTGCTGGACGAGATTGAGAAAGCCCATCCCGATACCTTCAACATCCTTCTCCAGGTGCTGGATGAAGGAAGGTTGACAGATAACAAGGGACGACTGGCCGATTTCAGGAATACCATCATCATCATGACCTCCAATATGGGGGCAGGCATCATCCAGGAAAAGTTTGAAGCTGTACAGGATATGGATTCCGCCATTGAATCTGCTAAGGTGGAGGTGCTGGGACTACTAAAACAGACGGTGCGGCCCGAATTCCTCAACAGGATCGATGATATCATCATGTTCACCCCGCTTAATGCGAAGAACATCAAACAGATCGTGGGACTGCAGCTTAAAGGCGTCACCAGGATGCTGGCGCAACAGGGAATCACGCTCGACGCCACCCCTGAAGCCATCGAGCATCTTGCCACACAGGGTTTCGATCCGCAATTTGGAGCCCGTCCCGTAAAGCGGGTCATTCAGCGGGAGGTGCTGAACAAGTTGTCCAAGGAGATCCTTTCGGGGAAAATATCCACCGACAGCATCATTCTCCTTGATGCCTTTGATGAGGGACTCGTGTTCAGGAATCAGGATGAAATAATCTAATTGAAGTATGTATCATTAAGGCGAGGTCATTTGACCTCCTGAAACCAAATATATAACAACAAAAAACGCCCTTTTAAGGGCGTTTTTTATTCATTTTGGAGACATCCAATGGACATCCCTGTCAAGGCTACCATTCATCGATCTCCCGCTTCAGGTCCTCTTTTCTGCGTCCGGTCTTCTCCTGGAGGCGGCCTAACATCTCATCAAACTTTCCTTCGGCATAAGTGGTGTCATCATCGGTAAGGTCACCGTATTTTTGCTTAAACTCACCTTTGATCTGTTTCCATTTTCCTTCTCTTTGATCTTCGTTCATCTTAATAATTTTTAGGATTAAAACCTGAATTTACAATTAGATGCCCGAAAAATGTCCCAAGGCTTTCCTACTTTAATCTTAAGGAATTGTTATTTTTGGAACTATGAAGAAGATGCTCCCCTTTATCCTGGCAGCCCTGGCGCTCGGCAGCTGCAAAAGTAGCCGCGTAGGCGAAACCTTTAACCTGCAGGTGCGCCTGCTGGATGATTATACCATTGAAGAAGACCTGCAGGTCGAAAACACCCGGGTCGGCGGCCTGTCGGGCATAGATTATGTGAACGGGGAATTTGTCATGGTAAGCGACCAACCCTCCAATCCGCGTTTCTACAAGGTGGACATTGTCCTGGAGGAAGAAAGCATAGATACGGTCATCTTCAAGGAAGTGGTACAGCTGGAACTCCCGGAAAGTGCAGAAAAACAGAATTTTGACCTGGAATCCATTGTATTTGACCCGGCTTCAGGCGGTTTTTATATCAGCAGCGAAGGCGGCATCAGCGATGCGATCGATCCTGCAGTGCTGCGTGTTTCTGCGGAAGGAAAGCTGGAGGAATCCCTAGCCCTTCCCCAACACCTGTTGGCTGACAGCGAACAGTCTCCCCGAAATAACGGGGCCCTTGAGGGCCTTGCGGAATCCTTCGACAAGAAAGGAATCTGGGCCGCCATGGAGCTGCCGCTGAAGAGTGACGGTCCAAAACCTAAGCTGATCAGGACCAAGTCCCCAGTTAGGATCACCTATTTCGATA
>CAMPJY010000094.1 GCA_946887025.1 uncultured Salinimicrobium sp.
TTATCTTTAGATATTAATTGTCAGAGATATATGCATACCCTCAACGAAATAACTACCTCCTTTGAAGAGAAAAGGCTGGCGGTATTGCGGAAATATGAGATCCTCGATACCCCGCCTGATGTCGCATTGGACGGATTGACCAAACTGGCTTCCCGGCTTTTTCAGGTTCCTGTAGCCCTGGTTTCCCTGGTCGATAGTGAACGTATCTGGTTTAAAAGCCGATACGGATTTGAGGAGCAGGAAATTGTGCGAGAACAGGGATTCTGTGCCACTGCAATCCTTGGGAATGAACCTTATTTTGTAGAAGACGCTTCTGTCGATCCTTTGACGATGACCAATTCCCTGGTGACGGGAGATCAGGGAATCCGTTTTTATGCCGGCGTGCCACTAAGAACCAAAGAAGGTTTTAATTTGGGCACTTTCTGTATCATGGACAGGGTTAGCCAGAGTTTTTCTTCAGATAAACAGGAGATCCTTCAAATTCTGGCGGAGCTGGTACTGGATCAACTGGAACTTCGGATGGAAGCACGAATTGCGGTCAAGCACCAGCACCAGATACTGAATACCACCGCCCATGATCTGAAAAACCCGCTTTCCATCATGCCATTACTTGCTGATATGATCATGCATCACAAGCACGATCCCAAGGCTATTGATGATATTGCCCTTCAGATAAAGGATGCTGGACGAAGAATGGCTGGTGTAATTCATGACCTGCTGGAAACAGCAAGGGAGGAAGCCGGAAGGGTGGAGTTAAGGCTGCAACCCGTGGATTTAGGAGCTCTGGTCCAGGGGGTGGTCAACACGAACAGCGCCCTTGCAAAAAATAAGGAGCAGGCACTGTACCTGGAGATCGTCAATGATTGTACGGTTTACGCCGATCCAAGAAGACTGACTGAGATCGTAGACAACCTGATCAACAACGCCATAAAGTATTCTCCTTTCGGGAAGAATATATATGTCCAAATAAAAGTAGCGGGGGATTATGCTATCCTTGAGATTAAAGATGAGGGCCCAGGCCTGACGCGGGATGACATGAAGAATTTATATCGCAGATTCACTTCCCTGAGCTCCCGTCCTACCGGAGGTGAGAATTCCACCGGGCTGGGGCTTTCCATCGTTAAAAACCTGGTAAATGCCCACCATGGAAAAATCACTGCGAAATCGGATGGACCCGGAAAAGGGACGACCTTTACCGTGGAACTGCCGCTCTCTGAAAGCTGTTGATATTCCCATTTCCGGAAGCCAATTACCTCATTTTATTCTTCACTGTCATTCCAATTTAGATCCTCCTGAGATTTTACCCGTTGGGTAGTCATAAAATATTTGGGACTCACTCCATATTTCTCCTTAAAGATCTTTGCGAAATAACTTCTGTTGTTCAGACCAATCATGTTGACTACCTGTGAAATATTGTAATCGGGGGAGGAAAGCATTTCCTTCGCCTTTTCCAGTTTAAGCTGCTGTACATATTTATTTACCGTCAGGTCGAGTAAGTATTTAAAGCCTTCCTGCAACTTATTGACATTTGTTCCCACTTCCTTGGCCAGATAATCCACAGAATAGTTTTTCCCCAGATCGGCTTCTATAATTTCAATGGCTTTTTTTACTTTTTCAACATCAGAACGTCTAAGTATCTGCGGGAGCTTGTCCTCCCTCTGGTCGTCCTGATACTGTATGATCTGAAGGACAAGCATTTCGTATACCTTGGCCTGCAGGAAGAGAAATCTTAGAAATCCGCTCACTTCTTTATTCTCCACCTCCTCCACGATATCTGCAGCTTTCATACTGTAATTCCCCTGATAGAAGAACCGCTCTCCAGCGTCAGTATCCTGGAATATCTCAAATAGACGTGGATCAAGGCCTGCCATATTGCAGGGGTTGTGCTTGTCGAAAAGAGATCTTATTATTTCAAGGCTGGTCACATGGGTGGTCTCATTCTCCTTGAAATATAGCACGTGCCCATTGTGTTTACTGCTGGAGACGATAATATTCTGATAGGTGAAGATTGTATGACGGACCTCCTCCTGTTCAAAAGAATGTTCGGCGCGTCCGTTGGAGCAAAAAATAAATTTAAGGGGGTGCGTCTGGTTAAGAGTGAAATGGATTTCCAGATCCTGAAAAAAAGTACACTTGTATTCAACATATCCGATGCCGGTATCAAAGCTTATCCCTCTGATAAAACCCTCTCCCAAATGCTGCGGTATCTGAATGGAAAGTTCCCCACAGTCATCCTCAACGGGCACCTGAAATTGTCTGGAAAGGTTCCTTATGATTTCGTTAACCGGTAATGCTTTTACAAAAAACTTCATCATGAATTTTTTTCAAAAACCCGTAGAGGTTTATTTTCAAAAATTTATTATCAGGCTGATAATTAAAATACTACCTATTGGTATTTCGCGATGGGGACCTTCAATTAAATCTAAGGAAGTTTCTCTAAGCGGTATATCAACATAATGTTATATGTTTTATTTTAAATGCTAAAAACGGCCAACATAATGTTATAATTTTCTAAAATTTGCTTTATGAATCTTCCGGTATAAACCGTTAGGTAGGAAAAAACAGAAAATAAAATGGTTTGGATTTATTTATTGATGGGAGCGGAAATACTGGTAATCCTTGTAATTACATATTTTCTGATTAGAAAGATCAGGAGGACCATAAGACAAAAAAAGAATGAGAAGAATTCGTAAGGGAATTAATTGATTTCTATACCAGAAAGCATAGTTCACGATTAGGTGCCGTTTCCAGAAAAACACAAGTCTTCAGTTTTCGTATCTTTACGGCCTTAAGCTGAGCAGGAATGGAAAGCATAGAAGCATTAAAATGGCGATACGCAACCAAAAAATTTGATCCGAACCGATTACTTTCTGAGGAGCAGATCGAAAAGCTGAAACAGGCTTTTAACCTCACCGCCACCTCCTATGGTCTGCAGCCCCTGAAACTTGTTGTTATTCACAATAAAATGCTTCAGGAAGAACTCCGGGCGCATTCCTTCAATCAACCTCAGGTTTCTACAGCCTCTCATGTGCTAATCCTTTGCATCGAGAAAGAGGTGGGGAAACAGTTTATCGAGAATTATTTCCAGCATGTCCGGGATATCAGGAATACTCCTGAAGACATCCTCAAACCTCACAGGAACTTTCTGGTGGAGGATTTCGAACGTAAGCCTATCGATGATATTCGAACCTGGGCGACTCATCAGGCTTACCTGGTTTTAGGGTCCCTGCTTACTGTATGTGCCGTCGAGGGAATTGACTCCTGTCCTATGGAAGGGTTTCTTCCAGAGAAATACGATGAGCTGCTTGAACTGGATAAGCTAAACCTGCAATCGGTGCTGGCGCTTCCCGTGGGGTTCAGGGCGAGCGAAGATTTCTTTGCTGATTTTAAAAAGGTCAGAAGGCCAATAGAAGAAACAGTAATTGAAATAGGGAATTAGATTCCCCCTGCTACCAAAATACCATACTGACAAAAGGTCATATCATGGTTTATTGTAAATTTCATTATTCTCAAACCCAGCGTGTTGCGCATAGTTAATTAGACCATAGGTCGAGCTAAAGAATATTGGAAATATTTATACGGCGACAGCCTTTGATAAAGCTTCGACCTGTTTTAAATGCCTTTAAATTCAGTTGAATTACAGCTTAACAGTTGGGAGTAGTAGTCTGAGATTGCTCATTCCCGTAGGTGACATATTCCGTTATTTCCAAACCGTAACCAATCATTCCCACCCTCTTGGTCTGTTTCGAATTGGAAAGCAGCTTGATCTTATGGATCTCAAGATCGTGAAGTATCTGAGCACCGATTCCAAAGTCCTTATTGTCGAGAACAATGGGAGGGGCCTTCATTTCCCCATTTTGCTGAAGTTCCTTTAGTTCCTCCAGACGTTGGAGCAGGTCCTGGGACTGGTTATCCTGATTTACAAAAACTATGGCCCCACGTCCCTCTTCATTGACCGCCTGGAACATGTGATCTAGTTTCTTGTCCGCATTGGTGGTCAGGGTGCCCAGGATATCGTTGTTGACCTGAGTTGAATTGACCCTTACAAGAATAGGTTCATCCGGTCTCCAGTTCCCTTTGGTGAGGGCAAGGTGGATCTGGTTATTCGTAGTCTGTTTATAAGCCCTGATCCTGTAATTTCCAAATCGGGTTTCGATATCAAAATCTTCCTTCTTCTCTATCAGTGAATCGTGTTGCATCCGGTAAGCTACCAGATCTTCAATGGAAATAAGTTTCAGGTCAAATTTCTTTGCTACTTCCGCCAGCTGGGGAAGACGGGCCATGGTTCCATCTTCGTTGAGGATCTCTACCAGAATTCCGGCTGATTTCAGGCCAGCAAGCCGAGCCAGATCTATGGCAGCCTCGGTGTGTCCTGTCCTTCTCAATACGCCTCCATTCTTTGCCCTAAGCGGGAAAATATGACCCGGTCTTCCAAGATCTTCAGGTTTGGTATGGGGATCGACTAAAGCTTTAATGGTTTTTGCACGATCATGTACAGAGATACCGGTAGTACAGCCATGACCTTTCAGATCGACCGAAACGGTGAACTGGGTATTATGAAGCACGGTATTATCATCCACCATCAGCTTAAGGTCCAATTCCTTGCTGCGGTCCTCAGTGAGGGGAGCGCAAATCAAGCCTCGTCCATGGGTCGCCATAAAGTTGATCATCTCCGGAGTCACCTTTTCGGCGGCAGCCACAAAATCCCCTTCGTTTTCCCTGTCTTCATCATCCACGACTATGACCACTTTTCCGGCTCTTATGTCGTCGATTGCTTCTTTTATGCTGTGCAGTTTCAGAGGTGTTTGCTTGACCATGATTAGCTTGTTATTTCAGAATGCAAAGATATTTATTCTGATTCACTTCGCCCCATGATCCCTGCTTTTTTCAGGATCTTTTTAAATGGTTCAAAAAAGGAACTGAAAGTGAAAAGCCCCTGATCTGTGGTCGCCCTGTGGGTGAGATAAATCCCCAGGGGCAACATGATAAGGGTGGAGAGCCAGGATGCGAGAAAAGGGCTTACAGTGCCGTTCTCGGCGCTGTTTTTGGCAAAGATCCCAATAAAGTGATAAGTGAGGAACAGCAGGACAGCAATAACCATGGGTAATCCCATGCCTCCCTTCCGGATAATAGCACCCAGGGGTGCGCCAACAAAAAACAGGATTACGCAGGCAAAGCCCAAAACATATTTTTCGTGAAGGGCTATCTCAAATTTATTAAGCCGTTCTTCCGTTTTCCTGAACAGGGTTTTCTTAGCTTCTAAAGTAGTCACTGTTCCATTGACATTACCCTGGGCAAGATTGACTATCTGGGAAGCCCGGTACGGCTCATAGAGCTCCAAAATTGTTTCCTCTATCTCCGTATCTACCGTATCGACCGGTTCGATCCCACTGCCTAAAGAGCGTATGCCGGTGCGGCTGATCAGGTTACTGGAGAATTGGTCAATGTCCTGATTATAGGCCGTCGAAAAGGAATCTATGGTCTTCGTAAGTTCAGAAATCTTCAGCATATTATGGGAATTGCTGTAGTTCTCCTCATCCAGGTCCACATTATTAAAATCTGAAAGATCTATGTTGATGGTGTACTCCTCGAAATAACTTTTGGCAAAAGGCTTATCCTTTCTGGCGCCCGGGGAAGTAGGTCTGACCTCATCATAGTAATTCCCGTCCTTGAGGATCAGGGAAAGGATATTGGAATCGGTGCTTCCCACGAGTTCTCCCTCCTTGGCTTTAATAACGGTGAAATTGCCATTGCTGCGGGGGGATTTTTTATGAATGATAACGTTGGAAAGGTACTGGTCCTTTGGCCCGTGTTTCTCATCCACCTTGATGTTGATATTCCCGATATCGTTGAAAACCCCTTCTGAAATAGCCATGGCAGGCTTCAGCTGGGCAATATTCTTTCGAAGGTTTATGGATTTGTATTCTGAGGCAGGAATGACATTGTTTGCAAAAAAGAAAGCCAGGACACTCACCAGTAGAATAAAGATAGTGAGGGACGACATGGCACGTTGTAATGAGATTCCCGAGGACTTCATGGCGGCAAATTCGTAATTCTCCGCAAAGTTCCCGAAGGTCATGATGGAGGTAAGCAGAATGGTGAGCGGGAGTACCAGCGGCACCAGCTTTGGCGAAAAGTAGAGAAGGAACTTGAGTATGATTGCTGTGTCAAGATCCTTCCCTGCAAGTTCGCCTATGTACAACCAGATGGTCTGGAGTACGAAAATGAACATTAAAATTATAAAAACCGCTAAAAACGTTTTTAGGTAACTGGTTAATATGTACCTGTCAAGTATTTTCAACTAGTTCAGTCGGTTTATGTAGAAATCCTTATAACGATCTTCCTTGAAAACAAACAGGGTCTCCGGTAAGGGCTGATTTGTTTTAAAACTCTTCACGGTAATGGTGATCTTGGTACCATTTTCCTGCGTCTGGATGAGGTTATAAATGTGTTTTGTCTGCTTGTCGATTCCCAAAAGAATGGTTTTCACTTCCGCATTGGAATCGATGGGAGTTAATTTAATATACTGGATCTTTCTTCCGTTTACATCCTGGGTGATGTCCCATGCATAGGTATAGCCTTCATTGTAAAAGGTAAGCATCTTGGACGGGGTGATATTATCATCTTTTGAAGGATCATAGTCGGAAATATTTATTTCCTGGTCTTCAGGGATGATCGTGTAAAGTTTTTTTCCGTCAAAAATACGGGTGGTCCCCATGATGTTCAACACGTATTTTTCCCCTTCCAGGCTTACGTCCCCGCGCGTTTCATGCTTTACGTTTTCTGCATTGTTTTCCAGGCTATACTTGAAATCGATCAACATGTTATCATAGCTTTCCACTTTGGCGGAAACCTCGTTCAAAAACTTCTTTGCCTGATCGGCATTCTGTGCGTTTACCATCATTACCGAAAAGAGGGCAAGCATTAATACAATCTTTTTCATTTTTTTCTTTTTCTTATTCTTCTAATAGCTGATCGAGAGCGGCTATATCCTGAATTAATACCTGGCGGGCTTTACTTCCTTCGAAAGGGCCTACAACTCCCGCAGCTTCGAGCTGATCTATCAGTCTTCCTGCACGATTGTATCCCAGTTTAAGTTTCCGTTGAAGTAAAGAGGCTGATCCTTGTTGCGCCACTACTACCACCTCTGCGGCTTCCCGGAATCGCTGGTCTCGGTCGCCAACATCAATATCAAGACTTGTGCCATTTTCATCCCCACTGTACTCCGGTAGATGATGTGCATCCGGATATGCTTTCTGGGAGCCGATGTATTCGGTAATCTTATCGACTTCGGGGGTATCCACAAAGGCACATTGCAGACGGATCAGATTATTCCCCTGGGTAAAAAGCATGTCCCCTTTCCCGATCAGCTGGTCGGCACCCTGACTGTCAAGAATGGTTCGGGAATCTATTTTGGAGGTCACCCTAAAAGCTATCCTTGCCGGGAAGTTGGCTTTAATGATACCCGTAATAACATTTACGGAAGGTCTCTGGGTAGCGATAATCAGGTGAATCCCAATAGCCCTTGCCAGCTGGGCAAGTCGGGCGATAGGGGTTTCTACTTCTTTTCCTGCCGTCATAATGAGGTCGGCAAATTCATCAACCACCAGAACTATATAGGGCAGGAATTTATGTCCGTGCTCAGGATTTAATTTTCTGGCCTTAAACTTTGTATTGTACTCCTTGATATTCCGTACCATCGCATCCTTTAGCAATTCGTAACGATTATCCATTTCGATACAAAGCGAATTTAGGGTATTGATAACCTTGGTATTGTCGGTGATAATGGCTTCCTCGGTATCCGGAAGTTTTGCGAGATAATGTCTCTCAATCTTGTTGAAAAGGGTAAGTTCCACTTTTTTGGGATCTACCAATACAAACTTCACTTCCGCCGGATGTTTGCTATAAAGCAAGGAGGTAAGTATGGCGTTCAGACCGACCGATTTTCCCTGTCCCGTGGCTCCTGCCATTAAAAGGTGGGGCATTTTGGCGAGGTCGACCACAAAGGTTTCATTGGAGATGGTTTTTCCAAGCGCCATGGGCAGTTCCATTTCCGCATTCCTGAATTTCGGGGAAGCAATTACGGAACGCATGGAAACCATGGTGGCGTTTTTATTTGGCACCTCGATCCCTATGGTTCCTTTTCCAGGGATAGGGGCAATAATCCTAATCCCAAGGGCCGAAAGGGAAAGGGCAATATCATCCTCAAGGCTTTTGATCTTGGAGATCCTTATCCCGGCTTCCGGAATTATTTCATAAAGGGTGACGGTGGGACCAACGGTCGCCTTGATCTGGGCGATGTCTATCTTGTAATTCTTAAGCGTATCGACGATCCTGTTCTTGTTTTCCTCCAGTTCCTCCTGATTGATGGTGATCCCGCCACCATTCAGATTGTAGTCCCTCAACAATTCAAGGGTAGGGAAGCGGTAATTTTTCAATTCCAGGGTAGGATCGAATTCGCCAAAATCTTTCACCAGCTTCTCACTAAGGCCTTCTTCGACTTCTTCCTCCACGGCAGTTGAAACCTCCATTTCAACATCATCCGGATCTTCTTCAGATCGGATGAGCATAGATTCCACTTTGGGTTTTTCTTCTGAATTTTCCCAAACCTTCTCTTTGGCAGGAGGAGCAGACGGAGTTGGTGATGTCTCCTTATGGGTCTGTTCCACAACCTCCTCTTCAGTTTCCTCATATGCAGGAGAGGTTACCGGGGAAGTGCGAAAATCTTCAGAGATTTCTTTTCTGGTACGCTTGAATAGATCCCCAATTTTTTCCGGAGTTATATCCAAACGCGCTACCAGATAGACAACCAGCAAAAATCCTAAAAGCAGAATGGTTCCTGTGAAGCCAAGATAATCCTGTAGGTAATCGTTAACTTCAAATCCTACGGTACCTCCCAGTAAAGGATTCACACTGGCAAAAAAACCGAGGGTGACAGATAACCACAGCATTACCGCAAGACCCCAGAACCAGAAGCGCCGCAGCGTATTTTTATTGAGATTGAAGAACAGGTAAATTCCTGTTAAGGTAACCAGGATAGCCAAAGCGAAGGCTGCTATCCCGAAACCATCGTAGATAAAGAAATTGCTGATGCTGGCTCCAAACTTGTTGAGCAGATTCTCAGCTTCCGCCTCGCGATTTCCCAACTGGCCCAGTACACTTTGATCGGTTTTCCAGTTCAGCAGAAAAGAAACAAAAGCAAGCAAAAGAGCCAGTCCGAAAAAAGCAAGAAAACTCCCCAGGATCACCTTGGTTTTTCGGGAAAGTTTAAAAGGAGCTTTGGGAACTGAGGGTTGCTTTACTTTTTTACTCGTTGCTTTTTTAGCCATAGTGGAACTGCGATTTGGACAAAAATACAAATTAGGTCCATCTAATATAAAGAAAAGTGATAATCTATGGAGATTTAACGGAGTTCAAAGCGGAGAGGCTCTTTTCCCTGAGTAGGGACCAGTCGTTGAAAGATCAGACCGTGTAGAAAATATACGGAAAATATATGATGATCCCCACAATAGTGGCAATCAGGGCGGCGAAGAAAACCGCCCCCGCGGCCACGTCTTTTATTTCGCCGATCTTGTTATGAAAGTCCGGATGCATAAAATCCGCGATCTTTTCAGTCGCGGTGTTCAATCCTTCCGCAGCCATTACCAGGCCTATGGCTAAGAGCTGACACATCCATTCCGTTGCGGTGATATCAAAATAAAACCCGGCAATGGTCACGGCTATGGAAATACAAAGCTGGACCTGGATGCTGGGTTCGTTTTTTATCAGGAGCCAGGCTCCTTTTATTGCATAACCACCTCCACGAATACGGCCGGTGATGAATTCATACATATTATAACAATGGTTTGAGCGCCTCGAGATAATCGGGTTCCTCCCCGATCTCTTTCACCTGCTCGGTGTGGAGGATCTTTGAATTCTCATCCACCACAATGACCACCCGGGAAAGCAGGCCTTCCAGAGGTCCATCGAGGATTTCCAACCCATAATCCTTTCCAAAATTTCGTTCTTTATAGTCCGAAAGGTTAACCACATTTTCCAGCTCTTCATCATCCACAAATCGCTGCTGCGCAAAAGGTAGATCCCTCGATATGCAAAGAACTACAGTGTTCTTAAGTCCTGTGGCTTTCTCATTGAAATTCCTCACCGAAGTCGCACAGACATTGGTGTCTATACTTGGAAAAATGTTCATTATCACCCTCTTCCCTTTATAGTCCTGGAGAGTGGCAGTGGTTAAATCAGATTTTATGAGTTCGAAGTGGGGAGCCTTTTCCCCGATCTCCGGTAGGTGTCCATAAGTAGTTACCGGTTTACCTTTTAACGTTATTTGTGACATAAACTCCTCGTGTTGGTTATTTGGAATCTTAAATTTATAATTTAAAAAGCAAGTTTATTACTAATTATTTCATAAAACAAGAGGGGCTGCTCTATTTAAAAAAGCAGCCCCTCATATGAGTAGATACAATAAGTTCTATTTGTCTATCGAACCTAGTACCTTTTTAACAAAATTGTTTGCCGCGTCACGTTCCGGCATACCGTCTTCGATCATTTTGTGAACCTCGATAGCTCCGCAAATATTGGTAATAAGCTCTCCAATCACATCCATCTCCTGTTCACTTACAGACCGGTGCTCGCAAAAACTTTCCAATACCTCCAGGGTATGTTCCAGTTTTTCAACCTCCGCGTTCTTCTGGAGATGTCTAATTACTGGTAACTTCATCTACAAGATCTTTTAAAAGTTCGAATTTATTGGTCTGTACCTGATTCACCAAAACACCATTCTTAAAGGCGGCGAAGGTAGGCAGGTTGTCGACCTTGGCTAGTTTTCTCGAATCCGGATTCTTTTCAGCATCCACCAACAGGAAAACCGCATTTTCATTCTCACCAGCAAGTTTTTTGAACTTCGGCTTCATCACTCGACAGTTCCCACACCAGCTGGCCATGTACTGAACTACCACCGTTTCATTCCCGGAAATAAC